>NZ_SMKD01000072.1 GCF_004348595.1 Micromonospora sp. KC723
CCGGCGTGGCAGGCCGGGGCGGGGCGGCGGCAGGTTACCGCCCGTCGGCGACGCTGCCGTTCGTGGCCGAGTTCCGCCGGCAGGCGTCGCGGCGGCGTACCCAGCTGGCGCTCGGGTTCATGGTGCTGCTGCCGTTGATCATCCTGATCGCGTTCCAGTTCGGTTCCGGTGACGACGAGGGGGACGGGCGGGGCGAGTTCTCCAGCCTGGCAGACCTGGCCACCGCGGGCGGGTTGAACTTCACCCTCTTCTCGATCCTGGTCTCGGCGTCCTTCCTGCTGGTCGTGGTGGTGGCGTTGTTCTGCGGGGACACCGTGGCCAGCGAGGCGAGCTGGGGCAGCCTGCGTTACCTACTGGCCGTCCCGGTGCCCCGGGCGCGGCTGCTCACGGTGAAGTTGCTGGTCGCGCTCGCGTACTCGGCGTTGGCGCTGCTGCTGCTCGCCGGCACGGCGCTGCTCGCCGGCACCCTGCGGTACGGCTGGACGCCGCTGCGCAGCCAGGTGGCCGCCGAGCTGACGCCGGGGGAGGGGGTGCTGCGGCTGTTGGCGGTGCTCGGCTACCTGGCGGTCGTACTGCTGGTGGTGGCCGGGCTGGCGTTCCTGCTGTCGGTGATCACGGACGCCGCGCTCGGCGCGGTCGGGGGCGCGGTGCTGCTGTGGATCCTGTCCAGCATCCTGGACCAGATCACCGCGCTCGGTGCGCTGCGTTCCTTCCTGCCGACCCACTACAGCACCGCCTGGCTGGGGCTGCTCTCCACCCCGATGCAGACCGACGACGTGGTGCGGGGCGCCATCTCGGCGATCAGTTACGCGACGGTCTTCTGGGCGCTGGCCTTCTGGCGCTTCACCCGCAAGGACATCACCAGCTGACTCGTCGGGACCGGGGCAGGAACCGGGCCACGGGAGGACCGTTTCCTGCCCCGATCTCTACCGCGGCGCGGGGGCCGGTATGTGCGGTGGGCAGGGCGCAGCGACCCTCCTTCAGTCTCGCGTCGCACCAGACCCGGGTACGCACGGACTGGCGGTCCTCCTCGGAGAGGGTGGTCTCGCCGAAGTCGATGGCGAGCACGTGGCCGAGGGACCGGCGCAGCGCCATGGCCAGGGCGGCGGCCTGGTCGACGCTGGTCAGCGTGGTCGGCAGATGAATGATCCGGTGCGGCTCGTTCACGGGTGCCACCGGCTGTTCGGGGCCACCCGGGTGTGCCGGCAGTCGGCGTGCCGCGACTGCCACTGCCGCAACGCCTGGCGGATGCGTTCTCCCTCGGTGTTGGCGGTGCACAGGTCGCGGGTGAGCCGTTCCAGCTCGTCGGCGAGCCGGTCGAGGTAGGCGTACACCTGCTCGGGGTCGAGGCCGCGCCACCGGCGACGATCGAAGGTGGCGGCGCGGACGTGCTGCGGCAGCAGGCGTTGCATGGCTCGGTACATCACAACTGTCTCTCCTTTCGGTGTCCGTCGGGATGCCGTGGTTCGATCGGGCCGGGCTGCGGCACCGGGGCGGGCGGGGTCGACCGGCACGACCGCGCGCGTGGCGTACCGGCCGGAGCCCGGCACCCGCCCCGGGCCCGTCTTCCGCTCGGGGAGTCCGCTCAGGGGGTCGCTGGTTCCGCGCCGGACAACCCGCCGGTGAAGGCCGCCAGCGCCGCGACGGCCGTGGTCAGGCTCTCCGCCATCAGGCCGAGCTGTTCGGCGGCGCGCTGCCACTGATCGGCCACCGTCTCGTCGACCAGGCCGGGCCGGTCCGCGCCGAGAAGCTGCTGCCCGGCGGTGGTGATCCGGGCCGGGAACTGCCCGATCCGGGTGGCCGCCCCGCCCAACTGGTCCCGCACGGTGTCCAGCGCCGTCACCAGTCCACCGATGGTGACCGGCTCTTCGTTGCCGGCATCGGCACGCAGCCGGCCGGTTCCGTCCCTGAGCTGCTGTTCCGCGTCGCCGGCAGGTTGAGGGTGTCCTCGCCGCTGCGCCGGGCCCGCCGGATGGCAGGGTGCGCGGAGCCGCCGCTCATCCGTTCCAGCAGCACCGGTGGCGGCGGCGCATCCTCAAGCCGGGGGACAAGCTGCCGAGTACCCGCGAGTTGGCTGATCAGTACGAGACGAGTCCGGTGACCGTCCGCAAGGCGGTGGACATCCTAATTGAGTCTGGCGAGCTGCTGGGGCGGCAGGGCCTCGGAGTTTTTGTAGCCAGGGAATCCGACGTCGAGGGCTGAGGGCCGGAGGCCGCGTTCAGCGGACTACGGGGCTGCCTTGGTCATGGGGGCGGTGATGACCTCAGTCACGCAGTGGCGGAGCCACTCGTGCGCGCCGTCGGTGTCGTGCCGGCGGTGCCACGCCAGCGACACCCCCATGGTGGGCAGTACGACGGGCGGGGCGAGCACCCGCACGCCGGGTACCCATGACACGTGCTCGCCTCGCCGTACCGGCAACAGGCCGACCAGGTCGCTGCGCGCGACCATCAGCAGCGCCTCGGTGTGCGACGGTACGACAGCGACCACCGCGCGGCGCAGGCCGTGCGCGGCGAGTGCGGTGTCCAGCGGGCCGGTGGCGAGGCCCCAGTAGGAGGCGCTGACGTGGTCGGCGGCGGCCAGCCGGGCCGCAGTGAGGCGGCCGCGGGTGAGCGGATGCCCTTCCCGCACCGCCAGCGCCATCTCGTACTCCGCCAGTGGCTGCACCTGGACATCCGGTGGCGCGCCGTTGATGACGCCGATCTCCAGATCGACGTCGCGGTCCCGCAGACGGCCAGAATCGGTAGCGCCCTCGCCGAGAAGCCGCAGCGTCACACCGGGCGCCTCGCGGCGAATCCGGTCCAGCAGCCGCGCGCCGACCACGGCGGCCAGGTCGGCGGCCACGATCGAGAAGGTACGGGTCAGCCGGGGCAGGTCCGGCATGCCCGGCGGCGTGAAGATCGCCTCGGCGCGTTCGAGGAGTTCGCGGGTGGCGACCTGAATCTCCAGCGCCCGTGGCGTCGGCGTCATGGTGCGGCCGGTGCGCACCAGGATGGCGTCGCCGGTGGCCTTGCGGATGCGTGCGAGCGTGCGGCTCATGGCCGGCGCGGAGAGGTGCAACCGCCGCGCGGCGCCACCCACGCTGCGCTCGCTGAGCAGCGCGTCGAGCGCGGTGAGCAGGTTCAGATCCAGCCGTGATTGCGTCACATGCATCCTTGCTGTGCAGAAGTTGCATTTGAGGTTAACTCATTCGGACCCTAGCGTCGGTCACATGACCTTGACCGGCTCGATGCTGAGCCTCCTGCTGAACCGGGCGACCTTGCCACCTCCGACGAGACCCTCACGTCGATCTTTCCCATGCCGATCGAACAGCAAGGAATCCCGATGATGCGAGAAGTAACGACCTTGCCCGCCGGCAGGGTGGCGAAGTGGGTCATCGTGGCCCTTTGGATTGCCCTGCTGGTCCCGGCGCTGATGCTGGCCGGCAAGCTCGGTGACGTCGAGAAGAACGACAATGCGGCCTGGCTGCCCGGCAACGCGGAGTCGACCAAGGTCGTCGAGCAGGCCGGGAAGTTCCGACCCGCCGAGACCCTGCCCGCCATCGTGATCTACGACCGGCCCGGGGGCGTCACCCCCGCCGACATGACCAAGGCCCTGGCCGACGCCGAGGCCTTCAAGGGCATCAAGAACGTCGTGGGGCAACCGCAGGGCCCATCGAAGTCCCAGGACGGCAAGGCCATTCAGACCGTGGTCCAGGTTCACGACGGCAAGGAAGGTTGGGTCGGAGCCCGCAAGGTCATCGACGCGATGACCGAGGTCGTTGAGCAGAACGCCAACGGTCTCAGGTTCCACGTCACCGGACCGGCCGGCTACGCATCCGACTCGATCAAGTCCTTCGGCGGCGGAGGTCTCGTGGAGACGATCACCGCATTGGTGGTCGTCGCCATCCTGCTGTTGACCTACCGCAGCCCCCTGCTGCCACTGGTGCCGCTACTGGCCGCGGGTGGCGCTCTTGTCACAGCCGAAGCGGTGATCTACCTGCTGGCGAAGAACGCGGGACTCACCGTCAACACGCAGACCAGCTTCATTTTGACCGTGCTGGTGTTCGGCGCGGCCACCGACTACGCGTTGTTGCTCATCTCGCGGTACCGGGAGGAGTTGCGGCGGCACGAGGACCGGCACGAAGCCATGGCGGAGGCCCTGCTCCGCTCTGGTCCCGCGATCATCGCCAGCGCCGCGACCGTCGCGGTCAGCCTGCTGGTGCTGATGCTCGCCACGCTCAGCTCCACCAAGGGACTCGGCCCGGCCAGTGCCATCGGCATCCTCGTCGGACTGCTGGCCATGGTCACGCTGATGCCGGCCCTGCTGGTCATCTGCGGCCGCTGGATCTTCTGGCCGGTGAGGCCCTCGTACGGATCGGCCGAGGCGACTCGGCCGAGCATCTGGACCCGGGTCGGCGTCGCTGTCTCCCGCCGGCCGCGGATCGTGTGGATCGGCACCGCGCTCGTCCTCGGCGTCATGACGATCGGGGTGACGGGCCTCAAGGCCGACGGGATCCCCAGCAGGGGCCAGTTCACCAACGAGACGCAGGCGGTCGTCGGTGAGGAGATCCAGGCCAGGCACTTCCCGGCCGGGTCGGGTGACCCCGTTTATGTCGTGGCGAAGGCCGCCTCGGCGGAGCAGGTCAAGACCGTGCTGTCCGGCGTACCAGGGATAGCCGACGTCGCGGCACCGATGATCAAGGATGGTGAGGCCCTCGTCCTCGGTACGCTCGACGACCCTCCCGGCAGCAGGGCCGCGATGCGCGCCGTCGAACAGGCCAGAGCCGCGATCCACCAGATCGAGGGTGCGGATGCCCTGCTCGGCGGCAATACGGCGATAGCGCTCGACATCCAGCAGTCGGCCGCCCGCGACTCCAAGGTGATCATCCCCATCGTGCTCGTCGTGGTCTTCGGAATCCTCGCGCTGCTGCTGCGGGCGATCGTCGCACCACTGCTGCTCATGGCCACCGTGGTGCTGTCGTTCGGGGCGGCCCTCGGCGTGAGCGCTCTGATGTTCAACCACGTGTTCGACTTCGCCGGGGCCGACGCGAACTTCCCGCTTCTGGTGTTCGTGTTCCTGGTCGCCCTGGGCATCGACTACAACATCTTCCTGGTTACCCGGGTACGCGAAGAGGCAACGCGGCACGGCACCCGGCGCGGCGCGCTGACGGGTCTGTCCGCCACCGGCGGCGTGATCACCTCGGCGGGCCTGGTGCTGGCCGGAACCTTCGCGGCACTGGGCGCGCTGCCACTGGTGTTCGCGGCACAGCTCGGGTTCGCGGTGGCGTTCGGCGTGCTGCTGGACACCATGATCGTCCGCTCGGTCCTGGTCACCGCGCTGACCCTGGACGTGGGGCGATGGATGTGGTGGCCCAGCAAACTGTTCAAGCAGCACGACGATCCCCAGCCACCGACGGGCAAGCCCGACCTCGAACCCGCGCTCGCGGGTACCTGACACACGTCACCACCGGCGCACCAGCACCAGGGCCTTCCGACACCGATCGGGAGACCCCTGCACCTCGACGGCCGGCTGACCCGCCACCGGGGCGACCCAGGAACCTGCCGTCGGTCGCCGGCACCGTGGGGTTGTCGACCAGATTGCGCCAGATGGGGGCGGCACCGGCCCGCTCCCCGGGTGGAGCACGAGCTGCCGCGGTTGACCAGTTCGATGCCCATCGCCCGCAGCCCCATGGCGGCGTCGACGTCGAGGGCCGTGATCCGTACGCCCCCTGGTGGGCAGTCCTCGGGGTGAGTCGGTCGCGCGGAGGTGGTGGGCGAACCGGCCGTCGGGACGGGGTCGCCGGTGTGGTGGGTGGTTCGGTGCCGGTCGTGCATCCGGCCATCAGCGCGGCGACGGCTGTCGCGCAGAACCGGCCCGCCCTCGCCATCGTCACCCTCGATACCTGCCGCGGCCCGGCCTTCCCGTGGAGGCGGCGTGGGTGGCCTCGATGTCGTCGACACTCGCACCCGATTGGATACTTCGCCCGTGTCCAAATCCAAGAGCAACATGATGACCGTCGGACAGCGTCTGGTGCTCACCGTCGGTCTGCTTGCCGCGATGACCGCGTGCACCGGCAGGACCGGGACGGGTGGCACGCCAGCCGATGTCCCCGCGAGCAGCGGCGGCACGGGCTCGGTCGGGCGGGCGTCGAACATCGCCCGCGACGGCATCTTCGACGTGAGCCGAACCAACGAGGCGGAGTTTCGGGTTCAGGTCGACGGCGTGTCGCGCGACCCGAAGCGGACGGTGCTGCGGGTCACCGTGACCAACCTGGAAGCCACCGAACAGTTGGGCATCGACCGGTTCGGCGACTCCAGCTCGGACTACTCGTTCGTCGGGTTCAAACTGCTGGACCCGGTCGGCGGCAAGCTCTACCACGCGTACCGGCTGGACAACGTGTACGGCCTGGGCTTCGGCAGCCGCCTCAACGAGGTCAAGCTACAGCCCGGGGTGCACTACTCGGCGGTCGTCTACTTTCCATCCTTGCCGCGGAGCGTCACGGCGGTGACCGTGCTGTCCCCGGGCACGACGGGTGAGTTCACCGGCGTGCCGGTCACCGAGGGAAGCCACACCGCCACCCCCGTGGCGGAGGACGCCCGCGCCCGAGTTCAGCAGATCCTGGCGATCAACTCACCGCATCCGCCCGGGGCGACCGTCGAACTGCCCGCGGTCGAGCCACCCGCAGACGCGTTCAGCGTGGTCGCCGACGTGTCCGGCCTGGTCGTCGGCCCGGAGCGGGAAACTCTGTCCTCCTCGGTGCAGAACTCTGTGGCGCTGCGTTCGGACATCCTGTTCGACTTCGGCGAGGCGACCCTGACGGGTAAGGCGAAGACGCTGCTCGCCGAGACGGCGAGGGAGATCGCGGGCGGCGCCGATCCGGCTCGACCGATCACCGTGATCGGGCACACCGACGGGATCGGCTCCCCCGCGGACAACCAGAAGCTGTCCGAGCGGCGCGCCCAGGCGGTCGAGGCGCAGCTTCGGGCCGAGCTCGGCGGCGGTTGGCGGTTCACGGTCTCCGGCAAGGGAAAGTCCCAGCCGGTCGCCGAGGAGAGGAGACCGGACGGCTCCGACAATCCCGAGGGGCGCGCCCGCAACCGCCGGGTCGAGATCACGTATCCGCGGAAGCCGGCCACCGCCACCGCGGGTCCCGACGGTGCCACGACAACGCAGGCCACGGGTGGCGGGGGGACGCCCGCCGCGTTCCGCGCCGACGACGGCACGGTGGTGGCGGAGCGGGACGGTGCGTCCGACAGTCAGACGGACTCCGCCGGCCCGGTGAAGTTCCACCTGAGGGTCTACCCGTTCTACCGCGACGGCGGCTACCTCGTCGCGGTCTTCGACCTGGCGAACCTGTCCGGGACGAAGCTCGACCCCGGCTTGAACTACTTCAGGTCACCCGCCTACCCCGGACCGGCGTACGCGTCGTTCGCGGTGACCGACCCGGCGACGGGCACCGCGTACCGTGCCGCGTTCGTGACCGTGGACAACGTGAAGAGCTACCTTGACGGGCAGCTACACGGCTGGCAGACCGGGCAGCCGCAGCGGGCCTACATGTACGTACCGGCGCCCCCGGCGGGTGCCCAGTCGGTCACCTTCGACGCCGGACCGTTCGGCAAGATCGAGAACGTGCCGGTCAGATGAAAGGCCTGGCACTCCGACTGCCGCGGCCCACGTGGTCAGGGTCCGGCGGGTAAGGGTGCCGCGGACGTGGGCAAGATCACTCGCGAGACTCGGTGTGCGCGACACCAGCTGCCGGGCTGGATTTTGCCTCGGAGACCTTCCCGGCAGCAAGATAGTTATTAACTTCCATGAGTCTATACCTCATATTGGGGTGACCATCCCACTCCTCGGAGGTGACCAGATGAATGTTGACCGGTTGAGCGGCCCCGCCCTGTCCCTGTTCCGCATGGTGATCGGGCTGCTCTTTCTCTGCCACGGCCTGGCGTCCGTCTTCGGCGTCCTGGGCGGCAACCGGGGTAGCGGTGAAGCGCTGCCGGTCGCTCAGTGGCCCGGCTGGTGGGCCGGGCTGATCCAGGTGCTCTGCGGCGCCCTGGTGATGGTCGGGCTCGCCACCCGACCGGCCGCCCTCCTCGCGTCCGGCTCGATGGCGTACGCCTACTTCGTGGTACACCAGCCCGACGGGCTGCTGCCGCTGCGCAACGGTGGCGAACTCTCCGCCCTCTTCTGCTGGTCGTTCGCTCTGATCATGGTGCTCGGCTCGGGCCCGTGGGCGCTCGACACGGTGTTCCGCCGGCGTCGTGGACAGGCCGTCCGGCCGGGGGTGGCCGAGCGGAGTTCGGTCCCCGCCTGACCCGGCCGCGGCGCACGTCGTCGGATGCCGGCCCCGGGGTCTCCGGCGACGTGTCGCAGGTCGGCGCGGGTCTGTCGCCCGGCCGTCGGCGACATGGGGGATGGCTCACACCGTGGGAAGCCCCCTGGGCGCGGGTACCGAATCCGCTTAAACTCCTCGGTACAACTGCATACCTCATCCAGAGGGGCTGAGGGATACGGCCCGACGACGCCCCGGCAACCACCCGCACGCTCGACGACGAGCCGGCGCGGGCAGGTGCCAATTCCGTCCCCGCCGCACGGTGCGATGCGGGGAAAGATGAGAGGACTCCTCGACATGACGTCGACGCTTCCCGCCTCCGCCGGCATCGACACCGCCACCAGCCCCGCCCGCGCCCTGGTCTGTCGCGCCTGTTCCGCGCGCTACCCGCTGGCGGCCCAGCACGCCTGCTACGCGTGTTTCGGGCCGCTGGAGGTCGACTACGACACCGCCGCCCTGGCCGCCGTCACCCGCGCCCAGATCGAGGCCGGCCCGCAGAACATCTGGCGCTACGCCGCCCTGCTGCCCGCCGGTCAGGACCCGGCGACCCGGGTCACTCTCGACCCGGGGCTGACCCCGCTGGTCGCCGCCCCGCACCTCGCCGCCGAGCTCGGCGTCACCGCCCCGCTGTGGGTCAAGGACGACAGCGCCAACCCGACCCACTCGTTCAAGGACCGGGTCGTCTCGGTGGCGCTGACCGCCGCCCGCCAGCTCGGCTTCACCCGCTTCGCCTGCGCCTCGACCGGCAACCTGGCCAACTCGGTGGCCGCCCACGCGGCCCGCGCCGGGGTGCCCTCGGTGGTCTTCATCCCCGGTGACCTGGAGCAGGGCAAGGTGGTCACCACCGCCGTCTACGGCGGCGAACTGGTCGCCATCGACGGGTCGTACGACGACGTGAACCGGCTCTGCGGCGAACTGGTGGAAACCGACGAGTTCGAGGACACCGCGTTCGTCAACGTCAACGTCCGCCCCTACTACGCCGAGGGCTCCAAGACCCTCGGGTACGAGGTGGCCGAGCAGCTCGGGTGGCGCATTCCCGCCCAGGTGGTCATTCCGATGGCCAGCGGGGAGCTGCTCACCAAGGTCGACAAGGCGTTCAGCGAGCTGGTCGAGATCGGCCTGGTGGAGGCGCCGGCCGGTGGCTGGAAGGTGTTCGGGGCGCAGTCGGCCGGCTGCAACCCGATCGCCACCGCCCTGCACGACGACCGGGACACCATCGTCCCGGTCAAGCCGACCGGCATCGCCAAGTCACTCAACATCGGCGACCCGGCAGCCGGCCTCTACGCGCTGGAGGCGGTGCGCCGCACCGGCGGCTGGATGGAGTACGCCGACGACGACGGGATCCGCGAGGGCATCCGGCTGCTCGCCCGCACCACCGGCGTGTTCGCCGAGACCGCCGGCGGGGTCACCGTGGCGGTGCTGCGCAAGCTGGTCGAGTCCGGCCGTCTCGACCCCACCGCCGAGACCGTCGTGTTCAACACCGGCGAGGGACTGAAGACCATCGACGCGGTGGCCGGCCAGGTCGGCCCGACGCACCGCATCAAGCCCTCGCTGCGCGCCGCCCGTGCTGCCGGCCTGCTCTCCTGACACCCCGTCCCGTCCTGCCTCGCCCCGTCCCCGGGGCTGAGCTGCCGCACCCGGGTGGGGGAGGGCGCATCGCCCGAGCGGGGGATGGGGGCGATCCGCCGGGTAACTGGCTTTTTGCTGTGAGTGCGGAAAACCTGCCGTCGAGGACTTGACGGCAGGAAAGGGACGGCGCAAGATGCTCCGTGCGGGAGGGCATCCGCCGGAGACTTTTCAAGTTCTTGCGACCCAACGCCGGAGGCGTTGTGCGGACGTCCCTCCCGACCAGCGTCCGAAGGGGCCGGCGGATAATCGCTGGCCCCTTCGTCGTCCCTTGGCCCAGGCTCACGGCATGCCCGTCACCGTCACCGCCATCGACCCCGCCGACCAGGCCGCGGTCGACGCGGCGTACCGGATCGGCGCCGCCGCCCAGCCGATCGACCTTCCGGGTCTCCCGCCGTACTGCCGGCGGCGGTTCGAGGCACTCGTCTGGCATCCGATGCCCGGGATCGCCACCCGCTGGGCGCTGGCCCGGCTCGACGGGTCGCCGGCCGGCTGGCTGCGCCTCGAACTTCCCCAACTCGACAACACCGACAACGCCGTCGCCGAGCTGGTGGTGGAACCGGCGTACCGGCGGCGGGGGGTGGGGCGGGCGTTGCACGAGCACGGCCTGCGACTGCTGCGCGAGGCCGGCCGCAAGCGGGTGGTCGGCGCGGCCGTCTCCGCCCTGCCCGGCGGCCCGGAGCGGGACCGGGCCGGGGACGCCTTCGCCGTGGCGGTCGGCGCTCACCCCGCGCTCGCCGAGGTCCGCCGCCGGCTCGACACCACCGCCCTCGACCGGGCCGCGCTCGACGCGCTGGCCGACACCGCCCGGGGCGCGGCGACCGGCTACCGCACGGTGCGGTGGCGGCAGACCACCCCGGAGGAGTACGTCGCCGACGTCGCCTACCTGGAGGGGCGGTTGATGGCCGACGCGCCCACCGGCGACCTCCAGTGGGAGCAGGAGAACGTCGACGCCGACCGGCTCCGGGGCATGGAGCGGGCGCTCGACATCCGGGGAGTCCGCCGGTACCACGTCGGGGCGGTGCACGAGGCCAGCGGCCGGCTGGTCGCCTGGAGCCTGCTCACCCTCGCCGCGAACAGCACCTGGCACGCGTGGCAGCAGAGCACCATCGTCGACCCGGACCACCGGGGCCACCGGCTCGGCCTGCTCTGCAAGATCGAGAATCTGGAGCACGTGCTGGCCCACGAGCCGGGGCTGCGCGCCATCGACACCTACAACGCGGCCGACAACGTCCACATGGTCGCGGTCAACGAGCAACTCGGCTTCCGCGCCCTGGACGCCGCGACGGAGTGGCAACTGGCGATCTGAGTTGTGACAGGGCCCTACTGATCTGCGGCCTTCCTGTTGCATGATGGCGGGCATGACGGAGACCCCGCAGGCCCTGTACGACAGGCACGCCGACACCCTCGACCGGGCGCTGACCGCGATCACCGAGCGGGGGTACTGGTCCGCCTACCCCGAGTCGCCCAGCCCCCGGGTGTACGGCGACACCGCCGCCGCCGACGGGAAGGCCGCCTTCGAGGCGTACCTCAACGGCGACTTCCCCCTCGACCAGCCCGGCGCCGTCGACCGGGTCGCCACCGAGACCAGCCCGTTCGGGCTGCCGCTGGGCGTGCGCTACCCGCACGCGGGCGCCGACGAACTGGTCGCCGCCGCCTCCGCCGCGCTGCCCGCGTGGCGGGACGCCGGCCCGCGCGCCCGGGCGGGGGTCTGTCTGGAGATCCTGGACCGGCTACACCGGCACGTCTTCGAGTTGGCGAACGCGGTGCAGTTCACCAGCGGCCAGGCGTTCGTGATGGCCTTCCAGGCCGGCGGGGCGCACGCCCTGGACCGGGCGTTGGAGGCGGTCGCCTACGCGTACGCCGAGATGACCCGGCACCCGGGCACGGCCGCCTGGGAGAAGAGCGCCGGCAAGGGCGACCCGCTGCGGATGGCCAAGACGTACCACGTGGTGCCCCGAGGCGTGGCCCTGGTGATCGGCTGCAACACCTTCCCGACCTGGAACTCGTACCCGGGGCTGTTCGCCTCGCTGGCCACCGGCAATCCGGTGGTCGTCAAGCCGCACCCCCGTGCCGTGCTGCCGCTGGCCATCACCGTCCGGTACGCCCGCGAGGTGCTCGCCGAGGCCGGCTTCGACCCGAACCTGGTGCTGCTCGCGCCGGAGGCCCCGGGTGAGGGGCTCGCCTCGACCCTGGCCCTGCACCCGGCCGTGAAGATCGTCGACTTCACCGGTTCCACCGAGTACGGCGACTGGCTGGAGGCGAACGCCCGGCAGGCGGTCGTCTACACCGAGAAGGCCGGCCTGAACACGGTTGTCGTCGACTCCACCGACGACTTCGCCGGGATGTGCCGCAACCTGGGCTTCACCCTCACCCTCTACAGCGGCCAGATGTGCACCACCTCGCAGAACATCCTGATCCCGGCCGGCGGCATCGCCACGGACCAGGGGCACAAGAGCTTCGACGAGGTGGCGGCCGGCATCGCCGCCGCGGTCGGCAAGCTCACCGCCGACCCGGCCCGGGGCGTCGAGCTGACCGGCGCGATCGTCAACGACGGGGTGCTGGCGCGTCTCGACGAGGTCACCAAGGTCGGTACGGCGGTGCTGGAGTCGCGTACCGTCGCGCATCCGTCGCTGCCCGGCGCGGTGGTGCGGACGCCGACCATCGTCCGGCTGGCCGCCGACGACACCGAGGTGTACGGCAGGGAGTGGTTCGGGCCGATCTCGTTCGTCATCGCGACCGACTCCACCGCGCACAGCCTGGAGATCCTCCGCGCCACCGTCGGCGCGAAGGGCGCGCTGACCGCCGCCGTCTACTCCACCGACGGGGCCGTGCTGGACGCGGCCGAGGCCGCCGCGATCGACGTCGGGGTGCACCTGTCCTGCAACCTGACCGGAGGAGTCTTCGTCAACCAGTCCGCCGCGTTCTCCGACTTCCACGGCAGCGGCGCCAACCCGGCTGCCAACGCCGCCCTGACCGACGGCGCGTACGTCGCGAACCGGTTCCGCATCGTGCAGAGCCGCCGGCCCGCCTGAGTCTCGTTCCTGGGGGTTTCCGGGCAGACCGCCCCGCCCCGGGCGGTCAGGCTCGATCTCTCCGCGAGGCGGTCTGCCCCGGAGACCCTGCCGTGTCACCCTCCGCCCGGGATGTGGTCTTCCAGGTTCTGCCGTGCGTCGGGTCCCCTGGTCTGGTCGGGGTCAGGCGGGGCGGCGCATCTGGAGTTCGCGCATGGCCGCGACGGTGGGGTGGGGAACGCGTACGCCGGTGTCGGTGAAGCCGATCCTCTGGTAGGCGCGGTAGGCGCGTTCGTTGCCGACCACCACCTCAAGCATCAGCTCCGGCCGGCCGCACTCGCGCGACCAGGCGGCCACCGCGTCGACCAGGCGGCCGAGCAGTCCCCGGCCGCGCCAGGTCGGGGTCACGTACACCGCGTAGATCACGGTCAGCGCCGGTTCGTCGGGGGAGGCCATCCCGCCGGCGTGGCCGACCAGCCGGCCGCCGGGGTCGGCGACGAACTGGGCGGTGTGGCAGCCCTGGGAGACGTGGGCGACCCGGGCGGCGTACTCGGCGTGCGGGCGGGCGGCGGCCTGGGCGATCGTCTCCAGGAAGGCCAGCGGGGAGTCGGCGAGCATCTCCAGCCGCAGCGCCCGCATCCGGGCGGCGTCGGAGGGGCGTACCCGACGAACGGTGGCCGTCGAGGGGTCCGGCGGGGTGTCCGGCGGGGCCGGGGCACGTGTCATGGCACCTGCTTACCGTAGCGATGGACGCCGATGGGGGCAGCGGTTCTTCTGTGCCGGATATTGCCTGATTTGTGGTCGTGCGCCGTCGTCACGCTTCGTGTAGCGTGCGATTTCGGTCACCGATTCAGCGGCCGTCGCCGATCGCCGAACGAGGGGCCCCCGGTGCCGGTTCGCCGGTGTCCGGAGTTGTGGAACGCCGCGCAGAGTGAGGAAGTGCACCGTGGCACAGGGCACCGTGAAGTGGTTCAACGCCGAAAAGGGCTACGGCTTCATCGCCGTCGACGGCGGCCAGGACGTCTTCGTCCACTTCTCCGCCATCGAGATGGACGGCTACAAGGCGCTGGACGACGGTCAGCGGGTGGAGTTCGAGATCGCCCAGGGCCAGAAGGGTCCGCAGGCCGAGCGGGTCCGCGTCATCGCCTGAGTCGGCCCGGTCCCGCCTCGTCGCGCTACCCGGGCGGGGCAGCGGCGCTGGCGGGCACCCGGAAAGATCGGGAGCCGTTCCAGCTGTCGTCGCTGAGGAGGGCTCATGTCCGACCAGTCCCCGCCGGGTGCTTCCGAGCCCGGTCCCGTGGATTCGTCCGGCCCCGGTGGCAAGTCCGAGCCCCCCGGCCCGGTGGTGCCCCGGCAGTCGAGCGGTCCCGACCCGTCGGACGGGTCCTCCGCGACGGAGCCCGGCGGGTCGGGCTGGCCGGCCGCCGACCCGGCCGGGCCGGCCCGGCCGGAGGTGGGCGGAGCCGCCGCCGGTCAGCCCGTCGATCCGTACCCGTGGCATCCGCCGGCGCCGCCGGTCCACACCCTCCCGCCGGGCGCGGGCCCGTACCCGGGCTATCCGCCCTACGGCGGCCACCCCCCGTACGGCTGGCCCGCCGTGGGCGGGAACCCGAACGATCCGCTGGTCAACCCGCCGTACGCCGGGGTGGGCGGCTGGTTCGCGCGCTGCGCCGGTGCGGTGCGCCGGGGTTGGCCCCTGCTGCTGCCGCTGTTGTTCCTCACCCAGGTGCTGCCCAGTCTGACGATCTCGCTGGTGACCCTCGGGTTGAGTCCGTCCGTCGAGGAGCAGTCGCTCCCGGCCGACGGCTCCCTGCCCGAGGGCTTCTTCCGCGACCTCGCCGTCCTCGGAGCTGCCGTTGTCGTGCTCGCCCTGCTGTCCAGCCTGGTGCAGTGCGTCGGCTGGGCGGGCGGCACCTGGGTGGTGACCCGCCAGGCCGCCGGGGAGCCGGTCGCCTTCGGCGGGGCGCTCCGGTACGGTCTGCGCCGCGCTCCCGGCCTGTGGGGCTGGCAGTTGCTGGTCTCGCTGCTGGTGCTGGCCGGGTCGTGCTTCTTCCTCCTGCCCGGCGTCTACCTCGCCTTCGCGCTCGCCCTCGCCGGCCCGGTCTACCTCTTCGAGCGGCAGAGCCCGATCGGCCGGTCCTTCCGCTTCTTCCACGACCGGCTAGGTCTGGTCCTCGGCCGGGTCGGCCTGGTGGCGCTGGCGATGCTCCTCGGCGTCGGGATCGGCGCGGTGCTGGAGGAGATCGCCACCGCGCCGTTCGGCCTCGACCCGCTCGCCTCGCCCGGCTCGGCCGTGGCGGTGCTCGTCCTGGTCCTGGTCGCCGGGGTGCTGACCCTGCCGTTCCAGCTGGTTCAACTCGTCGGGCTGCTCGCCACGTACGCCGAGCAGCGGGCACAGGAAGGTCCGGTGGACGCCGCCCGGCTGGCGGCGGAACTCGGCTGACCGATCCGGAGTGTGCTTGCACTCGGCATGGGAGAGTGCTAAACAAGTCATTGGCACTCGCATCATGCGAGTGCCAAAGGTCGGGGCGGTGGGGCCACGGTCGCGGTGACGTTCCGCAACGTCAACGGGGCACATGGCCGGTCGTCGCGGGCTATCCGGCCCGGCCGAAGGACGTCGCCGTCGCCAGGTGGCGACGTCCCAAGGTGCGTACACCAGGCGGCCCATCCGGGGCACACACTCGGGTGGCCCGTGAGTGTCCAGGAGGACAACGCCGTATGGCCAAGATGATCGCGTTCGACGAAGAGGCGCGCCGCGGCCTCGAGCGGGGCATGAACCAGCTCGCCGACGCCGTGAAGGTGACGCTCGGCCCCAAGGGCCGCAACGTCGTGCTCGAGAAGAAGTGGGGCGCCCCCACCATCACCAACGATGGTGTGAGCATCGCCAAGGAGATCGAGCTCGAGGACCCGTACGAGAAGATCGGCGCCGAGCTGGTCAAGGAGGTCGCGAAGAAGACCGACGACGTCGCCGGTGACGGCACGACGACGGCGACCGTCCTGGCCCAGGCCCTGGTCCGTGAGGGCCTGCGCAACGTGGCCGCCGGCGCCAACCCGATGGCCCTGAAGCGGGGCATCGAGGCCGCCGTGGCCAGCGTCTCGGAGGAGCTGCTCAAGCTCGCCAAGGACGTGGAGACCAAGGAGCAGATCGCCTCCACCGCCTCCATCTCGGCCGGTGACACCAGCGTCGGCGAGATCATCGCCGAGGCGATGGACAAGGTCGGCAAGGAAGGCGTCATCACCGTCGAGGAGAGCAACACCTTCGGGCTGGAGCTGGAGCTCACCGAGGGTATGCGCTTCGACAAGGGCTACATCTCCGCGTACTTCATGACCGACCCGGAGCGCATGGAGGCCGTCTTCGACGACCCCTACCTCCTGATCGTCAACAGCAAGATCTCGTCGGTGAAGGACCTGCTCCCGATCCTGGAGAAGGTCATGCAGTCGGGCAAGCCGCTGCTGATCATCGCCGAGGACATCGAGGGCGAGGCCCTGGCGACCCTGGTCGTCAACAAGGTCCGCGGCACCTTCAAGTCGGTCGCCGTCAAGGCGCCGGGCTTCGGTGACCGTCGCAAGGCCATGCTGGCCGACATCGCCATCCTCACCGGTGGCCAGGTCATCAGCGAGGAGGTCGGCCTCAAGCTCGACGCCGTCGGCCTCGACATGCTGGGCCGCGCCCGCAAGGTCGTGGTGACCAAGGACGAGACCACCATCGTCGACGGCGCCGGTGACGCCGAGCAGATCCAGGGCCGGGTCAACCAGATCCGGGCCGAGATCGACAAGAGCGACTCCGACTACGACCGGGAGAAGCTGCAGGAGCGCCTGGCCAAGCTGGCCGGCGGTGTTGCGGTGATCAAGGTCGGCGCGGCCACCGAGGTCGAGCTGAAGGAGCGCAAGCACCGCATCGAGGACGCCGTCCGCAACGCGAAGGCCGCCGTCGAGGAGGGCATCGTCCCGGGTGGTGGCGTCGCGCTGGTGCAGGCCGGCAAGACCGCCTTCGACAAGCTGGACCTGACCGGCGACGAGGCGACCGGCGCGCAGATCGTCAAGATCGCGCTGGACGCCCCGCTGCGGCAGATCGCCGTCAACGCCGGCCTCGAGGGTGGCGTCGTCGTCGAGCACGTCCGCAACCTCGAGCCGGGCCACGGCCTCAACGCCGCCAACGGCGAGTACGTCGACCTGCTGGCCGCGGGCATCATCGACCCGGCCAAGGTGACCCGCTCGGCGCTGCAGAACGCCTCGTCGATCGCGGCGCTGTTCCTCACCACCGAGGCCGTCGTGGCGGACAAGCCGGAGAAGACCCCGGCCGCCCCGGCCGGTCCGGGTGGCGGGGACATGGACTTCTGAGTCCAGCTCCACCAGTACGCCGAGAAGGGGCGGGCCGCGTCAGCGGTCCGCCCCTTCCGCGTCCGTCAGGGCAGGGCCCGCTGGTTGCGCCGCTTCTGTGTCCGGTCGTACGGCGGCGCCGGGACGGGTTCGTCGACCACGGTCACCGG
Source organism: Micromonospora sp. KC723 (assembly GCF_004348595.1). GTDB lineage: Bacteria > Actinomycetota > Actinomycetes > Mycobacteriales > Micromonosporaceae > Micromonospora. The sequence goes on from NZ_SMKD01000072.1 coordinate 17,442, forward strand.
CTCGTCGGCCGCCTCGTCCGCGCCGGCCAGCTCCGCCAGCTGCTCGGCGTCGCCGTAGTCCCGTCGGTCGAACGGCACCGGGGTGGGCGGGTCGCCGACGGGCGCCCAGGCGCCGGGCACCGTGTCGTCGCTCTGCTCGTCGTCCGTGGCCATGGCGCGCCTCCTCTACCGAAACGGTAGGGGTCATCGGTCGGCGGCGCGGGTGAACCGCGTTATGCCGACCACGATCCGTTCAGCCGGCCCGGGCTGCTTGGACGGCGGCGTACGCGTCGACGATCCCCGCGCCCTGGGCGTCGGCGCCGGCCGCGCAGCCGCCCGCGCCGGGAGCCGCGGCGGCCGGTTGCGCGGTTTCCCGCAGGACGCGCCGGGTGCGCTCCAGGTCGCCGACGAGCGTCGGATTGGCCGACCACATCAGCGCCACCACCCCCGCCACCTGCGGGGTCGCCATCGAGGTGCCGGCCAGGGTGGCGTACCCGCCGCCGGGCATCGCCGAGAGCACGTCGGTGCCCGGCGCGACCAGGTCGGGTTTGGCCGCCCCGCCGGTGGCCGGCCCTCGACTGGAGAACCCGGCGACCCTCCGCTGTCGGTCCACCGCGCCGACGGTCAGCACGTCCGGGTACGGCGCGGGCGGGTCGGCGATCGAGCCGCAGTAGGGGCCGGTGTTGCCGGCGGCGGCGACCACGAGGATCCCGGCGACGGCCAGCGCGGCGGTCGCCGGGCGCAGTGCCCGGGCGTCGCACCCCTCGACGGGCGGGCAGCCCCACGAGTTGCTGAGCAGGTCGGGTGCCCGGTCCGGCCGGCCGTCGGTGAACGGATCGCCGCCCGGCGGGAACGGGGCCAGCATGAACTGGAGGCAGTCCAGGTAGCGGGCCGGGCTGCCCAGGTTGCGGTCGAGGTTGACGCAACCAACCCAACGCGCGCCGGGGGCGACGCCGATGCCGTCGCGGCCGACGGCACTACCGAGGGTGTGGGTGCCGTGGCCGGCCCTGTCGTGCGGCGACCGGGTGCCCTCCCAGGGGTCGTACCAGGAGTCGTCACCGCCCCGGAAGCCCCCGGCGAGCGCCGGGTGCCGGCCGTCCACGCCGGAGTCGGAGCTGCCCACCACCACGCCCGTGCCGGTCACCCCCAGCTCGGACCAGACCCGGTCGGCTCCGATCAGCCGGATGTTCCAGACGGGACCGGTGGGCGCGGACCGGTCACCGGTGGTGGCCGGGGCCGGGGCCGGAAGCGGGCGGAGCCGCTGGCTGAGCAGGACCCGGTCCACCTCGGGTCGGCCGGCGAGCCAGGCCCGCACGGCCGGACCGCCGTCGGTCTCGATCGCGTTGACCAGGTAGTAGGGGGTGGGGTTCAGCCCCAGCCGGGCCAGGTCCCGGCGCAGGTCGGCCTGGGTCCGGTCGGCGGTGGCGACCAGCCGGCGGTACACCTCGGCGGCGCGCGCGTCCCGGCCGGCGCGACCCGGCGTCCCGGCCGGGACAGCGGAGAGGTCCGCCTGTTCGCGCAGCACCACCAGCAACCGCTCGCCGTGCCACCCGGGTTGCCCGGGGCCGAGGTCGACCACACCGACGGTGCCGAGCAGGACCGCCGCGACCAGCGTGGCGACCCGCCGGCTCGGCACGGGTCCGCGCGGGCGGGCCAGCAGCACGCCGTACCCGACGGCGAGCAGGACCGCGGCGGCGAGCCCGCCGGCGGCGGCGACCGCCACCCAGAACGGCACGTCCCGGGTGGTGGCCAGCAGGATGGAGATCTCCTCCGGGTCGGCGAAGGCCAGTGGGCCGAACAGCGCCAGCCCGACCAGCCAGCGGGTCGGGGCCGCGCCGGTCGCGCCGGTACGCCGGGCCAGGGCTCGGAGGGCGGCCAGGGTGAACGCGACCGGCGGCACGGTGAGCAGGGCGGGAAGCTGCGCCCCCGACTGGCCGGCCCCGGCGGCGAGCAGCAGCAGGGCGACCCCGGCGACCAGGCCGCCGACCAGCACCGACCCCGCCGGTCGGGATGGTGCGGTGGGGTCGAACGGCACCCAGAACCGCCCGTCGAGCAGGACCCCGGCGAGGCCGCCGAGGGCTGCCGCGGCTGCCGCCGCGGCCAGAGTCTCCAGCAGGCCGCCGAGCGCGCCGAGCCAGACCCAGGGCAGCAGCAACGCCAGTCCGGCGGCCACCGCGAGCAGGGCGACCGGGCCTGGCCGCCGGCCGTCGGATGCCGCCACGCGGCGAACCGCCTGGGCCGGTCCGGGCGGATTCGGCCCGGCGGTGTGAAGGGGGTGGGGCAGGCGGGCGGCGACCACGGCGAGCGCGGTGGCGCTCGCGGCCAACGCGGTCAGGTAGAGCTCGTGGTGTGCGGGCGGCAGCGCCCGCAGCGCCCCCAACACGCCGAGGGCGACCGCTGCGGCCAGCCAGGCCCGACCGGTGGCGCGCACCGCGGCTGAGCGGGGGAGCAGCGCCAGCAGCAGGGCGGGCAGGCCGGTCAGCAGGACGGTGAGCGCGCCGGCCAGTGGCCAGAGCCACGTCCAGCGGTCCAGGCCGCCGGCCAGCCGGAACTGGTCGACCGACCACCCGGCGAGTTGCAGCAGCGTGGTGGCGGCCACCGTCCAGGTACCGGCGAGCGTCGCCGCCAGCACGGCCCACGGGCTTCCGTGTCGCACCCCGCCGTCGCTTCCGGAGTCAGCTGCCTCGGCCCGCATCCGGAAACAGTACGACAGCCGGGTGGCTGTGCCGCCGTCCTCGCCGTCCCGTTCACCCTCCGCTGTCGCGTTCGCGGTCGGGTCGTTGTTCGCGGCGCCGGTGCGCGGCTGCCACCGGGCGGGTCGCGGTCCGGTCCTCCCGAGGGCGCCTGCGCGCCTCCTCCGCTCTGCTGCCCTCCGCACGACGGTGACGAGGAGTACCCGGTATGTCGCCGCCGAGGTAGGAATAGGGGGATAGTGCTCGTCACCCAGGGTGAGCGATCGGGGGCGGGAGGTGCCGTCGGGCTCCACCTCTGCTGCTCGGGACCCCGGGCGGTTACCGTGGACGGGTGCGCGACCCCAACATGACCCGATCCACCGCCGGCCAGCTCTCCCCGGAGCGCCGCGCCGAGGACCTGCGTCGGCTCCGGGCCGAGCGGTTCGACGTGCTCATCATCGGCGGTGGTGTCACCGGGGCGGGCGCCGCGGTGGACGCCGCCTCCCGGGGGCTCAAGGTGGCCCTGGTCGAGGCGCGCGACTACGCGGCCGGCACCTCCAGCCGCTCCAGCAAGCTGATCCACGGAGGCCTGCGCTACCTGGAGCAACTGGAGTTCCACCTGGTGCACGAGGCGCTGACCGAACGCGGGCTGCTCGCCACCCGGCTCGCCCCGCACCTGGTGCGTCCCGTGCCGTTCCTGGTGCCGCTGCCGTCCGGGCGGGGGCTGCGCGACCTGCCGGCCCGAGCGTTCCGCCGGGCCTACTACGGCGCGGGTGTGGCCACCTACGACGCCTTCGCCGGGGTGTTCGGCGGTGGCCGGGGGATGCCGCTGCACCGGCACCTGACCCGTGAGGGGGCCCGGCGGGTCTTCCCGAGCCTGAAGACCGAGGGGCTGGCCGGCGCCATCCGCTACTACGACGGGCAGGTCGACGACGCCCGGCTGGTGGTGACCCTGGCCCGCACCGCGGCCAGCCTCGGCGCGACCGTGGTGTCCAGCGCCCGGGCCGTCGGGCTGATCCGGCAGGCCCGTGAGGTCACCGGGGTCCGGGTCCGTGACCTGGAGGCGGCCACCGGCTCCCCGGATGCCGAGTTCGAGGTACGCGCCCGGACGGTGATCGGCGCGACCGGCGTGTGGAGCGACGACATGTCGCGGATGCTCAACGACGTCGGGCTGCGGCCCGGGATCCGGGTCCGCGCCTCCAAGGGCGTGCACCTCGTCGTGCCCCGGTCGGCGATCACCGGAGAGACCGGGCTGATCGTGCGTACCTCCACCAGCGTGCTCTTCGTGATCCCCTGGGGCGGGCACTGGATCATCGGGACCACCGACACCGACTGGCGGCTGGACCGCTCGCACCCGGCCGCCTCCGCGCGCGACATCCAGTACCTGCTCGACCAGGTCAACACCGTCCTCGACCAGCCGCTGTCCATCGCGGACATCGAGGGCGTCTACGCCGGGCTGCGCCCGCTGCTGGCCGGCGAGGCGGACTCCACCTCGAAGCTCTCCCGGGAACACGCCGTCTTCGAGCCGATGCTCGGGCTGCTCCTGGTCGCCGGCGGCAAGTACACGACGTACCGGGTGATGGCCTCGGACGTGGTCGACCGGGCCGCCTTCCGCCTGGGCGGGGTGCGCCCGTCCCGTACGGCCGACCTGCCGCTGCTGGGCGCCGACGGGTACGCGGCGATGTGGCGGGATCGCGCCGACCTGGCCCGACGGCACGCGGTGCCGGTCGGGGTGGTCGAGCACCTGCTGGAGCGGTACGGCACCCTCACCCTGGAGTTGCTGGCGCTGATCGACGCCGACCCGCTGCTCGCCTCGCCGCTGGCCGGCGCACCGGAGTACCTCGCCGCCGAGGTGACGTACGCAGCCCGGGCCGAGGGGGCGCTGCACCTGGAGGACGTGCTGACCCGGCGTACCCGGATCTCCATCGAGACCACCCACCGAGGGCTGGAGTCGGCGGAGCACGCGGCGGAGCTGATGGGCGCGGTGCTCGGCTGGGACGCGGCGATCCGCGAGCGGGAGGTCGCGCACTACCGGGCGCGGGTCGAGGCGGAGCGGCAGTCGCAACTCATGCCGGACGACGCCACGGCCGACGCGGCGCGGCTCGGCGCACCCGACGTCCGCGGCTTCGCCGCGGACCGGGGTACCGAGGGAGACAACGTTGAACTACCGACATCCTCCCGGTGACCGATCGGGCACCGAACGTTGCACCCATCGACGCCCGTCCGTCCGACGGGTACCAACGCTTACCTACGGTCAGGTAAGTTGCGGCGCGTGGTTCCCCCTCAGTGGTCACGTGTGCTCATGGTCTGCGCCGGTGCCGTCCTGACGGTCACCCTCACCGCCTGTTCCGGTTTCGGCGGGGACGAGGCGTCCACCAAGGATCCCAGGGGGACGGGGGCGAGCGCCCCTTCCGGAGCCGACCGGGTCAGCCTGGTGCAGAAGCTCGGCCAGGACGGCCCGCTCCGTTCGCTCAATGTGGAGCCGGACGGCCGGTGGACGTGCGACGACTGCGCCGGTGACGGGGTCACCTCGACCGGGACGCTCGACCCGGAGCAGGTGACGCGGCTGCACGGGCTGCTCGCCGACCCCCGGCTGGCCCAGGAGACCGATCAGGTGCGCCAGTACCGGGCCACCTGCATCGACGCGCTGACGTCGAGCCTGCTCACCTCGGTCGGTCTGATCACCACACAGGACTGCCCGGGCGAGGAGCGCCCGCCGGTGGCGTACGAGATCCTGCTGCTGCTCACCCAGGCCACCCCGGCGGAGCCGACCGCCTGAGCCCGGCCGGGCCACGGCTCAGAGCACCTTGCCCGGGTTGAGCAGCCCCTCCGGGTCGAGCGCCGCCTTGATCGCCTGGTGCACCCGGATCCCAACCGGGCCGATCTCCCGGGCCAGCCAGTCCCGCTTGAGCAGCCCGACGCCGTGCTCGCCGGTGCAGGTGCCGCCGAGCGCCAGGCCGAGCCGCATGATCTCGTCGAAGGCCCGCCGACCCCGTTCCAGGCTGGCCGGGTCGGCCCGGTCGACCACGATGTTCGGGTGCATGTTGCCGTCCCCGGCGTGCCCGACCACGCCGATCGGCACCCCGCACTCCTCGGCGATCCGGGAGACCCCGTCCAGCAGCTCGGCCAGCGCGCCGCGCGGCACCGCCACGTCGTCGATGACCAGGCCGCCGTTGCCGGCGGGAAAGGCGTCGGCGGCGAACTTCTCCATCGCCGGGTGGGCCAGCCGGCGGGCCTGGAGCAGCGCCGCGGCCTCGACGGTGTCAGTGGCCGCGTACACCTCCTCGGCACCGGCCGCCGCGCAGACCTCGGCGAGCCGGGCCAGGTCGTCCACCGCCCGCACGCCGGTGTCGGCGGCGGCCAGCAGCAGCGCCTGCGCGTCGGTGCGCAACCCCATCGGCCGGTACGCCTCGATCGCCCGCAGATGGGTCCGGTCGAGCAGTTCCAGCAGGCTCGGGCTGAGCCCCCGGGCGGCGATGTCGGCGACCGCCGCGCCGGCCTGCGCCGTGGACCCGAAGACCGCCACCATGGTCAGCGACTCCTCCGGGGCCGGCCGCAGCGACACGGTGACCTCGGTGATCACTCCGAGGGTGCCCTCCGAACCGACGAAGAGCCGGGTCAGGTCGTACCCGGCGACGCCCTTGGCGGTGCGCCGACCGGTCCGCAGCACCTCACCGGAGGCCAGCACCACCTCCAGGCCGAGCACGTACTCGGTGGTGACGCCGTACTTGACGCAACACATCCCGCCGGCGTTGGTGGCGACGTTGCCGCCGATCGTGGACGACTCCCAGGAGCCCGGGTCCGGCGGGTAGCGCAGGCCGTGCTTCGCCACCGCGCCGGCCAGGGTGGCGTTGACCACCCCGGGCTGCACCACGGCGATACGGCTCACCGGGTCGATCTCGCGGATCGCGTCCATCGCCACCGTGCTCAGCACCAGCGCCCCGTCGACGGCGTTCGCCGCGCCGGCCAGGCCGGTCCGCGCCCCCTGCGGCACCACCGGTACGCCGTGCCGGGCGGCGGCCCGGACCACCGCCACCACCCCCTCGGTGTCGCGCGGGCGGACCACCACCAGCGGCGTCCCGGCGGGGCAGAGGTCCGCCTCGTCCCGGCGGTGTACGCGCAGCAGGTCCGGGTCGGTGAGGACGGCGTCGTCGCCGAGCGCCGCGCGCAGGTCGTCGAGGAGGGGGGAGCCAACCATGCGGGGAAGGCTAATCGCCGGCTAGATTGGCCGCCATGCTGTACCTCGACCGGCCCGCCTGGCCGTGGCGGGGGCGGCTCTGGTCGCACCTGATCAGCGACGTCTCGTACGCCGAGCTGCACGCCTTCGCCGAGGCACTCGGCGCGCCCCGCCGGGGCTTCGACCGCGACCACTACGACCTCCCGGCCGAGCGGTTCCGGGTGGCTGTCTGGCTCGGCGCCCGGGTGGTTCCCAGCCGCGAGATCGCCCGCCTGCTGCGCGCCGCCGGCCTGCGCCGCCCGAAGCACCTCCACTCCGCCGCTGCCCGCACCGTGGCCGAGCACCGGCCGGGTCTGGTGCTGCCCGGCTCAGCGCCGGAGCCGTCACCGTTCAGCGCCCGAGCGTCCTCATCGAGGCCGGACCGGTGCCAAACTCCCTGATCATCCGGTTTGGCGCAGGGCGACGAGCTCGCGGGTGAGATTGGCGCGGGCGGGCGCCTCCCCGGCGGCGGCCAGCGGGGGAAGCCGGAACAGCGCGGGGAGGGCCAGCAGGGACTCCAGCACCCGGGCGCGGCCGGCGCGGAACTCCGGTTCCGGCACGTGCGCGTACTCCCGGCGGATCGCCGAGGCGTACCCGTCGTACGCCGCCGGGGGTGCGGCGAGGATGGCGAGGTCGGCGTCGCAGAGCAGCGCCCCGTCGCGGTCGCCGACGGCGACCGCGTGCCCGGCGGTGAGCAGGACCAGCCGGCGGACCTCGGCCACCTCGGCGGCCGGCACCCCCGTGCGGGCCAACAGGGTGCCGGCCAGCTCGGCGCTGTTCCGCTCGTTGACGTCACCGGCGGCGTGCGGGTCGTAGACCGCGTCGTGGCACCAGGCGGCGAGCCGGACCAGGTCCGGCCGCCCGGCCCACGCCGCGTGCCCGTCGACGACGTCCAGCACGGCGGTGAGGTGGCGCACCGTGTGGTAGTGCCGGTGCGGCTCCCGCCAACGGGTGAGCAGTTCCTCGCCGGCCCGGGTCAGCGTCCGGTCGTCGCCGGTCGCCCCGGCGGCCCGCGCCGCCGCCCGCCAGCGCTCGATCAGCTCGGTCACCCCGCCGAGTCTGCCGCACCGCCGTGCGGGCCGGCTGCCGGGGCGGGACGCCCCAGGCGTCGACGCGAGCCGCGCCAGCGCCGCGACGAGCCGGGCCGGGACGCCGGGCGAGCGGCGGCCGGATGGACCACCAATCGTCCCGGGGCGGGGATGAACCGCCCCGGCGCGGGTAGTCCCGGCCATGGCCGTGGCCCGGGACCGACGACCGTCGCTGATGCGGCGCGCCGGCCTGCGCGAGCCCCCGGCGGACGTCGACTCCACCCGGATCGCCGCCGCCGTGGAGCAGCTGCGCCACCGGGGGCGAGCCACCCTTCAGGACCGGCTGCACCGGGTCCGGATGGCGTTCGGTCTGGCCGTCCAGGCCGGAGTGGCCGCCGCCCTGGCCTGGTTCGCGGCCTACGAACTGCTGGGGAATCCGCAACCGGTCTTCGCGCCGATCTCCGCGGTCGGCACCCTGGCCGCCTCGGTGGGCCAGCGCCTGCGCCGCACCGTCGAGCTGATCATCGGGGTGGCGGTCGGGGTCTTCCTCGGTGACGTGCTGATCTACTTCCTCGGCACCGGCGGCTGGCAGCTCGGGCTCGTGGTGACCTCGGCCATCCTGCTGACCATCTTCTTCGGGGGCAGCGTGGCCATCGTCATCCAGGCCGCCGCCACCGCGGTGCTGATCGTCACGCTCAGCCCCTCCACCCAGGACCTGGAGATACCCCGCTTCGTCGACGCCTTCATCGGCGGCGGGATCGCGCTGCTGGTGACCGCGATCCTGCTGCCGCTCAACCCGTTGCGGGTGATCAACCGGGCCGCCCGGCCCGCCCTGGACCTGCTCTCCGACCAGCTCGACGTCTGCGCCGAGGCGCTACGCAGGCGGGACCGGGACAGCGCCCAGCAGGCCCTGGAACGGCTCCGGGAGAACAAGGAGGAACTCGCCGCCTTCACCGAGGCGATCGAGGGAGCCAAGGAGACCATCACCCTCTCCCCGGCCCGCTGGCACCGGCGCAGCGAGCTGACCCACTACGCGGAGGCGGCCGACCCGATCGACCGGGCGATGCGCAACAGCGGCACGCTGATCCGGCGCGCGGTCACCCTGATCGAGGACGAGGAGCCGATCCCCGAGCCGATGCCCGAGGCGGTGGCCCATCTCGCCGCATCGGTACGTCTGCTGCGGCAGGAGTTCGCCGCCGGCCAGGAGCCGACGGAGGCCCGGGAGCGGTCCTTGCGCGCGGTCAGCGAGGCGGGCCGGGCGTACGGGCAGGGAGTCGGCTTCTCCGGCAGCGTGGTGATCGCCCAGGTGCGCACCACCGCCAGCGACCTGATGGTCGCCTCCGGCATCTCGCAGGAGGACGCTAACCGGCTGGTCCGGCGGTCCTTCGGCGATCACCGCGCGCCGCAGGGCGGCGGCCCCGAGCCGGACGGTGGGCGGCCGAAACCGCCCACCGCGCCGCCGGTCGGCTGACCAACCGCGACGTCGCGACCGGCCGAGGG
>NZ_SMKD01000073.1 GCF_004348595.1 Micromonospora sp. KC723
GAAGAAGACCAAGCCCACCCCCCAGAACACGGCAACCGACCACACCAACGCCAAACACATGTTCGTCGACGACCAGGGCAACATCGCCGGCGGATGCACCGGCCTCGACAACACCGGATTCCGCTGGACCTGCTACGCCGGCCAACGAGCCGTCACCGAAGGCATCATCACCCAAAACCTGCTCGGCCAACACCTCGACGCACCCACCCGCGGCTGACCGCTCGCAGAGCAGAAGCGACAACGCCCGGCCGGTCCTCGCGGACCTGCCGGGCGTTGTCGCGTTTCGTGAGCGGTGGCGGCGGGATTTGAACCCGCGGAGGGCGTAAACCCTCACACGCTTTCGAGGCGTGCTCCTTAGGCCACTCGGACACGCCACCGCCGAGTAGGGTACATGACCCCGGGTCCGGGTGCCGAACCGGTGTCGGCGAGGCCGGCCTGGCAGGATCTTCGCCATGAGTACGCACATCGGCGCGAAGCCGGGAGAGATCGCCGAGCGGGTCCTGATGCCGGGCGACCCGCTGCGGGCCAAGTGGATCGCGGAGACCTACCTCGAGGATGCCACGTGCTACTCGACGGTCCGGGGCATGCTGGGCTTCACCGGCCGGTGGAACGGCGTGGCGGTGTCCGTCCAGGGTTCCGGCATGGGCATGCCGTCGGCCTCCATCTACGCCCACGAACTGATCAACGAGTACGGCGTGAAGACGCTGATCCGGGTCGGTTCCTGCGGGGCCCTCGCCGAGGATCTGCGGTTGCGTGACGTGGTCGCGGCGATCGGTTCGTCCACCGACTCGAACATGAACCGGGTACGGTTCGACGGCCTGGTCGACTACGCCCCGGTGGCCGACTTCGGGCTGCTGCGTACCTCGGTCGACGTGGCGCAGGGTCGTGGCATCACGATGCGGGTCGGTTCGGTCCTGGCTGCGGACGCCTTCTACACGGACCGGCCGGACCTCTACGACACCCTCGCCGACTACGGGGTGCTGGCCGTCGAGATGGAGTCCGCCGCGCTCTACACGATCGCGGCCCGGTTCGGGGCGCGGGCGTTGACCATCCTGACCGTCAGCGACCACATCAAGACCGGCGAGAAGACCACGTCGCAGGAGCGTGAACAGACCTTCGGTCAGATGGTCGAGATCGCGCTCGACACGGTCGTCGCCTGAGCCGACCGACCACGCCGCCCCACCGTCGCAGGAGACGGTGGGGCGGCTGCGATTGTAGGAGAGTGACGACGGTCACCCCAGAAAACTATACGACCGGTCGTGCTTATTTATTAGCCTCTGCCCATGACAGTCGACGGACGCCTCGCGCGGGGCGATCGGACCCGCAGCGCCGCGTTGGACGCCGCCGTGGTGCTGGCCACCGAGGTGGGCCTGGACGGCCTCTCCCTCGCCCGCCTCGCCGGCATCCTCGGCGTCAGCAAGTCCGGCCTCTTCGCGCACTGGCGGTCCAAGGAGGCGCTCCAGCTCGCCACCGTCGACCGGGCCGTCGAGCAGTGGCAGGAGCGGATCGTCGAGCCGGGCCTGCGCGCCCCGGCGGGCGTACGGCGACTCTGGGCGCTGCACCAGGCCCGGATCGACTTCTACGCCGCCCGGGTGCTTCCCGGAGGCTGCTTCTTCGCCAGCACGGACTTCGAGTACAACGCCCGCCCCGGCCCGGTCCGGGACCGGCTCGCCGAGGTGTTCGGCCGGTGGACCGCGTTCCTCGAACGGCTCGTCCGGGAGACGGTGGACGCCGGTGAGCTTCCCGCCGGCACCGACGTGCCGCTGTTGGCCTACGAGATCGACGCGCTCGGGATCGCCGCCGCGATGCGCTCGCGGCTGATGGACCCGGATGCCGCCTACCGGCACGCCCGCCAGAGCCTGCTGGACCGTCTTCGGGCGCTGTGCCCGGATCCCACCCTGCTACCGGAAGGTCTCTCGTGACCCACACCGCCATCGCCCCGCCCGCCGTCGCGTTCGGTCACGTCGAGCACGTCACCGTGCACTTCGACGACCTCGACGCCGTCGGCATCCTGCACAACGCCCGGTACGCGGTGCTGCTGGAACGCGCGCTGACCCCGTACTGGGCCGCCCGCGGGATCTCCTTCCAGCGCGGATCGGCCAGCGCCCCCGACGTGTTCCACGCGGTCCGCGAGTTCGCCATCACCTTCCGGGCGCCGATCACGGCGGTTGGGCCGGTGGCGGTGCACTTCTGGCTCGAACACCTCGGCACCAGCAGTGCCGAGTACGGCTTCCAGTTCCGTTCGCCGGACGGCCGCGTCGTGCACGCCGAGGGCCGGCGGGCGATCGTCCGGCTCGATCCGGCGACCCTACGGCCAACCGCGTGGACCGACGCCGCCCGCGCGGTCGCCGCCACCCTGCTGCGTCCCGCCCCCACCTCGGACTGAGCATCGCCGGTCGGCCGACGCGGGGAGGCCGGCGCGGTCAGCGGAAGAAGGCGCGCAGGATGGCGGCGTTCTCCGTCTCCAGGACCCCGCCGTAGACCTCGGGGCGGTGGTTGAGCCGCCGGTCGCGCAGCACGTCCCAGAGCGACCCAGCGGCCCCGGTCTTGGGCTCCCAGGCCCCGAAGACCACGGTCGAGATCCGGGCCAGCACCAGCGCGCCCGCGCACATCGTGCACGGTTCCAGCGTCACCACGAGGGTGCAGCCGTCCAGCCGCCAGCGGCCGAGCCGGGCGGCGGCCCGGCGCAGCGCCAGCACCTCGGCGTGGGCGGTCGGATCCCCGGTCAGCTCACGCTCGTTGCGCCCGATCGCCAACTCGGCGCCGTCCGGGCCGTAGACCACCGCCCCCACCGGCACGTCGTCGACCGGCACGCCACTCCCGCCGTCCGCCCGCAGGGCGGCACCGGGCGCGTCACCGGCGCCGTCGACGGCGTGCGGCTCCGGGCCGGTGACGGCGATCTCCAGCGCCCGGCGCATCCACAGCTCGTGCCGCTGCCGGCGGCCCGACCCGTCCGGCTCGGCCAGCCACTCGTCGGCGCCGGGGCCGACCCGCCCGACCGCGCCCGGGGTCGGCTGCCCGGGGCGTACGGTCTCCAGGGCCGGGTCGGTGGCGTCGACCGGCTCGGCGGCGCCCGCCAGCGGTGATCCGCCGCCGGGCAGCTCGGGCCCGCCCGCCGGGGACGGCTCAGACCTCACGCAGGTCCTCGACCTCGTCGGCGCAGCCCAGCACCAGGCACACCTCGGCCGTGACGTCGGCCGGGAGCATCCCCTCGTGGGCGCAGAGCCGCAGCAGCTTCTGGGCGGGGATGCCCAGGTCGGCGAGGATGTCGGCGTCACCGACCGGGTCGGCCTCCGGGTCGACCGCGGGCTGTTCGCTCTCGCCGCCGCCGGCGGCTGCCGGCCGGGGCTCGTCGATCTCCTCCAGGCCGGTGACCGAGGTCTTGAGGTCGCCGACGAGCAACGCGCCCAGGCGGGACTCCTCGGCGTACGCCGAGTCGGAGCCGAAGATCCGCAGGTCCTCGCCCTCGTCGAGGCGCAGGATCACCAGGTACGTGTCGTCGGCCTCGACGAAGAGCAGGGAGAGGTCGGCGTCCGGCTCGACGTCGCGCAGCCGGTCTGCGACCTCGTCGACGTCGGTGGCGCCCCGCAGGTTCACCTCGGAGGCGGTCCAGCCGCCCTCGACGCGCACCACGGCGGCAGCGAAGTACGACACGGTTCCCCCAATGACCTCGGCACAGCTCGCCGACTCGTTACGCGTGCACGTTAACCGGTCGGGTCGGCAGGCAACCGGTCAACGCCCCGAAGGGCCGGCCATTCCTGCGAAAGTCGGCTCAGCCGGCGACGCGGCGGCGGGTCGCGATCAGCTGCCGCAGCCGTTCTGTCCGCTCCCGTTGCGGCCGCTCCCGCTGTCGTACCGCGCGGGCTCCCGCCAGCTCGGCAAGAATCTGCAGGCGGCGACGGCTGCGCTCAGGGTCGAGCCGCGGGGTGGTCCAGGCCATACCGGAAAGCGTCCCCAGTCACAGCCAGTACGTCAAGATGGTGTTCGGAATGCAGTTGATCATGCACGTGGTGTCACCACATCGGCCAGTTCGAACTGGTGGCCCACCGCACGACGACGATCGCGAAGGCGATGCTCCAACCACCCGCGGTGACGATCGCCACGCCGGTTGCCACGCCCCGGTCGCCGTACCGGACCAGCACGAGAGCTGCGGCCCAGGCGAGCGCGCCGGCGACCACCGTCCACCAGGCATACCCGGGCACGTCCCGGCCGAGGAGGCCGAAGAGCAGCAGCCAGGCGGCGGCGAGGGCGGCTCCGGCGGCGACCCCGGGGCCGGTCACCGGGTGCGGTTCCCGCCAGACCGGCCGGTACGGCGGACCGGAGGGGAACAGCCCCGAGGGGGTACGCGTCAGGAACTGGCCGGCCGCCGGCTCGGCGGGGTACGCGGGCTGACCGTCGTTCACCGTCACTGCTCCCGTCCGCGGACCCCGGTGCGTCTCGGGGCACCGTCCCACCGTAGCGGTCTGCCAGGATGGCCGGATGTCGTCACGATCGACCGGCCGCCGTCGCGCGCGTCCGGCGTACCGGGTCCTGCTGCTGCTCGCCCCGGCGCTGCTGGTCGGTTGCGCGGGTGGGCGGCCGCCCCCGCCGCCGACCGCGGTGTGGGACGGACCGGACGTGGCGGCGCCGGCCGCGCGGCCGGCGCCGCCCACGGCGTCCCCGGCGTCCGCCGCGCCATCGCCGGGTCGGGAGCCGGCGCGGCGGGTCTTTCCGGTACGGGCGGCGAAGGTCGCCTACCACCCGACCCACTCGGCGTACCCGGGCACGGACATCTTCGCCGACTGCGGCGAGCCGGTGGTGGCGGTGACGGACGGGACGGTCCTGGAGGTGAGCCGGGTCGACCGGTTCGACCGGCGGGGGCCGCGCGGCCCGCACAACGGCGGGCTGTCGGTGTCGCTGCTCGGTGACGACGGGGTGCGCTACTACGGCTCGCACCTGAGCGAGATCAGCACGGGCGTGGACGCCGGGATACGGGTACGGGCCGGGCAGCGGCTGGGCAGCGTCGGGAGGACCGGCAACGCGAACGGCGTCTGCCACCTCCACTTCGGCCTGTCGCCCAGGTGCGGCGGCCACGACGACTGGTGGATCCGGCGCGGGGTGGTCTGGCCGGCGAGGTACCTGGACTCGTGGCGCGCAGGCGGCAACCGGTCGCCGGTGGCCGAGGTGACCGCCTGGGAACGTGAACACGGCTGCCCAGGGGCACCGGGCAGCGACTGAGCGGGGCGCGACGGATCGCGCCATCTGCTCGACACATTGACGAAGGTCGTCGAACTGGATTAACGTCCGCGTCAAAGAGAGCGCTCTCACACGCAATAAATCCCCCGTATACCGACGAACCGCGCCAGCCGGTCCCCGCCGGCACCTGCGCTGGAGGCACCATGACACCTCCCGTCCCACACCGCCGGCTCCCCTGGGCCCTCGCCACCACCACCGCCCTCGCCGTTCTCGTCGGCGGCCTCACCGTCACCGCCCCCACCGCCGAAGCCGCCGCCGTCGGCGCGGGCAGTTACACCACCGACCGGGTGGGGCCGCTCCCCGCCGGCTGCGGCGACATGTCCACCAACCCGCGACAGTTCGCCACCGCCAACGCGCCGGCCGGGCCGATCCCCACCAATGACTGGTGGTCGTCCCTGCTGTGGAAGAAGACCAACTGCGCGTACAGCGAACCGCTGCACGCGCACCCGCTCTCCTACCAGACGTTCGGCGACGGGCTCGGCTTCTCGGCCACGGCCACCCCCACCATCACCGGCACCGCCACCGGCGTCGGCGAGTACAAGTACGCGTACGCCGAGGACTTCCGGGTGGGAGTGGCCGGTCTCGGCGCCCCCGTCGTCAAGGTCGACGGCTGGACCGACTGGACGGTCAGCCCGTACTGGAACGACGGCGCCCGCACCATGCGCGCCACCATCGGCCACGGCCTGCCGTTCACCTACTTCCAGACCAGCGGCGGCCACGCCACCATCAGCCCGACCGCCGGCAACCCCACGATCTGGTCCCACAACGGACCCACGATCGGGTTCCGCGTCAACGGCCACGACTACGTCGCCTACGCCCCTACCGGTGCCACCTGGGCCGTCTCCGGGGGACGCCTCACCTCCGCCCTGGCCGGCAAGGGCTACTTCTCGCTCGCCCTGCTGCCCACCACGGCGAACACCGACGCCACCGCGCGGGCGAACCTGGCGGCCAGCTACGGCCGGTACGCCCACGCGCACGTCACCGGAACCCGGGTCGCCTACTCGTACGACCAGGTCAGCAGCCGGGTCACCACGACGTACACCGTCACCACCGACCGGAAGGAGGGCAGCACCAGCCAGACCGTGGTGAGCCTCTACCCGCACCAGTGGAAGGCCCTCACCGGCGCCACCCCGCTCGGGCAGAGCTACCCCTCACCCCGAGGCCGGATGAAGATCCTCACCGGTGTGAACGACTTCCGCACCTCGATGGCGTTCCGCGGCGTACTGCCGGAACTGCCCGCCGTCGGCACCGGCGCCGGGGCCGACCTGGCCCAGCTCAGGGAAGAACTCACGGCCGTGCGGGGCAACCCGATGGACGCCCGGGGCGGCGACACCTACTGGATCGGCAAGGGTCTCGGCCGGGCCGCCCGGATCGCCGAGATCGCCGACCTGGTCGGCGACACGCAGACCCGTACCGCCGCGCTCAACGCGATCCGCGGCACGCTCACCGACTGGTTCACGGCGACCCCGGGCGAGACCGCCCGGCTCTTCTACTACGACCGCAACTGGGGTGCCCTTATCGGCTACCCGGCCTCGTACGGGTCCGACCAGGAACTCAACGACCACCACTTCCACTACGGCTACTTCATCGCGGCAGCCGCCACCCTGGCCAAGTTCGACCCGGCATGGGCGTCCGACGCGCGGTACGGCGGCATGGTCGACCTGCTCATCCGGGACGCCAACAACTACAGCCGCGCCGACACCCGCTTCCCCTACCTGCGCGACTTCGACATCTACGCCGGACACGACTGGGCCTCCGGGCACGGCTCGTTCCACGCCGGCAACAACCAGGAGTCCTCGTCGGAGGGGATGAACTTCGCCAGCGCCCTGATCCAGTGGGGGCAGGCGACCGGTGACACGGCCGTCCGGGACGCCGGCGTCTTCATGTACGCCACGCAGGCGGCGGCGATCCGGGAGTACTGGTTCGACGCCGACGACGAGAACTTCCCGGCGGCGTTCGGGCACTCCACGGTCGGCATGGTCTGGGGCGACGGCGCCGCGTACGCCACCTGGTTCAGCGCCGAACCGGAGATGATCCAGGGCATCAACATGCTCCCGATCACCGGCGGTCACCTGTACCTGGGCCACGACCCGGCGTACAACAGGACCAACTACGCCGAACTGGTCCGCAACAACGGCGGTTCACCGACCGTCTGGCAGGACATCCACTGGCAGTTCCTGGCCCTCGGCGACCCGAACGCGGCACTGGCCGAACTGCGCGCCAATCCCGGATACACCCCGGAGGAAGGCGAGAGCCGGGCCCACACGTTCCACTGGATCCGCAACCTGGCCGCGCTGGGCCAGGTCGACACCGGGGTCACCGCCAACCATCCGCTGGCGGCGGTGTTCACCCGCGACGGCGCCCGCACCTACGTGGCGAGCAACATCACCGCCGCGCCGCTGACGGTCACCTTCTCCGACGGCACCCGCCTCACGGTCGCCGCCGGAAGGACCGCCACCACCGGGGCGTACACCTGGATCGGCGGCAGCGCCAACGGTGGCGTCGCCCCGAGCCCGACCAGCCCGTCACCGACCCCGACCGGCCCGTCGCCGACCTCGACCCCGACCGGCCCGTCACCGAGCCCGACCGGCAGCACCCCGCCGGGCATCTCGCCCACGCGGTACCTGCGGCCCGGCGGCGGGCTCGCGGCGGCCGGCACCCGGTCGACCGCCGCGGTGGCCAGCGCCGGCGGCGTCAACCACGACGGCACACCCCACACCCCGCTGGTGTTCACCGCGACCGGGCTGACCATGCCGTACGCCGGGGGGCAGACCACGTTCGACCTGCTCCTCGACGCGGGCCAGGCGGTCGGCAACGGGGTGCAGGCCCGGGTCTCCTACGACCTGACCGGCGACGGCACCGTCGAACGCGTGGAGACCTACCGCTACTTCGCCACCGACCCGCTCCCCGGCTACGAGCACTACACCCAGAGCGCCGGCCTGCTCACCTCGACCGGTTCGCTGGGCAACCTGTCGAACGGCACCGTGAAGCTGGAGGTCTGGTCCGCCATCGGCGCCAACCCGACCACTCTCGGCATCGGCGACCAGTCGCTCGTCACGCTCCCGTACGCCTGATCCGGACGCGCCACCACCGGCCCGCCGCCGGCCTCGTCCCGGCCGGCGGCGCGGGCGCGTAGGTTGCAGGTCATGACCGCGCGGGACCCTGTCGCCGACCTTCGCCGGATCGCCTTCCTGCTGGAACGGGCCAACGAGGCCACCTACCGGGTGCGGGCCTTCCGGTCGGCGGCGAACACGCTGGCCGGGCTGCCGGCGAAGGAGGTGGCCGAACGGGTCCGCACCGGGAAGCTGACCGAACTGGCCGGCGTCGGCGACGTCACCGCCCGGTGCGTGGCCGAGTCGCTGACCGGGGAGGAGCCGGTGTACCTGCGCCGGCTGGTCGCCACCGAGGGCACCGACCTGGACGCGGCGGCGACCGCGCTGCGGGATGCGCTGCGCGGAGACTGCCACACCCACTCCGACTGGTCCGACGGCGGGTCACCGATCGAGGAGATGGCGCTCGCCGCCGTGGAGCTGGGCCACGAGTACCTGGTGCTGACCGACCACTCGCCCCGGCTCAAGGTGGCCCGAGGGCTCACCGCCGACCGGCTGCGCCGGCAGCTCGACCACGTGGCGGCGGTCAACGCGGCGCTGCCGAAGGGTTTCCGCATCCTCACCGGCGTCGAGGTCGACATCCTCGCCGACGGCTCGCTCGACCAGGACGAGGAGCTGTTGGCCCGGCTCGACGTGGTGGTCGGCTCGGTACACAGCGGTCTGAACGACGACCGGGCGAAGATGACCCGCCGGATGCTGGCCGCGGTGACCAACCCCCACCTGGACATCCTGGGGCACTGCACCGGCCGGCTGGTGGCGTCCCGCCCGGCCGGGGTGAAGGGGCCCGGCGACCGGGCGCACCGGCCGCGTACCCGGGCCGAGAGCGACTTCGACGCGGACGCCGTCTTCGCCGCCTGCGCCGAGCGCGGCGTGGCTGTCGAGATCAACTCCCGGCCGGAACGGCAGGACCCGCCGAAGCGGCTGATCCGACGCGCGCTGGAGGCGGGCTGCCGATTCGCCATCAACACCGACGCACACGCCCCGGGCCAGCTCGACTGGCAGCGCTTCGGCTGCGAACGGGCGGCACTGTGCGGCGTGCCCGCCGACCGGGTGGTCAACACCTGGAAGGCCGACCGCCTGGTGAGGTGGGCGCGTACCCGCCGGTGACCGGCCCGCGGCGGGCAGTCAGCGCCGCACGGCGGGTTCGGCGGCGGCGGGCTCGATGGCGGTCGGGGCGGTGACCTCCGGCGCGCGACGCGGGCCGAGCAGGCCCTGCGCCACCGCGACGCCGAGCAGCACCACCAGCGCGCCGACCGGCTGGTGCCAGGTGAGCCGCTCGTCGAGCACCAGCGCACCGACCAGCACCGCGAAGACCGGAATCACGTACGTCACGGTGGACGCGGTGCTCGCCCCCGCGACCCGGATGTTGTGCATGTTGATCACAAAGGCCAGGCCGGTACCGAGCGCGCCGAGCGCGACCACGCTCGCCACCACCGGCCACGAGAGGCCCGTCGGCACCGGCGGCGCCCCGGCCACCAGCGGGCCCACCACCGCGAGCTGCGCCGTCGCGACGAGCAACTGCGCCGCCGACAGCGACAGGCCGGAGTACCCGGTCCCGCCGAGGAACTTCTTCAGGTACGGGATGGCTACGCCGTAGCAGGCGGCCGCCCCGAAGCACATCAGCTGGCCGGCGAAGTGCGCCCCGCCGACGCCCTGCCACACGCCGAGCACCACCAGCACGCCGACGAAGCCCAGCCCGAGCCCGACCGCCCGGC
Source organism: Micromonospora sp. KC723 (assembly GCF_004348595.1). GTDB lineage: Bacteria > Actinomycetota > Actinomycetes > Mycobacteriales > Micromonosporaceae > Micromonospora. The sequence goes on from NZ_SMKD01000073.1 coordinate 10,061, forward strand.
GCACGGTGAGTCGCTCGGTACGGAAGACCAGCACCGCCAGCGGCAGCACGATCAGCGGGGTGGCGGCGTTCCAGATGCCGGCGAGCATCGACTCGACCCGCTGCTCGCCGTAGCCGAAGAGGGTGAACGGGACGGCCACCCCGAACGCGGCGGCCACCGCCAGGTGTGCCCAGACCCGGGGCTCCCGGGGCAGCCGGTCGCGCAGCACGACGAGCACCGCCAGCAGGGTGACCGCGCCGGTGGTGACCCGGTAGAGGGTGAGGTGCAGGGGATGCAACTCCTCGACCCCGACCTTGATGAAGAGGAAACTCGAACCCCAGATCGCAGCGAGCGCGACGAAGCCCGGCAGCCAACTGCGCAGCGGCGCCTTGTCAGGAGTGATCTCGGCTGTCACCCCTGACACTCTGCCGCAGGGGTACGACGAAGTCCCGCGGTATCCGGCCGCCGTGTCCACCGCCACAGCAACCCCACCGGTGCGCGTCCGGCCGGGCGCGGAACCCCGGCTCTCCCCCGTCGTTGGTCCACAGGGAGGTGTCGCGGTTGATGTTGCCGACGCGCGTCGCGGAGCCAGTGCCCGACCTGGACGGCGGGTGGACGGTCCGGCGGGCCGAGCGCCACCTGCGAATCGGTGAACTGGCCGGCGCCCGGCACGAGTGCGTGGCCGGCCGGCTGATGGTCACCCCGTTCCCACCGGCCACCGAGAGCATCGCCATGGCGGGCCTGGCCAGCGCGTTCGTCCCGGCGGCCGAGGCGGCCGGGCGGCACGTCCTCGGCCGGGTCGCGCTGACCTTCTCGCCGACCTGCTGGATCCAGCCGGACGTGACCGTCCTGCACACCCTGCCCGCGACCGACGAGGAGGAACGCTGGGTGCCGGCCGCGCTCTGCCTGATGGCGGTGGAGTTCGTCCGGCGCGGCGTCCGGCGCGGTCCCGTGGACCGCCGCCGCCACTGCGCCGGGGCGGGCATCCCGTGGTTCCTCCGGGTGGAGCTGGACCGGCGTCCCGAACGGATGGTGGCGGAACTGTTCCGGCGTACCGAGGGGGTCGGCTGGGCGGTCGCGGCGCGGGCGGTGGGCAGGCAGCGGCTGCGCGTCCGGACGCCCTTCCCGATCGACTTCTCCCCGGCTCGGCTGCTACCCGGAACCGGATAAACACGGTCGACACCCGGGCCGGTGGGTCACGTAGGGTCGCAGCGTGGGACGAATCGATGACCTCGCCAACCGCTACGTGGCCGACTGGGCCCCGCTGAGCCCGACCGGCGCCACCTACGTCGGGATCGCCGGCTACGACGACCAGCTCGACGACCTCTCCCCGGCCGGCTACGAGGCCAGGGCCGAGCTGACCCGGCGCACGCTGACCGACCTGGACGTGACCGAGCCGGAGTCGGAGGCGGAGCGGATCGCCAAGGAGGCCATGCAGGAGCGGCTCGGCCTGGAGCTGGCCCGCTACGAGGCCGGCGAGGTGACCAGCGAGATCAGCGTGATCACCAGCGGGCTGCACGAGATCCGGATGGTCTTCGACCTGATGCCCACCGAGGGCGAGGCGGCACACGCCAACGTCGCCGCCCGGCTCAACCGGTTCGCCGCCACCCTGGAGGGTTACAAGTCCACACTGCGCGAGGCGGCCTCCGCCGGGCGGGTCAGCTCGAAGGTGCAGCTGGCCGAGGTGGCCAAGCAGTGTGACACCTGGACCGACCCGAACGGCGACAACTTCTTCCACGGCCTGGTCGAGCGGCTCGGCGAGGACGGCACGCTCGGCGCCGAGCTGCGCCGGGGCGCGGCCGCCGCCACCGCCGCGACGGCGGAGTTCGGCCAGTTCCTCCGCACCGAACTGGCCCCTCTCGGGCGCGACAAGCAGGCCGCCGGTCGGGAACGGTACGAGCTGGCCTCGCAGTACTTCCTCGGCGCGAAGGTCGACCTCGACGAGACGTACGCCTGGGGTTTCTCGGAGCTGGCCCGCCTGGAGGCCGAGATGCGGGCGGTGGCCGGAAAGATCGTCGGGCCCGGCGCGACGATCGACGAGGCCGTGGCGGCGCTGGACGCCGACCCGGCCCGGACCATCCAGGGCAAGGAGGCGTTCCGGGACTGGATGCAGGCGCTGGCCGACAAGGCGATAAGCGAGCTGCACGGCACCCACTTCGACATCCCCGAGCAGGTCCGGCGGATCGAGTGCTGCCTCGCGCCGACCAGCGACGGCGCGATCTACTACACCGGCCCGAGCGAGGACTTCTCCCGTCCCGGGCGGATGTGGTGGGCGGTGCCGCCGGGCATCACCGACTTCTCCACCTGGCGGGAGGTGACCACCGTCTACCACGAGGGCGTGCCCGGTCACCACCTCCAGGTGGCGCAGACGGCGGTCCGGGCCGAGCTGCTCAACCGCTGGCAGCGGCTGCTCTGCTGGGTCTCCGGGCACGGCGAGGGCTGGGCGCTGTACTCGGAGCGGCTGATGGACGAGCTGGGTTACCTGGAGGATCCGGGCGACAAGCTGGGCATGCTCGACGGGCAGGCGTTCCGCGCCGCCCGGGTGATCGTCGACATCGGCATGCACCTGGAGCTGGAGATCCCGAAGGACAACCCGTTCGGCTTCCACCCGGGTGAACGGTGGACGCCGGAGCTGGGCTGGGAGTTCATGCGGGCGCACTGCCGGGTGCCGGACGAGAACCTGCGCTTCGAGCTGAACCGCTACCTGGGCTGGCCGGGGCAGGCGCCGTCGTACAAGGTGGGCGAGCGGATCTGGCTCCAGGCCCGGGACGAGGCGAAGGCCCGCAAGGGCGCGGACTTCGACCTCAGGGAGTTCCACCGGCAGGCGCTGGACCTCGGCTCGCTCGGGCTCGACCCACTGCGCAAGGCGCTGGCCCGCATCTGAGCTGTGGTGCCGGGGGCGGGCGGGACGACCCGCCCCCGGCACCGTGGTGGTGGGACGGAGGTCAGGGCACGCTGAGCCGCAGGGCCGGCACGGCGGTCAGCGTGTCGCAGTCGACGAAGGCCAGTTCCATCACCGGATCGGTGAAACTGATCGGGATCGGCGAGGTGATCGGGATCCCGTCCGGGAACGGCAGGTCCGGGGTCAGGGTGACCGGGATGCCGAGCAGCTTGCCGGAGAACCGGGCGGCGTAGAACGCCACGTCGCCCCGCACGGTCAGCCGGTCGGTCACGTACTGCTGGGCGCGGCCCGCCGGGCCGTCCGCGACCAGCTTGAAGTCGTCGGTGACCGCCTCCGCCATGCTGAACTTGAGCGCCTTCAGCGAGCCGCTGTCGGTCGGCAGGTCGACGATGCCCTCGAACCGCAGCCCCGTCATGGTGACCTTGGAACCGGTCAGTGTGGACGGCCTGACGGCCACCTTCGGCTGGTCCGGATCCGGAGCGATGCGGGGCATGAGCTTTCCGGGCGCCACCTTCCCGGGCCGGTCCCGCTTCGCCGGGGCGCAGCCCGCAGCCCGGCGGCTCGGGGCGACGCCGGGGGTGGCGGCCGGCGTCGTGGACGGTGTCGGGCCGGCTGACGGGCTCGCGGTCGGCTCGGTCCGGTTCCGGCCGCCGGTGAAGAAGTCCCCGACCCGGGTGAGGAAGTCGCTGATCGGGTCGGTGGTGTCCCCGGTGGACCCCGGCGACCCGCTGGGGCTGGGGCTGGCCGTCGGCGTCGTGGGTGGCGCGCCGCGGCGGGGCGACGCGGAGGTGGTGGCCGCCCGGCCGGGCTTCGCGCAGGCGCTCGCCGACGGGGTGGGGACCGTCGACGCGGCCTGCACGGACGATGGCCGGACCGCGACGGGCCCGCCCACGACGAGCCCGAGCACCACCAGTGCCACCGCGAACCGGCCAGGGTCCGGCGCACCGCCCGACGGTTCGGCCGGGGTGGCGCCACGGCCGGCGGGGGCCGCGTCGCGGGGCACGGCCGGCACCCGGGCCGGGGTCGCCACCGGCTCGCCCGTCCCGGTGTACGGCAGTCCGTCCGGCGACCGGGGCGTGGCCCCGGTGTCGGCCGGCATGAGATCGTCCAGCAGGCTGCGTTCCCCGGCGTACGGCTCGCCACCGGGCTCGGACCCGGCCGGCTCACCGGCGGCGGAGCCGATCGGGGTATGTCCCTCGGCGGAACCCGTACCGGCCTGTCCCTCGGCGGAGCCGGTGGCCGCCGGTCGGCCCGGCGTCCAGGCGAAGCCGAGCGCGCTGCCGACCAGGCCGAGCAGCAGGCCGACGAAGAATCCGCCGAGGTTGAGGCCCATCAGCGAGTAGATCGTGGTGATCGCCGCGACGATCGAGTAGAAGAGCCGCTGCGCCGGACTGAGCCAGAGCAGCAGTCCGCAGGTGAGCAGGATGGCCGGGATCAACAGCGAATAGAGGCCGGTGGGCCCGCTGGAGAAACTCAACCCGTCGATCGTCATCTTGGTGGAGGCGAACATCTCCACCCCGGCCAGCGCGGTGAGCAGGCCGCCCCAGAACGGCCGGTTCCGCTGCCAGCGGCGGAACCCGCGCCACGCCCGGCCGAGGCCACCGGCGGGGGTGTGCTGCGGTTCGGCGGTTGTCACGTACTCCTCCTGGCGGAGCGAGGGACGGGGGAGGCGGTGTGTGGGTCCGCGGCGGTCGCCCGTCGCGGATCACGGTCACCTCAGAAGCACTCCTTGCCCTTGGCGTCGTCTCCGACGTTGACCTTCAGGCGCAGGCCGGTCAGGTTGAAGGTGGCCGCGGTGGTGTAGCGGGACACCTGCCGCAGCCCCGTGATGCTGACCTTCTCGCTGCTCTGGCCGAAGGAGCCGGCCTGGGCCGTCGGGTTCAGGTCGGACGCGTCCCGGCCGATATTGATGTTCGTGAAGGAGGCGTTGCCCTCCAGGGTGTCCATCGCGATCAGCAGGTTCTTCGCGGTGGCCGGCTCGTCGTCGCCGGCGTGGATGGTGAGCACCACAGGCAGGCCGGGCAGGTCGGCACGGACCGACTGGCAGAGCTTGTGGAGTTCGGCACTGTCGATCTCGGAGAGGGCGACCGGGTGGTTTCTGCCGTCCTTCTCCTTGACGATGCCGCCGAACTGCCTGAAGCCGTCGCCCTCGAGCCGGTCGGCGGCAATCTTGAAGGTCTGGCCGGAGACGGTGATGTCGGCCGCGATCGCGCCGGACTGCATGCCGAACAGGATGACGCCGACGGCGGCGGCCGCGGGCACCATCATCGCGGCGAAACGCCGCCACCGGGTACACCCCGGGTTGTCGAGCCGATCCTGCACGGGTTCCTCCTGGCTGGGGGGGTACGTCGTCGCGGGGCCGGGGGGAGGATGCCGGCCGGGCCGGAACATCTGTTACCGGCGAGTAACGAGGTGCCGCCTGATGGTGCACCCACTGAGGCGTAGGTCACAAGACCTCACGCGTGGCTCGGCACCCTCGAGCGGACGACGCCGCCCCGGTCGGGCACGGACAGCCAGCAGCCGGCGCGCCACATCTCCAGGACCAAGGCGACGAATAGGGTGTTTTCGATCGACCTTTGTCACTCTCCGCGACCAGCCATAGACACATTACGATTCCGTAACGGGGCACACAGGGTACTTCGGTAACGCGTGAGGGGCGGGTCGCGAACGACTCGCCCCTCACGCGCGCTGCCGTGCTGTCAGCGCTTCTCGGCCTCGTCCGACGCTGTCCGCTGCGCCGGTGCCGCCGGCTCGTCCTCCATACGCCAGTTCGTCGACGCGGGCGGAATCTCGTCGGACAACGGGCCGCCCGGCCGCTCGTCCGTCACCGGCTTCTCCTGCCGGGTCGACGCGTCGACCGCCGTCGAGGCAGCGTCCGCCCGGAGCCGGGCGTCGGCAGCGGACCGGCGGCCGGCGACGATCAGCCACAGGCCGACGATCAACAACAGACCACCGAGGACCGCCACGGCGATGGGCAGCGTCCGGCTGATCAGCCGGAGCTTGTCCCGGGTCTCCCCGGCCGACTTCACGCTGTTGGTGATGGTGGCGTCGTCGTAGGCGAAGTCCGCGTCGAGCAGGGTCACCGTGCCACCCTGATCCGGCACAAAGTTCTTCTTCTGCTGCTCTCGCACCTTCACGAAGTTGCCGCTGGTCGGCTCGACCCAGATGGTCCGGGTGTTGCTGTAGGTGACCTTGCCGGTGGTGGCGCCCGGCGCGAGAGCGTTAGCCAGCGCGGTCAGCGAACCCTCCGCCACGACCAGATCCGTCTCCGGGATGACCTGCACGTACCGGTACGCCTCGACATCCTTGACCCGCTCCGTGCCGTCAAATCTGATCGGCAGTGCCTTGCGCAGGTCACGGTCGAAGTACTCGTAGTCTTTCCGCTCCGCGTGGAAGGGGAACTTGTAGGTCTGCCCCTGGAACTCCACCGAGTCGTCTTCACCCGCCGGACCGTCGGTGTCGAGGAACTGCTTGTCCCACTTCCGGGCCGCAGCGGTCTCCCGGTCGAGCGCCAACTCCGCCGAGTACAGGCTGACGTCCGAGCCGTTGTCGGTACGAATCACTCGACCGTACGCCTGCCAGACGACCGCCTCACCGGCCAGGTCGCCGGTCATCTCCTTCTCCGTGGTCGAGGCTTGCGGGACCACCTCGGTGGTGGCCTTCAGGGCACCGGTCTGGATCGTCGGCTTGCCATCGATGACCTGCATGAACGTCGCGTTCTCGGCAACCGCGACGCTCGCCTTCAAGCAGCCGTCCGGCTGGTTGTCGGGATTGCAGAACGTCAGGTCGTACGGCAGCTTCGTCACCGACGGAGCCACGTAGTATGCCGTTCCCGCGGCCAACGCGAGAGACGCGACGCCTATGCCGAACAACACGGCACCCAGGCGAGCCTTCACTGATCCTCCCCAACAAAGACGGTCAGCCGGTGTCCGGCGAGCGTTCGGGTCTGCAAAACTGGGCCGCACGTTACTCCCGGGTTACTTATTCCCGCGACCCTCTGGACGGATGATGTCTGCTCCGATTCCCGACCACGCTCTCCGGCGGTTGCCCGCGCTCGACGCGGTACGGGTGATCGGAGCGCTCGCCGTCGTCGGGCACCACGTCGGATTCGCCACCGGACGCAACGCCGGCGACACCTTCACCGGCGCCTGGCTGTCCCGGCTCGACGTCGGTGTCGCCGTGTTCTTCGTCCTCTCCGGCTTCCTGCTGTTCCGGCCGTACGCGCACGCGCACGCAACGTACCAGCGTCCACCCGGGACCGGAAGGTACCTGTGGCGGCGGGCCACCCGGATTCTGCCCGCGTACTGGGTCGCCGTGGTGGTCTGCCTGCTGATCCTGCCGCAGAACCGGGACGCCACCATCGCCGATTGGCTGCGGCACGCCACGCTCACGCAGATCTACCAGCACGGGCAGCTGAAGCACGGAATCAGCCAGACCTGGAGCCTCGCCACCGAGGTCAGCTACTACCTGATCCTGCCCGTGCTCGCCGCGCTGCTGCTGGGCCGGCGTCACCGCCCTGACGGGGTGGCCCGAATCGCGCTGGCCGCGCTGGTGGTGACCGGCGGCTGGGTGGCGCTGATGGGCACAGGCGTGCTCAGTCTCGGCCTGCACACCATGTGGCTGCCGTCGTACGCCGGCTGGTTCGGCGTCGGCATGGCCCTGGCCAGCGCGCACGTCGCGCTGCGCATTGGCACGGGCGAACGCTGGCGGTGGCTCGACGACCTCGGCCGCGCCCCGTTGGCCTGCTGGACGATCGCCCTCAGCGCGCTCGCCGTCGCCACCACCCCGGTCACGGGCCCGCGCGACCTGGCCGAGCCGACCGCCGCCGAGTTCGGCACCAAGCTGCTGCTCTACGCGGTCGTCGCGGTGATGCTCATCGTGCCGGTCGCGTTCGGTCCGCAGACCCGCACCAAGGGCATCTTCGACAGCATCCTCGGACGGTGGCTCGGCCGAGTGTCATACGGGCTCTTCCTCTGGCACCCGTTGGTGCTGGAGGCGATCTACCTCATCGACGACCGGCCGGAGTTCACCGGCGACCCGCTCGGCACCTTCGCCCTGACCGTTGCCGGTGGGCTGGTCCTCGCAGCGCTGAGCTACTACGCGGTGGAGCGCCCTTTCCAGCGCTGGGGCCACCGGTGGCCACGCCAGCGCCGCAACACCAGTGAGAGCCAGAGGACCGTGGCAGTGGCGACCGCCGCCAACTGAGGCAGCCAGGCGGTGTGCCCACCCCGGGTCGCCGCGTACCACCCGGCCACCGCGAAGGACGCAACCGGCAGCCAGCGCACGGTCGCCCGGCGCAGCCGGTGCATACCGCGCCGGTCCGGCGGGTGCAGATGCGGCTCCAACGCCCGTCCGGCGAGCACGCCGAGAAACACCAACAACGCCACACCGACCGCTGCCAGGCCGCCCACCAGCAGCAACGCCCCGCCGCCGACGAACGCGGCCAGGAACCGGCCCCGCCGGCGGCGGGCGAACCCGGGCACCGGACCCCCGGCACGCCGTGACGGCAGCACCGCCAGCAGCGCGACCCCGGCGAGCAGCACCGCGCCGGCACCGAGCGCCAGCACATACCCGCCGTCGGGGGCGAAGCGCAGCTCCACCCGCCCGGAGTACCCGGCCGGGACCAGCCAGCCCTGCTGCCAGCCGTCCACCACGAACGGGATGAGTTCTTTCCCACCGGCGGTGGCCACCCAACCCGCGTTGGCATTCTCCCGCAGCGCCAGCACCTGCCGCTCGGCGTGACCGCTGAGGTGCAACACCCGGCGGGTGGAGGACCACTCGTCGATGCGCAGTGCCGTCCGGGTGGCCACCGGCTCGTCGACGCCACCCGCTGCTCCTCCGGCTACCACACCCAGCGGGGTGAGGGTGAGCTGGGTCGGCACCGCGAGCCGGTTCCCGGTTGCCAGCACCCGGTTCTCGCCGGCTGTCAACCGCACCGGTTCCTTTGCCGCATCGCCGCAGAGCAGCGCATTGACCTCGCGCTGCTCCAGCAGGTCCCGGCGGTTGGCCATCAGCGTGGTGCGGCGCTCCTCGCCGGCCACCAGCACGGTCGGGCCGCTGCCGCAGGGCAGCGCGACCCGCTTCAACGGGTCGACCCGAGTCACCCGGTTGGCCGGCAGTACCGTAAGCTCCCCCACCCCGACCGGCAGGTTCTGGCTCAGTCGGCGGTACGGGTCGTATGACTGGGCCGGAACGACGTCCGAGATCAACACGGTGATCTCGTCACTGCGGAGCAGCCGGTCGAACAGCAGCGTGCCGTCCTGGTCGAGCACCCCGCCGCGCATGCCCTCGTCACCGATCACGGTGACCCGCCACGGGCGGGCCGCCGCCGCGGTCGGTGGCAGGGTCATCCGCAGGCCCGTGATGGTGCGCGCCTTCGGCCAGGTCAACCGCAGCCACGGCTGCCGGTCGGAGTCGGCGGCGTACCAGGCCGTCGAGGCGTCCCCGTCGACCACGGTGCCGGGCCGGGCGGCCGGGTCGGGCACGCCCACCGTGGACGCGGCGACGGTCGGGGTGACCCCGTTGGTCACTGCCGCCGCACCACCGGCGTCGAGTAACGCGTTGAGCGCTGCTCCCGGCCGTGGCCGGGCCCGCAGCCCAATCTGGTAGCCGGCAGCGATGGGCAGTTGCACGGTCCGGTCGATTTTGTCGCTGTCCTCGGAGTTGCGGACCCGCCCGCCGTCGCAGATCGGCTGCCCCTCGTCGAAGACGCAGGCAGGCACGGACGGGGCGGCGCTGAACACCGCCGCGGCGGGTACACCGGTGGCCGGCGCGGCCGGCACCACGAGGGTACGGGCGGCCTGCACCCCGGGGATGGCCAACTCGGCGATACCCACCCCACCGAAGCCGGCCCGGACGTCGAAGACCTGCTCGACGGTGACCCGGACGACCCGGGTCGGGTAACCGTCGGGCAGGGCAACGTCCAGGAGACGCCCCGAAGTCTCCGTTGTGGTCTGCTGCCGGCCGGCCGTGACGGTCACCTTCGTGGGCAGCGAGTCGGCGCCGGTGTCGAAGGTGATCCGGACCTGCCGGACCACCTGCGGCCGTTCCAGTTCCAGCTCGAACCACTGGCCGGGTGCCAGCGTTCCCGGCGCGGACCGCCAGGACGTGCTCAGGTCGCCATCGACGGCCGCGTACGGCTGGTACTCGGGGCGCCCGCCACCCAACGGCTGCGCCTGCGACCAGGAACTGGACGCGGAGACTCCTGCGATTCCCAGGTACCGCACCACGGTCGACGCCTCGTCGCCCCAGTCCGGCAGGTAGTCCCGCGCCGGGGCGTCCAGTTGGGGCCGGTCGCGGGCGGTCAGGGTGGCCGAGGCGTTGTCGTGCTGCTGTCCGAAGGCGACCTCGCGGCGGCGCAGGCCGTCGGTGAACGTGACAGGGCCGTTGCCGAGCTCGGCCGGGCGGTCACCGGCGAGCACCGTCGGCGCGTCGGTGAGTTGCCCGGAGGCGGCCAGCGGCAGCAGCGACTCGGGCCCACCGACCACCGTGGTCACGTCGTCGGCGTCGTACGCGACGACCGGGTCGACCGAGCGGCTCACCTCGAAGACCTCCAGCGCCCGGACCTTCACGTCCAGACCGTGGTCCACGAAGTTGCCGGGCAGCCGACCGCCGCCGACCACCGGTCCGAAACCCCGGACCGGAACGATGCCGGGCGAGCGCAGCAGCGCCTGCCGGGCCACCACGGGCTGGGTCGCGCCGCTGCGGCCGTAGTCGAGGTCGGAGCGAAGCAGCAGGTACCGCACGCCGGAGCGGGCGAGCAGGTCGGCCAGACCGGGCGAGCCCTGGCCGTTGGCGAGTGCGGACTCCACGGTGTCGAGCAGCCGGATGGTGCCGGGTGGGGTGAGCGGCACCGAGCTGCGTACCGCCCACGGCTTCTCCAGCAACGGTTGAGTGATCTCGTCGCTCGGGCTACCCCAGAGATAGCGGGGAAACCGGGCGGCGGGCACCACCAGCACCCGTTCGTCGCCGACGGTACGGTCGAGCCAGGAGGTCGCCTGGTGCCAGTAGCCGGGGACGTCGCGGAAGCCGCCGGGGGCAGCCAGACCGCCGGCGAGCGCTGGCGAGGCCACAGCGGCCATCGCCACCAGGGCCGCACCGGTGACCAGGCCGGCGCGGAGGCGAACCGGCTGGAGCAGGCGTGGCAGCAGGCCCGCCAGCTCGGGCCGGTCCCCGGTACGAGCGGCCCGCAGCAGCAGTCCGACCAGATGAGCCAGGCCCAGGACGAGCGGCAGGCGGAGCACCACGTCGAACTTGTGCACGTTGCGCAGCGGCGCGCCCGCGGCGTCGAGGAAGGCGCGCTGGGTCTGCGCACCGAATCCGTCGAGCTGCCCGACGTGGCCCAGCCCGACCAGCGCCAGCCCGACCAGCAGCCCGGTCACCAGAAACCGCCGGTACGGCATGCCCCGGCGGGCCAGCCCGGCGATGCCGAGCCCGGCCACCACCAGCGTGGCAACGATCAGTGGCTGCTCGGTGGCCAACCGCCAGCCCGCCGTCCACGGCGGCCCGTACGCCCCGTTGAGGTAGGCGTGCCAGTGCGACGCGCCGCGCAGCACGGTGGTGGTGTCGGTGGGGGCCGTGGTCACCGGCGCGGTCTCGATGTAGTCCAGGAACGGCGGGCTGTACCGGCCGAGCAGCAGCAGCGGCACGAGCCACCAGGCGGTCGCCGCGCCCACCGCTGCCCCCCAGGCGACCAGGGCTTGCACCCGCATCCGCCGCGGGTGCAAGCCGACCAACCAGAGCGCGGCCAGTGGTACCACCGCCAACACGGCCGTGGCGTTGACCCCACCGGCGCAGGCCACTGCCAGCGCGGACCGGGCGATCGCGCGGCGCATCGGCACGCCCTGAGCCAGCCCGACCAGCGGGACGAGCACCCAGGGTGCGACCGCGCTGGGCCACGCCTCCACTGAGATCGGGCCCAGCTCGGTGACCAGCCGCGGGGAGAGCGCGAAGGCGGCGCCGGCGATCAGCCGGGCCCACGGGGTGCCGATGTGCAGCCGCTCGGCCAGCCGGACCACACCGGTGCAGGCGACCGTCATCACCAGCGCCCACCACAGCCGCTGCACCACCCAGGCGGGCAGGGCCAGCAGTTTGCCGGCGAGGAAGAACGGGCCCATCGGCCAGAGGTAGCCGTACGCCTGATTCTGGAGCTGGCCGAAGGTGCCGTCCGGGTCCCAGACGTGCAGTGCGCGGGTCATCCATCCGGCCGGATCGATGGCGAGGTCGACCTTGGTGTCGATGGCGATCAAACCCGGGTCCTGAAGGAACGCCAGGGCAGACAAAGCCAGACAGACCGCAACCAAGCGCAGACGCCATACCGTGCTCGGCACGTCGTCCGGCTCCTCGGCCGACCCCGGACGGCCCGGCGACTGCAACATCTCGCCTCCGATCGGGCATTGCGGCTTTCGTGACGCAGCCCATAGTGTGACGCGACCGCGAAGACTACTCGGCAGTAGGAGTGAGTGTTGGAAGCACCGGCTGCCGCCACCCGGCACGTACTGTTCCTCAACTGGAGGGACACCCGGAACCCGGAGGGAGGTGGGTCGGAGGTCTACGTCGAGCGGATCGCCGGGGAACTCGTCCGGCGCGGTCACCGGGCCACCCTGCTGTGCGCCACCCACACCGAGGGCCCTCGGGAGGAGATCACCGCCGACGGCGTACGCGTGCTGCGCCGAGGCGGCCGGCACACGGTGTACCTGCGCGCCGCCCTGGTCTACCTGGCCGGTGCCCTCGGCCTCGGTCCGCTGAGCCGGCGGCACCGCGGAAGGCCCGACCTGATCGTCGACGTCGGTAACGGCCTGCCCTTTCTCTCCGCGCTCTACGCCCACCGTCCGGTGATCGCGCTGGTCCACCACGTGCATCGGGAGCAGTGGCCGGTGGTGCTGGGCCGCTGGCTCGCCAGCTTCGGTTGGTGGGTCGAGTCCTGGCTCGCCCCACGCGTCTACCGCCGCTGCCAGTACGTCACCGTCTCCGCGGCCACCCGCGATGAACTGGCCGCCCTCGGGATCGACCCGGCCCGGGTCGCCATCGTCCACAACGGCACCCCCGACATGACGGTCGGTCCGGTGCCCCGCTCACTGCGGCCCTCCCTGGTGGTGCTCGGCCGGCTGGTCCCGCACAAGCAGGTCGAGGTCGCGTTGCACACCCTCGCGCGGCTCGGCGAGGAACTGCCCGGACTGACCCTGACCGTCGCCGGTCAGGGCTGGTGGGAACCGCAGCTACGCCAGCTCGCCGCCGAGCTGGGCGTCACCGACCGGGTTCGATTCACCGGATTCGTCAGCGACACCGCCAAGCGCGAACTGCTCGCCGCGGCCTGGGTGGCGCTGACCCCCTCACTCAAGGAGGGCTGGGGCCTGACCATCGTCGAGGCGGGCGCGGTGGGCACCCCGACGGTGGCGTTCCGGGGCGCCGGCGGGGTCGAGGAGGCCGTGGTCGACGGCGAGACCGGCTTGCTCGCCGACGACGTTGACGACTTCGTGGCCAAGGTGCGGCGACTGCTCACCGACGACGCCTACCGCACCACGATGGGAGAGGCGGCGCGCACTCACGCCGCCCGCTTCACGTGGCCGGTTTCGGGGGAGAAGTTCGCGGCCCTCGTAACGAGGGCCGCGAACGAGCCGGCGGGGGTGCCGGTGAAGCCGGTGGAGCAGTCCTACTTGCTGCCGTAGACAAGCGGCTGGTTCGCGCCGCCATTGCCGCCGCCCGACTCGGTGCGCGCGGCCTGCTCGGCCTTCGCCGCCTCGGACACCGACGTACCGGTCAGCGTGGTGGCGAGCGCCACCGTGCCGAAGGCACCCAGAGCGACCGCGGCGACCGCGACCAGAACCAACGAGAGAGCACTGCGCATGGTGCTTGCTTCCTCCTCCTGAGCTGCGTGCGCGGGACGTTACCACCAAGTAGGTGGCACCGGGAGGTCCGCGAGGCCGATCAATACGGGCCGGTACGGCCGCCTGGTGAGCGGGTGGCCGGGTTCTCGTAGAGGGCCAGCTCCGGCCCCGAGTACACCTCGAGCAGCCCGCTCAGCGCCGCCGCTGCCACCGGCCGGCCCCCCGCCGTCCGCTGTACCACCACCCAGCGCACCCCGATGGCACTGACCGGGACGCCCGCGGCGAGCAGCCGGCCCACCTCGGCGGCCCGCCGGTTCTCCCCGGCCACCTCCGTCGCGCCCACCCAGAGGGTGTCGTCAACCAGCACATCCGCGTTGACGTACCGGGGCAGCGGGTCCAGCACCGTGCGGCCCCCGTTCCACGGGTATGCCCGGTACGCCCCGAACGGCAGCGACAGGACCTCCCCCCGCTGCCCGGCCAACCGCCCGGCGACCACGTCCCAGTCCGCCGGGTACCGCACCGGCCGCAGCCGGCCGGCTACGCCGAACGCGAGATCCGGCATGACCACCACCGGCAGCAGCAGCGCCGCAGCCAGGAGAGTCCTGGCGCCGGCCACCGCCCCCCGGGTGGCAACCCGGGCGGCGAGCCGCTCCACGCCCAACGCGGCGGCCACAACCAGCAGCAGCGCGTACGGCATGAGGAACTTCTGCCCGTCTCGGAACACGCCCGCCCCCGGCACCGATGCCACTGCCCACCGCAGCACTATGACGGCACCGGGCAGCGCGCCGAGCAGCGCGGCGACCAGCGCGGCGGCGGCCAGCCCGACCAGCCGGTCCGCCACCCGCGCGGGCCAGCGACCGCGCAACGCGTGGAAGCCGTACGCCGCCGAGGCCAACAGCAGCACGGTGGCCACCGGCACCAACGGGGAGGACCGACTCGCAGGAGTGGTCTGCGCGTTCCAGATCCCCCCGGTGCCGGCCAGCGCGCCCAGCACCCCGCTCCAGTTCTCCGCCCGCGCCGAGAAGGCAGCCACCCCATCCGGGTCGGTGCGCGCATCGGCCGACGTGACGCCGGCCGCCAGCAGCCACGGCAGGTTCAGCAACACCACCCCACCGACTGCGACGGCCGATGTCCGGGCCGCCCCCCACCGGGGCACCAGCACCGCGACCGTGACCAGTGCGATCAGGCCTCCGGTCGGGGTGACGGCAGCCGGCGCGGCGGCGAGCAGCAGCCGCGGCAGCGCCGCCCGCCGCTCCTCGCGTACCGCGATCGCGGCCGCGACCAGCCAGGGCAACGCCGCGTACGCCAGCAACAGCCCCCAGTGCCCGATCAACAGCCGCTCGGCCAGGTACGGCGTCCAGGCGTACCCGACCGCGGCGACGGCCCGGGTGGCGGGATGCCGGGCGGGCACCAGCCGGCCGGCGCCGACGGCGGCCAGCAGCAGCACCGCGCCGAGCACCACACGTTGCAGCAGCCAACCCGGCACCGCCAGGCTGGCCAGCGAAACCAGTGCGTCCAGCGGCACTGCCCGGGGCAGCGACTCACCCGGCAGGACCAGTTCGGCCCGCCACGGCTGGTGCGGTACGAAGACCATGTCGTAACTCAGCACGTAACCGGGCGCCGCCAGCGGGGCCAACACCAGCGTGGTGACGGCCAGCCCGGTCGCGACGAGCATCAACCTCTCCCGCAGGTTGACCTCCTCACTAGGCTGACCCGGCGAGGTCGCCGGCGTGGCGACACTGTACGCGTGCCCGCCGGGCTGTGGCGGAGCCGCCGACACGGGACGGTCATGGGAACTGAGTCGGACGACGGACGCGGCCGCGCGGCCGGGCTCGGCGCGGCCGGGGTGGCGGTCACGCTGGCCGGCGTATTCGTCAACGGCCTGGCGTACGTGGTGCCGCTGCTCGGTGCCCGACACCTCCCGCCGGCCGAACTGAGCGCCCTGGCCACACTACTGGCCCTCGGCGCGATCGGCGGCGTGGCCAGCACCGGGTTGCAGATCGCGGTCGCCGTGCACCGGGCCCGGCACGGGCCGGCCCGGGCCGCCCGTCCCACCGTTCTCACTCTGGTCGTCACCGCCGCCCTGCTCACCGTGCTCCTCCCGGTCGCCGCCGTCCAACTCCGGCTGACCGCGCCGACGGTGCTGCTGCTCGGTGTGCTCACCGTGGCAGTGGTGGCGGCCGGCCGGTGGCTTGGGGAACTCCAGGGCGACCAGCGGTTCTTGCGCCTGGCCGGGGCGATGGCCCTGCTCGCCGCCGGCCGGTACGGCGGCATGATCGCCGGGCTGGCCCTCGGCGGCGGACTGACCGGTGCCCTGCTCGCGGGCGCGGTCACCTCGCTGCTGGTGCTGGCCCTGCTGGTCCGCCTCAACCGGGGTGCCGGCTTCGACCCGCTCGCCCCGACCCTGGCCACCCGCACCGTGCTCACCGCCAGCGGTGCCACCCTGGCCATGTTGGTCGTCTCGTACGCGGACCTGCTGCTGGCCCGCCGCTTCCTGCCGCCCGACGCCTCCGGCACGTACGCCGTCGGCACGGTGCTGACCAAGGGGGCACTCTGGGCGCCGCAGGTGGTGACCGTGATCGCCCTTCCCCGGCTGGCCCGTGGCGACCGCCGCACCCTACGCATCGCGTTGGCGCTGGTCGGCGCGGCCGGCGGAGTGCTGGTGCTGGCCACCATGCTCGCCGGCGGGCTCGCCTTCGCCCTGGCCGGCGGCCCGGAGTACACCGCGCACGGCCGGTACGCGCCACTGTTCGCCGCCACCGGCGCCCTGTACGCGCTGGTCTTCGTTCTCGTCAACGCACGCGTCGCTGCCTCGACCCGGTGGGCGTCCGCACCACTGTGGGCGGCCACCGGCGGCTTCCTCGTCGCGGTCGCCACCGGAGTGCCGCACACCGTCGCCGGGATCGCCGGGGCGGCTTTGGTGACGGCGGCGGTCACCGCCGTCGCCACCGGGGTGTTGACGATCCGCCATGAAGCGGGCACCCCGCCCAGGCC
>NZ_SMKD01000074.1 GCF_004348595.1 Micromonospora sp. KC723
GTGCGAAGGGATCGGGAACAGGGGAAAGGGTGGGGCGGACGGGCCTGCCCGCCCCGTGTCGAGCGCTGGGTCAGGTGAGGGAAACCGTCACGCCGCCGGAGAACGCCGAGTCGTGCAGCTCGAGCTTGGTGAGCTTCACGTTCTTCGGGATGTCGAAGACGAACACGCCGGTGACCTGGTTGCCGGGGTTGATCTCCTCGAAGAAGGTGCTCTGCTCCTGGTTGGCGTAGAGGCCGGCCTCGGTGTCGGTCGAGTACTCGGTGCCGTCGGCGGTGTAGGCCTTCTGGCTGCTGCCGTCGAGGGTCTGCGGCTCCTTGCCGATGTTCTTGACGTTGATCGTGATCAGGCAGAACTGGCCCTGGGCCTTGTCGCCGAGCATCGAGGTGCCGACCTTCGCGACGCCGCACTTGGACGACTTGACGGTGAACTCGAACTTCCCGTCCCGGGCCGGCTGGCCGATCTGCGCGGTCTTCGGCTTGTCCTCGCCCTTACCGCTACCCGCGTCGGACTTGCTGCCGGTGCCCTCGTCGGTGCTGCCCGCGCCGCAGCCCAGGGCGACGAGGCCGGTGGCGATCAGAGCGAGGGTCGTGGTCTTGCGCATCGTTTTCCTCCTGCTGTGAGCGTGACGATGTTAATGGGAGCATCATCTGTGAATCGTGTCAACGGATGTGTCGCTTGACGCGTGTGACACACTACGGAGGTGCAGGAGACGCCGACAATCACGGCGGCGGAGATCGCCCGGCTCGCCGGGGTCGGTCGCGCCGCGGTCAGCAACTGGCGCAAGCGCTACGCCGACTTCCCCGCCCCGGTGGGCGGCACCCCGGCCAGCCCCGAGTTCGACCTGGCGCAGGTCGAGCAGTGGCTACGCGCCCAGGGCAAGCTCCCCGAACTCGCCACCGCCGACCGCCTCTGGCGGCACCTCGCCGCGGCCAGCGAATCCCCAGCCGCTGGCCTCGCCGCCGTCGGCGCCCTGCTGCTGGCCCGGCAACGAGGCCAACGCCCCCGCCGACCAGCCGATCCGCACTTGAAGCCGCTGCTACCCGACATCGACGCGCTCACCGACGAACTCGGCCCGCAGGGCGCCTTCGACGAACTGTGGCAACGCTTCTCCGCCCCCGGACCCGGCCGCCCGTTCGCCACCCCCGACGACCTCGCCGACCTCATGGTCGAGCTCGCCGGCGCCGCCGGTGGCTCCGTCCTCGACCCCGCTGCCGGCACCGGCGCCACCCTGCGGGCCGCCGTCCGCGCCGGCTGCACCTCCGCCTACGGACAGGAACTCGACGAGGCCCTCGCCCGGCTCGCCGGACTGTGGCTAGCCCTTCGGGAGGTACCCGGGGATCTCTGCACCGGCGACTCGCTGCGCGCCGAGGCGTTCGTCGGCCGCACCTTCGACGCCGTCGTCTGCCACCCACCGTTCGGCGCCACCAACTGGGGTGACGAGGAACTCGGCCACGATCCACGTTGGATCGTCGGCACCACCCCACGTACCGAACCGGAACTGGCCTGGGCCCAACACGCCCTGGCCCACCTGCGCATCGGTCGGCACGCCGTACTGCTGATGCCGCCCACCGTTGCCAGCCGCCGCGCCGGCCGCCGGATCCGCGCCGAGCTGCTACGCCGCGGCGCGCTGCGCGCGGTCATCGCGCTGCCGCCCCGGGCGGCAGCGCCGCACGGAGTACCGCTGCACCTGTGGGTGCTGCGGCGGCCCGCGCCCGATGCGCCGCCACCGGCGCGGACGCTGCTGATCGACGCCGCAGGCGGCGACCTGACCGAGACCGGTCCGCGGATCCTCGCCGTGTGGCGGGCCTTCACCGCCGCCGCTGACGCCGAGATCGATGAGGCCGGCTTCGCCCGTGCGGTCCCGGTGATCGAACTGCTCGATGAGGAGGTCGACCTCACCCCCGCCCGCCGGCAACCCGCCGTCGCGGGCGAGGCCACCGGAGAACATCTGGTACGCACCAGAGACCGGCTGGCCGCCATCGTCGGCGACCTGCCGGCGCTGATTCCGCAGGTCACGCTCGCCTCCGAGGGGCCAGACGGGGAGTTCCTGTCGGTGGGGGAGCTGGCCCGAGCAGGGGCACTGCAACTGATCGGCCCGATCCGCGCGGTGTCATCCGAGGGCGGCGAGCCGTCAGCGGGCGGGCCGCCGGTGCTGACTGTGCAGGACGTGCTGAGCGGCGAGGGTCCCTCTAGTCGGGACGACGGCCGGCTCGGCCAGGAGATCCGGTTGGCGGTCGGTGACGTGGTGGTGCCCATGATCGCCCCGCAGCTCACCGCCCGGGTGATCACGACCGAGGGGGCGCTGCTCGGACGGAACCTCTACCTGCTGCGGCCGAACCCGGCGGCGCTGTACTCGTGGTTCCTGGCTGGGCAGCTGCGAACATCGGCGAACGAGAAGCAGGCGTCGAGCCTGTCGGGGACGCTGCGGTTCGACATCCGGCGGGCGCAGGTGCGGCGGCTGCCATTGGATGAGCAGCGGGCGCACGGGGAGGCGTTCCGGCGGCTGGACACCTTTGAGTCGGCAATCCGACAGGCCACAGCGCTGGGCGCTCAGCTGGTCCAACTCGCTGTCGACGGCCTAGCTCGCGGTCTCGTGACGCCCGCGAACAGCTGACGACGTAGCGCCTTCTGTTGGGGCCTTTTGAGGCTGAACGATTGTCCTTTGTAGGGCAAAGTAGCTGGTCAATGCGGCTTTCGTTCTATACCTGGCATCGAGCCGTTCCGATCAGGATGGACACCACCTATCCTGCAAGACGCCTGCAGGTGGACAACCGTCCTGCGCCTCTTTGTCAAGTGGCCAACCTTTGGTTGATCGTTATCTCCAACTGGACGACCACAAGTTGCAGCTGACCGGCCATACTCCACAGACGGGATCGCGAAGAGCGTTCAGGAAGTGGGCACTGGTTGGGTCCGGTGCACAGGACTGTGTCGGCTGAGTGGGCAGCCGTACCTCCTGATGATCGACCTCTCGCGAGCGGGCAGCGAGCTAGGGGCGTTGAGGGTGACGGGGACAAACGACTGGGTGGCGGGCAGGTTCCGCCTGCAGAGTGCTATCGGCAAGGGCAACATGGGCGAGGTCCATCGCGCCGAGGACATGGCCGCGCCGGAAGGCTCCACTGACCGCATCGTCGCACTGAAGCTGATTCTCCGGAGTCGCTCCGGCGCTGTCATCGATACGTCCGCAGATAACAAGGCGCGGCAGCGGTTCGAGCGTGAGGTCCGCATCATGCGCAAGCTAGGGCATCCCAACCTGCCGCGCATCATTGCGGGAGCCGCGAGCGTCGATGAGTTGCCCTACATCGCGATGGAGCTCCTCGACGGGGAAACCCTGCGGGACCTGGTCTCCGAGCACCCGCAACTGCCCATCTCCTGGGTCGCTGCCGTGGGTGCGCAGATCGCTGACGGACTTTCCGCCGCGCACGCCGCAGACGTGGTGCACCGCGACCTCAAGCCGTCCAACGTGATGCTGCTGCGCACCGGTGCGGTCAAGGTCCTCGACTTCGGCATGGGGCGGATACTCGACGACACCGAAACCGGCAAGGTGACCAGCACGGGCGTCACCGTCGGAACCGCCCGCTACATGGCTCCCGAACAGTTCCTCGCCGCCACGGTTACGCAGGCGGCTGACCTGTACGCGCTGGGCTGTGTGCTGTTCGAACTGCTGACCGGCGTACCGCCCTTCCTGAGCGAGTCCTCGCACGAGCTGGGCCAGAAGCATCTCGAGGAACCCGTCCCGTCGATCCGACTGTTGCGGTCGGACGTTCCCAGCGACATGGCGAGGCTGATCGAGCGTCTGCTCGCCAAGGATCCTGCCGATCGTCCGGCTGACGCCGTAACCGTCCGCGAAGCCCTGCTCCCGTTCGCCAAGGGCGCCGACAAGGTGCCCGGCTGGGAGGCCTTTGACCCGGTCCGATACGTCCTGGCGGTCCGGGGAACGACCACCACCGCTCCGGCGGCGCATGCTTCGGCCGCTGAAGGTGCGCTCGCGGAGTCGGCTCGGGCGGGCATGGATGTCTTCGGGGTCCACGATCGGCTCATCAAGGACTACCGGGCATTCACCGAGGGCGGCACGATCATCCGGGACGACCGGATCGCGGCGTTCGTCGAGGACGACCTGGACGCCAAGACCCAGTGGCCCGACCCCTGGGTGTCGCTCAACCCGTTCTTCGCCTCGGGCGGAACAGTCCTCGAACTCGTCAGCGAGGGCGTGCTGCACCGGGAGTGCGCGCGGATCTTCCAGGCCAAGAAGACCGAGGGCGGCACCGTGTGCGACGGCCGGCCGCTCACGCTCCACCGGCACCAGCGCGAGGCGATCGCGAAGGCGCAGTCCGGGGCCTCGTACGTGCTGACGACCGGCACTGGCTCCGGCAAGTCGCTGTCGTACATCGTCCCGATCGCCGACAAGGTGTTGAAGGCGCGGGAGCAGGAGGGCCCCAAGCCGGCGAAGCGAGTCCGCGCGATCATCGTGTACCCGATGAACGCGCTGGCCAACAGCCAGCTCAAGGAGCTCGACAAGTACCTCCAGGACGGCTACGGACCCGGGCGCGAGCCGGTCACCTACGCCCGCTACACGGGCCAGGAGAGCGACGAGCGGCGCAAGGAGATCCGCGACAACCCGCCGGACATCCTGCTTACCAACTACGTGATGCTGGAGCTGATGCTCACCCGTCCGGACGACCGGCGCTCCCTGATCCGGATGGCGAAGGGCCTGGAGTTCCTCGTCTTCGACGAGCTGCACACCTACCGTGGCCGGCAGGGCGCCGATGTGGCGCTGCTGATCCGCCGTGTGCAGGAAGCCTGCCAAGCGGAGAACCTCCAGTGCGTCGGCACCTCCGCCACCATCTCCAGCGAAGGCACCCTCGACGACCAACGCGCCGTCGTCGCCCGAGTCGCCACCACGCTGTTCGGCACGGAGGTCGCGCCGGCGAACGTCATCGGCGAGACCCTGGTCCGCGCCACCGCGGAGCCTCCCGACACGGTGCCCGTCGAGCGACTGAGTGCGCCCGGGGCGCCTCGCGCCTACGCCGACCTGGTGAAAGACCCACTGGCGCGGTGGATCGAGACTCGCTTCGGGCTCGCGGTCGACTCCGCCGGAAACCTCGTCCGGCAAAAGCCTGCCAAGATCGAGGAGGCGGCGGTCGAACTGGCCGAGGCGAGCGGACTGACTGCGGCCGAGTGCGCCCAGGCGATCCGCCGCACCCTGAAGGCCGGATCGGAGGCCAAGCACCCGGTCACCGAGCGGCCACTGTTCGCCTTCCGGCTGCACCAGTTCCTCTCCAAAGGCGACACCGTCTACGTGACCCTGGAAGACGAACTGACCCGCCAACTCACTCGCGACTACCAGCTCGTGCTGCCTGGCACCGACGGGAAGATCCTGCTGCCGCTCGCCTTCTGCCGGGAGTGTGGCCAGGAGTACCTCACGGTGTGGCGGACCACCAGGAACGGCGACACCGTCTACGAGCCCCGCCGGGACACGATCGCGACCGGTGGTCGCGCCACGGACGGCTACCTCTACATCGACTCCGACCGGCCCTGGCCAGAGACCAGAGAGAAGGCCATCGAGGAGCGGCGCATCCCGGAATCCTGGCTGGAGTTCGACGACCACGGACAGGAGGCCGTCCGTACCTCCTATCGGGACCGGTTGCCGGTCGCCGTCACCGTGGACCCCTATGGGTACGAAGGGCGGGGCGGGCTGAAAGCCGCCTTCATCCCCTCGCCATTCCTCTTCTGCGCCCACTGCGGGGTCAGCTACGAGCAGACCCGAGGCAAGGACTTCGCCAAGCTCGCCACCCTCGACCAGGAGGGGCGGTCCTCGGCGACGTCCCTGATCTCGGCGTCCATCGTCCGCTCGCTGCTCAGCGCGCCGCCCGAAGCGTTGGACAAGAAGGCCCGCAAGCTGCTGACCTTCGTCGACAACCGCCAGGACGCCTCGCTCCAGGCCGGCCACTTCAACGATTTCGCGCAGATCACCCAACTGCGCGGCGCCCTCTACAAGGCCGCCGTCGACGCGGGCGAAGAGGGCATCACCCACGAAGAGCTCGCCGCGCGAGTGACGGACGCCCTCGGCCTGCAACTCGTCGACTACGCGCGGGGCGAAGATCTGCCGCCCTCGTTGGCGCGCAACGCCGCCAAAACCCTGCGGGACGTCGTCGCCTTCCGTCTCTACCTCGACCTCGAACGAGGCTGGCGGATCACCATGCCCAACCTCGAGCAGACCGGGCTGCTGGAGATCGACTATCAGGACCTCGACTGGCTCGCGGAGAACCAGGAGCGCTGGTCGAAGACCCATGATGCGCTGCGCGACGCCGAACCGGGCCAGCGCGCCGAGATCATGCGCGCGCTGCTGAACGAGATGCGCCGCGCCCTCGCCATCGACGTGCAGTACTTCCGGGACGAGTTCGACTCGCTCCAGCGGGCGAGCGAGGAGCGTCTGATCGACCCCTGGGTCCTGTCCGCCAGCGACGCACCCAAGGTTGGCACCGCGTACCCGCAGTCGTCGCGGCCCGGCCTGGACCGTTCCGGCCTGTTCCTCTCCGGCCGGGGCAAGTTCGGCAAGTACCTGCGCCGCATCCACTTCGGCACACAGCTCACCTTCGACGACGCCCAAACGGTCATCGCCGATCTGCTGGAGGTGCTGACAGGCGCCGGGTTGCTCACCAAGATCCAGGCCGCGCCGCAGCGGGCCGGACGGTTCCGAGGACCGGCAGGCCCCAGCATCACCGGTTACCGCGTCTCGGCTGCCTCGCTGGTATGGCGCGCCGGCTCCGGCGAAACCGGCAGCCACGACCCGCTCACCCGCACCTACGCCAGCGGCGACGGGCCTCGGGTCAACACGTTCTTCCGGGACCTCTACCGCAGCACCGCCGGCACCCTCGCCGGCCTCGCCGCCCGCGAGCACACCGCTCAGGTCGATCCGATGGAGCGCGAGAAGCGCGAGGACGCGTTCCGCAAGGCGGAGCTGAAGCTGCTCTACTGCTCGCCCACCATGGAGCTCGGTGTCGACATCTCCGAACTCAACGCCGTCATGATGCGCAACGTGCCGCCGACGCCCGCCAACTACGCCCAGCGCAGCGGTCGGGCCGGCCGGTCCGGTCAGCCGGCCCTCGTCACCACCTACTGCGCCACCGGCAACAGCCACGACCAGTACTACTTCCGTCGCTCCGCCCGTATGGTCGCCGGCGCCGTCGCGCCGCCTCGCCTGGACCTCGCCAACGAGGACCTCGTGCGGTCCCACGTACAGGCGATCTGGCTGGCCGAGGCGGGGATCAAGCTGGGACGCGCCATCCCGGAGACCATCGACATCAGCTACCCGGAGGACTCGCGCCTGCCGAATCCCGCCCTGGCGCTGCACGACCACATCACCGCCGCGCTGCACGACACCCACTCGCAGGACCGAGCCGCAGCCGCCGCCCGCAGAGTCTTCGGCGGCCTCCTGACCGATTACGCCCAATCGAGCTGGTGGGACGACCAGTGGATCGAAGACACGGTCCGAACCACACCGGAGCGGTTCGACCGGGCCTTCGACCGGTGGCGGGACCTGTTCAAGGCCGCACTGGTCGACCAGGCCGAGCAGAACCGCCGGGTTCTCGACCACACCCTGTCAGAGCGCGACCGCAAAATCGCTGTGGGCCGCCGCAAGGAGGCCGAGACCCAGCTCAACCTCCTCAAGAACGAGAGCGCCGACAGCAGGTCCGTCCTCTCGGACTTCAACCCGTACCGTTACCTCGCTAGCGAGGGCTTCCTGCCGGGCTACTCGTTCCCCCGACTGCCCCTCGCCGCGTACGTTCCCACCACGGGGCGCAGATTGGGCGAGGGCGACTACCTGCAGCGTCCCCGCTTCCTCGCCATCCGGGAGTTCGGCCCTGGTGCGCTGATCTACCACGAGGGAGCGCGCTATCAGGTCACCCGCATCCAGCTGCCGCCGGACGCGGCCGGTGATGTCGTGACGAGCGAGGCACGGCGGTGTGCCCAGTGCGGCTACCACCACGACATCAAGGAGAACGCAGACCGCTGCCAGATGTGCGGCGAAACCCTGGGGGAGAGGACCAGCGGTCTCCTGCACCTGCGCACCGTCTACACCAAGCGCCGGGAACGCATCTCCTCCGACGAGGAGGAGCGCCGTCGGGCGGGCTTCCGGCTGGTCACCTCGTACCGGTTCCACGACCACGGCGCCCGCCCCGGCCGCCGCGACGCCATCGTCTCCGACGCTGCCGGCGAGCTGGCCACGCTCTCCTACGGCGACTCGGCCACCGTCCGCATCACCAACATCGGACGCGTCCGGTCCAAGCCGGACGAGCCGGACGGCTTCTGGCTCGACCCGGCGGACGGGCGCTGGATGAACGAGCGCGACGCCGGCGCAGCCTCCGGCGACTCCAGCGAGATGCCGGTCATCGACGCGGACGGCAACGAGAAACGCAGGAAGAAGCGGGTCATCCCGTACGTGGAGGACCGGCGCAACATCCTGGTCCTCAAGCTCGACGAGCCGCTCGACGAGGACGTCGCGCTCTCCCTGATGTACGCCTTGGAGCGCGGCATCGAGGCGGCCTTCGAACTGGAGGACTCGGAGCTGACCGCCGAGCTCCTGCCGCCGAACGAGGGACCGCGCGAGCGGATGCTGTTCACCGAGGCGGCCGAGGGCGGCGCCGGCGTCCTGCGGCTGATGCAGTCGGAGTCGAAGGCCCTGGCGCGGGCCGCCGCCGACGCGCTGTCCATCTGCCACTTCGAGCCCGAAGGCACCGACAAGGGCGGCCCCGACCCCAGCCGTCCCTGCGCGCGGGGCTGCTACGAGTGCCTGCTCACCTACGGCAACCAACTCAACCACCGCTCCATCAACCGCCACCTGGTGCGTGACCTGCTGCTGCGCTTCGCCGCCGCCCAGGCCGTACCCACCGGCCAGGGTGAGTCGCGCACCGAGCAGCTCCAGCGCCTGACCGCGCAGTCGGACACCGCGTTGGAGGCCAAGCTCATCACCTGGCTCAAGCAGCGCGGCCTGCGCCTGCCCGACGAGGCGCAGACCTTCGTGACCGAAGCCCTGGCCCGGCCCGACTTCGTCTACCGGCTGCCCGGCGCGAACGTCGCGGTCTTCGTCGACGGGCCGGTCCACGACCACGCCGCCGTCGCCGAACGGGACACCGAGGCGCAGGAACGGCTCTACGACCGGGGCTGGGACGTCGTCCGGTTCCCCCACGACGGCGACTGGTCCGCCATCACCGCGAAACACGCCAACTACTTCGGAACCAGCACCAGCGGCTGATCCGCACCGCCCCCTCACCCACAACAGAACACGACGCGCAAGGACCCCCCTCATGACCACCCCCTTCAGCGCCGGATCCCTCGTCACCGCCCGTGGCCGTGACTGGGTCGTGCTGCCGGAAAGCGCCCCCGACATGCTCGTCCTCCGTCCGCTCGGCGGCGCGGACGACGACATCGCCGCCGTCTTCCCGAGCTTCGAAACCGTCAAGAGCGCCGAGTTCGCGCCCCCGTCGCCGTCCGACCTCGGCGACGCGTACGCGGCCGGGCTGCTCCGGTCCGCCCTGCGGATCGGCTTCCGGTCCGGCGCCGGCCCCTTCCGGTCCCTCGCCGGGATCGCGGTCGAACCGCGGGCGTACCAACTCGTGCCGCTGATGATGGCGCTGCGCCAGAAGACCGTCCGGATGCTGATCTCCGACGACGTCGGCATCGGCAAGACCGTCGAGTCTGGACTGATCGCCAGTGAACTCCTCGCCCAAGGCGACGCCAAGGGACTGGCCGTGCTCTGCTCACCGGCGCTCGCCCAGCAGTGGCAGGAGGAGCTGCGCACCAAGTTCGGCATCGACGCCGAGCTGGTGCTCGCGTCCACCGTCTCCCGGCTGGAACGCGGCCTCGACCTCGGCCAGTCCCTGTTCGACAAGCACCCCCACGTCATCGTCTCCACCGACTTCATCAAGTCCACCCGGCACCGGGACGACTTCGTGCGGCACTGCCCGGACCTGGTCATCGTCGACGAGGCGCACACCTGCGTCGCAGCCGACGACAACAGCTCCACCCAGAACCAGCTCCGCTACGAGCTGCTCCAGCGCGTCGCCGCCGACACCGACCGGCACCTGCTGCTGGTCACCGCCACCCCGCACAGCGGCAAGGAAGGTGCCTTCCGCAATCTGCTGGGCCTGCTCAAGCCGGAACTCGCCACCGTCGACCTCGGCTCCGAGGCGGGCCGCCGGCTGCTCGCCCAGTACTTCGTGCATCGCAAGCGCGCCGACGTCCGGCAGTACCTGACCAGGGAAGACGGGCTCGCCGACAACTCGCTCGCCGAGCAGACCTCGTTCCCCTCGGACCGGCACTTCAAGGACGAGACCTACAAGCTCTCCCCGGCCTACCGGGCCCTGCTCGACGACGCCATCGCGTACGCCAGCGCCCGGGTGAGCGCGGCGGACAGGAAGGGTCGGCGGGAGGCCCGCATCGCCTGGTGGTCCGCGATCGCCCTGCTGCGTTCCCTGGTCTCCTCGCCGCGCGCCGCCGCGCAGACCCTGCGCACCCGCTCGGCGACCGCGGCGGCTGGCAGCGCGGAGGAGGCCGACCGCCTCGGCACCCCGCTGACCAGCGACTTCTCCGACATCGACGCGCTGGAAGGCCTCGACGTCGCGCCGGGCGCCGAGATCGGCGATGCTGTGGACGACGCCGGGGCGCGGCTGACCGAGCTGGCCGACCAGGCGCAGAGGCTGGAGGGGCCTACCGAGGACAAGAAGCTCGCCGCGCTGATCACCCACCTGAAGGCCCTGCTCAAGGACGGCTACCACCCGATCGTCTTCTGCCGCTACATCCCCACCGCCGAATACATCGCCGAGCACCTGGAGGGCACGCTCGGCAAGAAGACGGTGATCCGGGCCGTGACCGGCACCCTCTCGCCGCAGCAGCGCCTGCAGCGCACCGAGGAACTCGCGGAGGCGGCGGGCGACGATCCGGCCGCCCGGCGGGTGTTGATCGCGACCGACTGCCTCTCCGAGGGCGTGAACCTCCAGCATCACTTCGACGCGGTCGTCCACTACGACCTGGCGTGGAACCCGACCCGGCACGACCAGCGCGAGGGCCGCGTCGACCGGTACGGGCAGAAGCGCAACATCGTCCGGGTCATCACCCTGTACGGCAGCGACAACGGCATCGACGGCAAGGTGCTCGAGGTGCTCATCAAGAAGCACCGCCAGATCCGCAAGGACCTCGGCATCTCCGTCTCCGTGCCGGACGCCGCCTCCACCGGCGTGACCGACGCGATCGTCGAATGGGTGCTGCTCCGGGGACAACAGGTCGAGCGGGGCGAGCAGGGCAGCCTCTTCGACGCCGCGGAGTATCAGGCGATCGACAAGAAGGCCGCCGCCCTGGCGGCGGACTGGCAGTCGGCCGCGGAGCGGGAGAAGACATCCCGGTCCCGGTTCGCCCAGCACGCCATCCGCCCCGACGAGGTCGCCCAGGAGGTCCTGGCGATCCGCGACACCCTCGGCGGCGCCGGTGAGGTCCGCGGCTTCGTACGCCAGGCCCTGCGCGCGCTCGACGGCGTCGTACGGAACGACCCGGGCGGGGCGGATGACTTTACCGCCGAACTCGGCGGCACGCCGGCCGGCCTGCGCGACGCGCTCGCGCCCGTCCTCGGCGGCGACGCCGTCGAGCTGGGCCGGCCCGTGCCGTTCCGCACCACCGCGGCCGTGGCGCGCGGGGAGGTCGCCCTCGTCCGCACCGACCCGGCGGTGGTGGCGCTGGCCGGGTACGTGCTCAACGCCGCCCTCGACGACCAGGCCCCCGGCCCCCGGCCAGCCCGCCGCTGCGGTGTCATCCGCACCCGCGCCGTCGACGGCCGCACCACCCTGCTCGTGGTCCGCTACCGCTTCCATCTCACCCTGCCGTCGCGGACCGGCACCCGGCAACTCGTCGCCGAGGACGTCCGGCTGCTCGCCTTCCAGGGTTCGCCCGCGTCCGCCGCATGGCTGCCTACCGAACGCGCCCTCGGCCTGCTCGACGCGACCGCCGACGAGAACACCGACCGTACCTTCGCCGAGAACACCATGCGCCGCCTGCTGGACGGCCTGCCCGCGAGCACCGACCACCTCGAGGCGTACGGCGAAGACCTCGCCGCCGAACTACTCGCCTCGCACCGCCGGGTCCGCAGCGCCTCCGGCGAGATCATCCGCGGCCTGACCGTCACCGCTCAGAAACCCGCCGACGTGCTCGGCGCCTACGTCTACCTGCCGGCATCCGCCGTTTCCACCCCCACCGTCGCCGGAGGCACCGCCTGATGTCCGCCACCGCCCGTAACCAGGTCTTTTCCGCCGTCCACACCATCGGCGGCCTGATCCCGGCCGACATGCTGGTCCGGATCTCCGAAGGCAGGGACGTCTCCGGCTCGAAGCCCGCCGACTACCGGGTGGTCGGCGCCCGGTCGGTGCGCGACGACACCGAGCGGCACTGGGACTTCCTCAAGTCCATCTGGAAGGAGCTACGCACCAAGCTCCCTGTCACCCCGGACGCCGAGACGCCGGCCGACCCGACCGGCGTCGCGGTCAGCCAGTGGCTGCTGCCGCTGTTCAACGAACTCGGCTTCGGCCACCTGCCGGTCGTCGGCGCCTCGGGCATCGCCTCCGACGATGGAGGCAAGACGTTCGCGATCAGCCACCGCTGGAACCACGTACCGATCCACCTGATCGCGTGGAACGCGGCGCTGGACAAGCGGCCGGCCGGCGCGGGCGGCGTGCCGCCGCAGTCGCTGGTGCAGGAGCTGCTGAACCGCTCCGAGGCCCACCTCTGGGGGGTGCTCACCAACGGCCGCCAGCTGCGGCTGCTGCGCGACTCCAGCGCGCTCGCCACCGCCGCGTACGTCGAGTTCGACCTGGAGGCGATCTTCGACGGCGAGCTGTTCAGCGAGTTCGTGCTGCTGTACCGCCTGCTGCACGTCTCCCGCTTCGAGGTGGGGGAGGGGGCCGCCCCGTCGACCTGCTGGCTGGAGAAGTGGCGCACCGAGGCGATCGCCGCCGGCACCCGCGCGCTCGACCAGCTCCGCAAGGGCGTCCAGGACGCGATCACCGCGCTCGGCACCGGCTTCCTGCGCCACCCCGACAACGGCGCGCTGCGGGAGAACGTCGACCCGCAGGCCCTGCACAACGCCCTGCTGCGCCTGGTCTACCGGCTGCTCTTCCTCTTCGTCGCCGAGGACCGCGACGCGCTGCACCACCCCGACGCCGACGAGCAGGCCCGGGACCGGTACGCCGCCTACTTCTCGTCCGCCCGGCTGCGGGCCCACGCGCACCGCCGCCGGGGCACCACGCACAGCGACCTCTACCAGGCGCTGCGAATCGTCCTGGACGCGCTCGGCAACGAGAGCGGCCGCCCGGAACTGGGCCTGCCCGGCCTCGGCGGACTGTTCGACCACGACCCGGTCGCGGACAAGCCGCTGGACGGCCTGTCACTGTCCAACGAGTACCTGCTGACGGCCGTCCGGCACCTGTCGCAGGTGCGGGACCCCGGCACCCGCCGGTGGCGGTCGGTCGACTACCGCAACCTGGACGCGGAGGAGCTGGGCTCGATCTACGAGTCCCTGCTGGAGCTGGTGCCGAAGCACAGCGCCGTGGACCGTACCTTCGAGCTGGTCGAACTCGCCGGCAACACCCGCAAGACCACCGGCTCCTACTACACCCCGTCCTCACTGATCGAGTGCCTGCTCGACTCGGCGCTCGACCCGGTCATCGACGACGCGGTCAAGCGCGCCGAGCAGGCCGGCACCGCCGCCGGGCAGCCCGACCCGAGCGACGCCATCGTCGACGAGCTGCTGTCGCTCACCGTCTGCGACCCGGCCTGCGGCTCCGGCCACTTCCTGGTTGCCGCAGCCCGCCGGATCGCCAAGCGGGTCGCCGCGGTCCGCGAACGCAACCCCGAGCCGACCGTCGACGCCGTACGCCACGCCCTGCACGAGGTGGTCGCCCGCTGCATCTACGGCGTTGACATCAACCCGATGGCCGTTGAACTGGCGAAGGTGTCGCTCTGGATGGAGGCCCTGGAACCGGGCAAGCCGCTGAGCTTTCTCGACGCCCACGTGAAGTGCGGCAACGCCCTGATCGGGGCCACGCCCGCACTGCTCAAGCAAGGCATCCCCGACGCGGCGTTCAAGCCCATCGAGGGCGACGACAAGATGTACGCCAAGGGCCTGGAGAAGCAGAACGCCCAGCAACGGGCGAACCAGGGCAGCCTCTTCGACCTGGATGCCGAGGCGAGGGTCGCCAACACCCTGTTCGCCCAGGGCCTGCGCCGTATCACGGCGGCCCCCGCCGACAACCTCGGCGATGTTCGCAGCCAGGCGTCCGCTTACCAGAGCTGGAAGACCTCCGCCGACTACGCCCGCGCCCTGCACGTGGCGGACGCTTGGTGCGCCGCGTTCATGTGGAGGAAGACGCCGGACGCCCCACCCGCCGTCACCCACGGCGCATTCCGTGCACTGGCGGACCCCGACGCCGCAGCCGCACCGCAGGCGACCCACGACGAGATTATCCGTTTGCGCGACCAGTGCCAGTTCTTCCACTGGCACCTGGAATTTCCCGAGGTCTTCGAGGTCCCCGAGTATGGCGCGGGCGTGGACCCGGCGACGGGATGGGCAGGCGGCTTCGACTGCGTCCTAGGGAATCCACCATGGGAGCGTATTCGAATCAAGGACCAGGAGTTCTTCGCACAATGGGATGAGGCGATCGCGAATGCGAAGACTGCTGCCGCTCGCAAGAGGCTGATCGCTGAGCTGAAGGACGACGAGAGCCGACGTCCGCTTTATGCTGCTTTCGAGGCGGCCAAGCGGAAGGCGGAAGGCGAGAGCCACTTCCTGCGCAACGGCGGCCGTTACCCGCTCACTGGCCGAGGGGACATCAACACCTACGCGATCTTCTCCGAAACCGATCGGATGCTGGCCGGGCCGCGGGGCCGAATGGGCGTAATCGTGCCGACGGGCATTGCGACGGACGCCACTACGCAATTCTTCTTCAAGGACCTCGTGGCCAACGGCTCGATTACGGCGCTCTACGACTTCGAAAACGCGGCGCCGCTATTTCCGGGCGTGCATCGCTCATTCAAATTCAGCATCCTCTCCCTCGCGGGCCGCGCGCTGCGCGAACCGGCTGCCAAGTTCGCCTTCTTCCTCCACGATCCGGCCGAACTGGGCGACGCTGGCAAGTCGTTCGCCCTCACTCCCGACGAGATCAACCTCCTCAACCCCAACACCGGCACCTGCCCCGTCTTCCGCTCCCGCCGCGACGCGGAGATCGCCCTGTCGCTCTATAGCAAGTTCCCAATACTTTGGGATAAACGGTCACGGCTTGGAAACACGTGGGAACTAGACCACATGCAGATGTTCGACATGACTCACGATTCGGACAAGTTTGTTGCCGCTGAAGATGGATCAACTTTTCCAGCTAAGTCGCTGTATGAGGGAAAGATGGTCCATCTTTACGATCACCGGTGGTCTGGCTTCTCTTCTTCGTCGTGGCGGGAGTTGGCGAGCTACGATAAGAGACTTCCTAGCCCGGTTTCCGGGCGCTTTGTTGTCAGGATTGAAGACATCAAAGAGCGGCTCGCCGATCGATGGCAACGCGATTGGCTGCTTGGCTGGCGTTCGATCACGAATGCCACGAACGAGCGGACCTTAATCCCCGCAGTCATTCCGCTTGTGGCCGTCGGTAATACGCTACCGCTAGCCTTACCTCGAGCGAGCAGCGGCTCACCAGCTTGCTTTGTTGCCGCCCTGTCATCGTGGGTCGTTGATTTTGTTGCTAGACAAAGCGTTGCTGGTACTCATGTGAACACATTTATTTTGCATCAGATACCAGTTCCGACGCCCCGGCAGCTCGCGCCGCATGAGCACTTCATTATCCCTCGGGTGCTGGAACTTACCTATACCGCACACGACATCAGAGGCTTCGCTTCTGACCTCGGCGACAACCAGGCACCTTTTAGGTGGGACGAGGAGCGGCGCGCGGTCATGCGCGCAGAGTTGGATGCCCTATTCTTCCATCTTTTCGAAGTCTTGCGTGATGACGTCGACTACATCATGGAGACGTTTCCAATCGTCAAGCGCAAGGACGAGGCCAAGTACGGCCAGTACCGGACCAAGGAGCTGCTCCTCGCTGAGTACGATCGGATGGCCGCCGCCGGTGTTAGCCTGACCAACCCGTT
The DNA here is from genome assembly GCF_004348595.1 of Micromonospora sp. KC723. Lineage (GTDB taxonomy): Bacteria > Actinomycetota > Actinomycetes > Mycobacteriales > Micromonosporaceae > Micromonospora. Next base: position 16,174 of record NZ_SMKD01000074.1, read on the forward strand.
GGTGGACGGAGAGAGCTACACGTCGACCCTCACCCCGCCGCCCGGGCACGGTCCCCGTCACCCGGTGGCCCGTGCCATCCCACGGCAGCGAGCGGGAGACTCTGATGCTGAGGGAGCAAGCGAAGTTCGATCTGGTTAGACGGCATCAATGCGAGGGCACCCAGGGATGGCTTCCCTGGGTGCCTGGGTGCTTCTCGTCCCGCCCTTAAAGTGGTGCCGGCGCTGACGGATAGCTTGGCACTGAGCGCTTTTCATCGTGGGTTTTGGCTGGTCGGGCCGTGATGTAGGGCAAGGATGGCCTTGATGATCGCGGTGGCCCTTCGGGGGCAGCAGCGGAGCTTGGTCAGGATCTTCCAGCCCTTGAGGGTGGCGACGGCACGCTCGCCGACGGCGCGGATCTTGGCGTGGTGCCGGTTGACGGTCTTCTGCCGGCGGGACAGTCGTGGCCGGTGACGGCGGCGCTTGAAGGGCGTGGCGATGCTGCCGCCGGCGCCTTGGTAGGCCTTGTCGGCGAAGGTCATCACGTTGGCGCAGCTCAGAGCGTCGATCAGGCCGTGCGTGCGGGCGGCGGTCAGGTCGTGCGCGGCACCGGGCAGGGCGGGCGAGGCCCAGACGAGACGTCCCTTGCAGTCCGCGATGACTTGTACGTTGACTCCGTGGTGCTTGTGTTTCCCGGAGTAGTACGGCCTCTGGTCCGCGACCCGGTCGATGGGGATCAGGGTGCCGTCGAGGATCGCGTAGGCGAGGCGGGCGATGCGCCGCATGGCCGCGTTCAGGTCATCGGCATGCGCGGCGAGCAGGTCGATGGCTTCCCGGACGTAGCGCCAGGCGGTCGTGACGCTGACCGCGAAGCCGCAGGCAAGACGGGAGATGGGGTCACCGTTGCGGAGATGGGCCAGGGTGAGTAGGGCCTGCCGGCCGGCGTCGAGGCGTCGCCACCGGCCCTGGCGGCGGGTGCGTTCGGCGCGGATGAGGTCGGCCAGGTGGTTCAGGGTACGGCTGGACAGCGCGACCGCGGACGGGTAAGACAGCACAGCGAGGCTCCCGGTTGGGGCATCGGGTTTTGGTCGACTGCTGTCTTACCGGGAGCCTCCTCCTATGTCGACCGACCCTTTCCCGCACCCACTGTGACCAGGCCCATCACGATGAAAAAACCTCACTGCTTGCGACCTCGCCGCGAGCAGGGGGTGCAGGAGAGTACCGATAGTTCTTGCTCCGGGCGGCCAGGCGGTGATCACGGGTCGGGACCAGAGTCCCGTCGACGATCGCGATCTGCTCGACCGGCCGCTTACGCACCGGCGCCAGCGCGAGGAGCGGGCCGAGGGTGTCGATGACCCGATGCGCCGCAGAGTGCGACACCCCGAATAGCGGGACGATCTGCCACATCGTCAAGTTCGTGCGCCAGTACGCGGCCACCAGCAGCACCCGATCCGGTATGTCCAGGGCCCACTGTCCGCCCGGCCGGCCATCAGCGATGCCCTCACCGCCACGCTCGGCGACCAGCCGGACCAGCTTACGGAACTGGGCGGGCTGCAGCCCGGTGAACGGAAAGATCCACTCCGGGCGGGCTGCCGTGATCACCTGCACCCAGGCATCCTGCCCTGCCCTCCTCAACAGACAGACGCCAGGGTTACGAGACATCCCATAGAAAGTGCTTTTTGTTGTCTACCTCATGACGAAGGCCTATGGGTCGAGTGGTCGATTGCGGTGCACCCGGATCGCTTCTCGCGGTCAGGCGGCCGGCCTTCGGTGTGGCCGGTCCCTTATGAGGGTGGCCAGGTGGGCTCCGGTTGCGGTGAGGTCGATGGGTGTGCCGGCGAGCTGGTTTGCCAGCTCATCGATGCGGTATCGCAATAGTCGCTGGTATCGAGCGGCGTAGACGGCGACATGGGTGACGCGGTGGCCGTCGTGATGGGCGAGCAGCGCGTACGTCATGATCTGACGGATCAGGTCGTCAAGGTAGCGATCTTCATCGAGTCGGCCGCTCTTCACTTCCAGCAGGGTGGTGTCGAGGAGGAAGTCGGCGTGACGGTGTCCGTCGAGCAGGGACAGGTGTGCGGTCGCAGGCCCGTAGGACTGGAGAGCGCTGTGGAAGCCACTGGAGTAGCTGGACCAGACGGTGCGGAACGCACGCCTCGTGTGGTACGTCTCGTCTGGACGGCTGTTGAGGAGCCTCGGGTATTGCCGCAGGAGACGACGTGCGACATCTCCCGCGTCGGAGTGGCGAGCGCCGAGGTCGTTGAGCAGGCTATGGACGGAAGCGAGCCGGCTGGCGGCGGTGAAGATGTGCGCCGGGTGCAGCGCTGAGTCGGTACGGCGCCAGGAGTCGTATGCCGTGGCGGCGCCAGCCGTGGGCTGGTAGCCCGCCATGCTGAGCAGCCGGGTCGCGGGGCCGTGGTCGAGGCAGCGGAGCAGGCGAAGGTACGGGCCCTGATCGCACAAGATCAGGCCGATGGCGAGTTCCACGACATGGCCGAAGAACGACTTGTTCGGCGGGTCGATCAGCAGGACTGGACAGCGGCGAAGGTCCGCCGCAATTTTGGCGCGCAGGACATGCTGGTGCGGGAAGGCCTTGGCCAGCCAGGCGCCGACGGGATCCTGCAATGCGCCATGGGATCCGGCGCTCATGGTGGTACTCCTCTCGCGGCGGGCGCGAAGCTGCCCGCGGGTGCGGCAGCGTGGGGCCCGACAGGTATGGGAACGCGCGAGACAAGCGGTCCGCCCAGATAGACCAAACGTTTTCAGCAATCAGACGGGTGGTGCCGCAAGCGGGGTCTTCAGCCCTAGGCATTCACGCCGCGATGTGGGCTCCGCGAGAGGAAGCGGCAAGCAAGGGGGAGACGGACGGACCGACGTCCCGACTCCTGCACCGTACGACGGACGCGAACAAAGCGCAAGGACCTCTTTGCCAACCGCTTTCAGTAGCCTGGCCGGCCGAAGAGCGCTGGTGCTCCGCTGGTGTACGGTCATCCACGACATGGAATTCGGGTGCTCGCCGGGTGCTCGCGCGCCGTCGACAGACGGGCATCCGGTGGCACGCGACGGCCTACGAGCTACGGACTGACAGGGAAATCCTGGACTGCCGGCGCCGTACGGGACCGATGAATACAGCATTGACCGGCCTCTTAATCCGCGGGTTCGGGGTTCGAGTCCCTGGCGGCGCACCAACGAGCAAGGCCCTGACCTGGTGGTTCTCTGCCGGTTGGGGCCTTTTTCGCGTACGCCGGTGGTGGGTGGTGGCTCGGTGGGTGCTCGGGAGCCGTTGGACCAGGCCGGCGTCGGCGGGATCGCTTACTGCTCCGCGACGTCTGGTGACGTCGGTGCCGTGCCGGTAGGTTCGACCTCCTGAGGGGCTCTCGTCGCCAGGTGGAGGAATCCGGCAGCGTGTCGCACGTCGAGAAGATCACTACGGAGCTGCGTACGCTGGCCGCCGGGGTCGACCGCGCGCAGGGCCTGGCTGCCGCTGCTGACAAGCAGGCGCAGGAGATCGCGCTGCGGGCTGCGGGTGCCGGATTCGCTGCGGTCGCTGCCGGTGTGGCGCGGGTTCGCGGGGCCATCACCACCATCCGGGGTGGACTGGGTGGTCTCGCCGGGGCTATCGGTGATGCCGCGAAGGTGGCCGCTGGTGTCCGGGAGCAGGCCAGTCCGGGGGAGACGATCACCGGGCTGACTCCGCTGCAGAGTGCGGTCGACGGCATCCGCGACCAGACGGCCGCCACGATCACGCACGTCGGTGAGGCGCAGCAGCTTGTCGTGGGGGTTTTGCGGGGTGGGCAGCCAGGGCCGCTGCTCCAAGCGCTGGAGAGCGTCAAACAGGTGCTTGTCATGCTGGTCCAGCGCACCGCTACCACCCGTCAGGCCATTGAGGCGGCGATCGCTGAGGCACGACAGCTGGGGTCCTCGGGAAACTGAGCGGGGCTGGCGGTGCCGTACCGACCAGCCCTGCCTCGGTTCCCACACCGTCCGGCGGCACGGGTGTGACGACGCCGTGGACGCGCAAGCCCACCGGAGAGCGCGGCGGCTCGCCTACCGGTCGACGTACCCGGATTCCTCCGAAGGAGGACGAACGCGTGCGGCGCTCCCTGGAACTGGAGAACGAATGTGCCGATACCGTCGCCGGCGAGGGATACCTACTCCACCAGAACCCGACCAGGCAGGAGGTCGCGGAAGCCCGGCTCGGTACCGGTGATTCCGGTAAGCCGGGCAAGGATCCCGACTACCTGGTCGAGGGACATGTCTTCGACTGCTACTCCCCGACGCCAGCGAAGAGCGTGCGAGGCGTGTGGAGTGGGGTTGCCGACAAGATCGCCAGTGAGCAGACCCAACGGGTGGTGGTGAACCTTCACGACTGGCGTGGCGATCTCGCGGCGTTGCAGAAGCAGTTCGACGACTGGCCGATCGCAGGGTTGAAGGAACTGGTGGCGGTGACGCGCCGCGGGGCGATAATCCAGATCCTGCGACGAGACTGAAGGGCTATCCATGGCGACTGAGTACCGCTTGACGCTGGCAGGCGACATTCCTCTCGATGTGCTGGCCGGCGTCGTCGCCCCGGGCGGTGTCGAGGAGTCGGCGGTAGATGGCAGGCCCCGGGCGTTGAGTGCGGACCTCAGCGATCGGTGTGGTTACACGCTGAGCATCTACGCCGGTTCCCACGGCTACTTCGAGGCCGAGGATGGTGACGGCTCGGTGTGGGAGTGGGAACCGGAGCGGTACGTCAACATCGGCTTCCGGCTGGGTAAGGGCGAATCCTCCGACCGGGCGACGCGGGAGATGCTGGCGTCTGTGGCCCGGGTGCTGGGCGAGCGGCCGGAGGACGCCGCGCTGATCCTCGACGCCGACTGGCTGCTGCTGACCCGCTTCTCGGGAACGCTGCGCAGGCACGCGCCGAGTTGGTGGGGTGTGCACGGTGGGGAAGATCTCGTCGGCCGGTGAGTGGTTCGGAACCGGTCGTTGGCGATTTCGCTGCTGGCGAGGGGAGACGTCGGCGGGTTCGCGTGCAGGGGGACCTCTATCACCCGGTGGTGCCGCCCGGTGCTGTGTATGTGGGGCGGCAGGGGTTCGGGTTGCGGCGTTCTCCCTGGGCCAATCCGTTCAGCCTGCGAAAGCATGATCGGGCGGAGGCGTTACGCCTCTATCGGCAGTGGCTTGTGGGGCAGCCGGCCCTTGTCGACCGGGCGCGGCGGGAACTGACGGGGAAGCAGCTGGCGTGCTGGTGCCGCGTCGAGGATGCGTGCCATGCCGACGTGCTGGCCGAGATCATCGGTTGAGGTGCAGCCGGTATCGCGCGGCGGGCTGTCTCGGTGCGTAGACACCGCCGATGCTAAAGGACTGCGGTCTGGCCGCTTGGTTACCTACGTAGAACGCGACGTCGCGGTCGGCGGCGCAGAGCTGGGTGAGGAACTTGTGTCTCAACTGCTCCGCAGCCTCCGCGTCGGTGAGCTTGCTCAGACGACGTTGTAGAGCGACGAACTCCCAGTCCCAGAGTGTCTGCTGGTGACCGCGGCAATGACGGTCTGCGCACCGATATCGGTAGGCGCCGGTGAATCGTGGTGCTTGAAGCGGGCTGCGCTCGGTCGTTTCCAGTAGGTCGAGCTGGTTGAAGTAGCGAGTGATCTTCTTGCGATCCTCCGCCGACCAGCCGGGATGTCGCTTGACTTGGAGAGCCGAGATGTCGGTAACGCGAACCAGCCCGATCGACCGCGCGCTCGGGTCTTCGCGGGTCTGTTTGTTGAGCCGGCACATGGAGTCTTCAACGAGTGGATCAAGGAGGTTCCGACGCGACTGCCGACTGGCGATGTGCCGCTCGGTGGTGATGGTGTCCACGATCGGCTTCCAGCTCTCGCGCCGCTGGTCCTGACTGGCTGGCAGTGCCTCGACGTGGATGATGTCGTACTTGTGGAACTTGCCGTCGTCGTCGAGGTCTCGATAGTGGACCGGGTAGAGGCGGATCCAACCCGTCCAGGGCGGGTCCATGCCAAGTGCCCCGACGCAGACTGTCTCCCCGTATCGCGCGGAGGGGTTGGGTGCCGCCTTCACTGTGATCAGGAGGCGGAGGGTCGCTGGTCGTGTCAGGACTGGCTTCGGTCTCGGACCTTCGTCGGTGCTCGGTCCCCACAACGGAAGCTGTTCCAACGGAACCACCCACATCGCTAAATGCAGCTGCCCGGGCACATTTAGTTACATAGACAGTCTCACATCTGAGTGGATCGGGCGCTAGTCGGTAGGGGTGAGGGTCAGCCTCTCAGCCGAAGGCCGGCGCGGAGAGCTCGCTTGGCTTTGTCACTTCTAGTAACCGCTGTCTCGGTGCAAGGCACGTCATCGCCGAGTCGGAAAGCGCGTGTCAGGCGTTTCTGGAGATCGGTGCCGCGATGCAGTGCTATCCGTGGAGATCAACTTTTGGTGGCCCGGCTTGACCGCTTCGCTTCTTCTGTCCTCAGCTCTTCGGCTGATTCACTGAACAGTGATCTCCAAAATCGGCCCCAAAACCACGGTTTGGGTATATGGGCGCTCTCGCGGCCCGCCGACGCCTTGCCCAACGGCCTGCGCCGAACGCGGTCTCCGGTCACGGTGGTCCCGATTCCCGATCTTGCGGTCGGAGTATTCACCACTCTCTGTTACGGCCGTAGGAAAACAGGATGTCGGACTGCCGGTGCGCGGAGGGATCATCGAAAGATGGGTGACCAGGGTGCCACGCGGCGGTTGTCCCTGCGGCGGTGGCGGATCCTGTCGTACCTGGCACAGCACGGTTCCGCGTCGACGCTGGACGTGGCACTTGTCTGTGCGGTGTCGCGGCTGACGGCTCACCGGGACCTGGTGTGGCTGCACGAGGCGGGACTGGTGTGCCGCGAGCGCTCGGCGGAGGACCGGACCCATACCTGGTGGTATGGGGTCACGGCTGAGGGGACAGAGGTGCTGCGGCGAGCCCTGACGGCGTCGGGGCGGCCGGTTCCGCTGCGGTTGGGCCAGCGGTCCTCCGGCGCGGCGGATGCTCTGCTGTTCCTGCCGTTGGTCGAGGTGTCGCGGCGCAACCCGGGGCGGTGCGAGCTGTTCCAGTGGCTGGCGACCATGGAGACCTCGGCGCGGTTGCGCCAGCACGACCTGGCGCAGCTGCGCGCGGACGGCTACGGCGTCTGGCTGGAGGACGGGCGATGCCTGCGGTTCCTGGTCCATGTCGATCATGGCCCGGCCGGTGACGTTGTAGCCGAGCACGAGCGGCCGGTTTCAGGGCTGGGTGGATTGTGGGCCGGCTACCGGCGTGCGGACCGGCTGGTGCCGGTCGGGGCGGTTCTTCTTGTCGCCCAGGACGCCGAGCGGGAGGAACGACTGCGGGCCGACCTGCTCCGCGAGCCGCTGCGGAACGCGGTCGCCACGACTACGCAGCAGTTGTTGTATCGCCACTGGCCGGATGAGCAGGTATGGCAGGTGCCGGGCGAGAATGGCAGGTGTCGCCTCGCCGCATCCTGCTGCCCCGCTACCCCTACGCTGGCGGCATGAGGGAACCCAGCGCGGACCGGACCTACGCCACGCCTGACGACCTTCCGCTGTCGGCTGTGCTACCTGAACTACTGCGGAGCGTGCGTGAGGGGCAGGTCGTCTATCTGAGTGAGCGGGACGAGCCGGTGGCCGCCGTCGTTCCTCTGGAGGTGGCGAGGGCAGGGCTGGCGGCCCTGGGCAGGTCCGACGAGGGTGCCCGGTGACGGCCCTGCCCGGTAGGTGCTGATGAACCGGCATGCAGCGGCACCGGCCGAGGCGATTCCTGACGCCATCCGGGCGGACGTGGAGACGTTGTGGCGCTACCACGACATGCACCACGAGTTGCGTCCGTGCGACGTGGGGATCGGGTTGGGTAGTCATGACCTCGGCGTGGCTGTCATCGCGACCCGCTTGTTTCACGAGGGCCTGTTCCCATGGATCGTGTTCACTGGCGCGAACGCCCCGACGACCGTCGAACGGTTCCCACGGGGTGAAGCGGTGCATTATCGCGAGTACGCCATCGAGCAGGGCGTACCTGCGGAAGCGATTCTCGTGGAACCGCGTGCGACGAACACCGCCCAGAACCTGGAGTACTCGCGCAAGCTCCTCACTGAACGGCAGATCCCGGTGCAGTCGGTTCTGATCATGTCGCGGCCCTACCAGCAGCGTCGGGCCTATGCCACATGCAGGCTGATGTGGCCGGAGGTCGACGTGGTGTGCGCGTCGAACCCTCTCGAACTGGACGACTACGTGCGCAGCATCGGCGACCTGCGGCGGGTGGTGGACATGCTGGTGGGCGACACTCAGCGGATTGAGGTGTACGCCGAGCGCGGCTTCGCAGTCCCGCAGGAGGTGCCCGGCGACGTGCGAGCTGCCTTCGAGCGCCTGGTGGCGGCCGGCTACACGAGCCGGCTGATCTGAGCACAGCTACCACCGTGGGCCTCCCGACCGGACGCCCATCCGGTCACTGAGCTCGACGGCCAGTCGGGGTGGCCGGGGCCGGGTGAGGATGTCCCGGACGAGATCGCGGGAGAGCCGGTGGTAGCGCACCTGATCCGGGCCGATGACCTCGGCGTCCAGGAGCGCGGCGAGCGCGTCGTCGATGCGGTTCCACCGGGCGAGGGCTCGGGCGGTTTCGATGGCGTGCCTGACCTGCCGCTCGACGGGCAGGGCACCGGTGTCGAGCGGAACGCCGATGGCGATGGCGCGTTGCACGTCACCCAGTTCCATCGCCACGGTCGTCTTGTGGATCGACACGTTGGTCGGCCCGAACGCGGTCCACACGTGGTTGCCATCGTTGCCGAGCCGCTGCGCGGCGGCATCGGCCTCGGCGATGTGGGTGTCCGCGGAGGAGCGGTCGTCGTCCCGGGCGGCGGCCAGCGCGCAGACGAGGTGCAGGCTGCCGTAGACCGACAACAGTTGCGGCGTTGGCTTGGCGAGCTGTGGTTCGAGGAACTGCGCCGCAGTGGCGGCGAGCCCGCGGGCTTGGGCGTATTCGCCGATGGATGCCAGCGAATGTGCGGCACAGCGGCTGAGTGAGCCGATGACGACATGGTCGTGGCTGGAGTTGGCGGCGGCCAGACCTCGACTGGCGGCGGTCCAGGCGAGGTCGCCTTCGCCGAGCTTGGTGAGGAACAACGCGGCGAGTTGGTGGGCGTAGGCGGTCATCGCGTGCGCGCGCTCGCGGTCGTCCCCGTCGTACGCCTCGGTGGCGGTGAGGCAGTCATGGATCAGGTAGGGGAGCCGGCGGGCGAGGGTGCCGTAGCGCGAGTGCTGGTAGGCGGTCCAGATCTCGGCGACATCGTTCTCGATCTCACGCAGGGCGGGAGCCTCGACGATGGCCGTGCTGGCCAGCGTGGGTGCGAGGTGCCGGTAGTCGTGAAGCGCGGCGCGTAAGGCGGGGATGGTCTCGCGACCTGAGTCGTCGGACCACTCGAACAGGCTCGGTGCGCCGATCAGGTCCCCGAGGGATACGTCGAGGGCTTTGGCGATCGCGCGAATGACCGACAGTCGGTCCAGGTCAGCCCGGTTCGTCTCGACCTTGCGTAACCACTCCGGTGTCTTGCCGACCAGACCGGCCAGCACATCTTGGGTGAGGCCTCGCCTGCGCCGGTAGAACGCGACGCGCTGGCCGATCGTCATGTCGTCTGTCATCCCTCGCACACCGTCTACCTTGCCCTTCGATGACCGCCGAACCCGGTACGGATTTCCCGGTCTTCCTTACCGCTCGCCCTTACGTTCAGTTCACCCCCGATCACCGGCAAATGTCGATGCCGATGTCGGGGATGGCTGAGAGGGAGCTGCAGGTGGAGGGATCGATGACGGGCACACTACGGCGCGGCATTGGCCGCCAAGTCGGTCCGTCCAGGAGCGAACTGTCTCGGTGTCTTCCCCACCTGGGTACCGCCATGAGGGCTGCGTGGGTGGGTGATCGGCGGGCTGCTCCCAGCTGCCGTGATGTGGCGGTGGGCTCGCCTTTCCCCCGGCGAGCCCACCGCTCATCGTCTCGGATGGCGGTGGCGGCATGACGGTGTACGTCTCGCGTAACGCGATGGCCGGTCAGTGCCGGCGCCCCGAGCCCGCGTCGACGTCCTCGCAGGGGCAGGTACGGCCCGCTGATTCGCCACTGTTCACCTACGTGTGGCGTCGGTTGTTCGAGCAGCAGGCCCGCGAGGGCGGTCGCCGGTGACCGGGCAGCAGCGCCGTCTCGCGGCGAACCGGCTCGCGCCAGCCGAGGCGGAACATCTGCCGATGCGCCCGCTGTGGCTGTGCCGCCGATGCGGGCAGCCGTGGCCCTGCGGCGCAGCGAAGCTAGCGCTCCTAAGGCGTGTTTCAGAAGTCGTGGTGGCCGGTGAAGGTTACGGCGTGGCGGTGATCGATAACTGAAGAGGTCTCCGGTATCTGGTTCTGCGACCAAGCAAGAACTTCATACCGGAGACCTCGTGGCC
>NZ_SMKD01000075.1 GCF_004348595.1 Micromonospora sp. KC723
GGTCGCCGAAATGCAGCGCCGGGGAGCGGTGCACTTCCACGTCCTGTTGCGCCTCGACGGCGTCGACCCGCACGACCGGCACGCCCGGGTGCCGCCGCCGGCCGGCATCACCGCCGACGACCTCGACGCCGCCGTCCACGCCGCCGCCCGGCAGATCACCGTCACCACCCCGCCGCACCCCGACCGGCCGCACGGCTGGCCGATCGCCTGGGGGGAACAGGTCGACGTGCGCCGCATCGGCGCCAGCGACGGGGACGTGACCGACGGAAAGGTGGCCGCCTACCTGGCCAAGTACGCCACCAAGTCCACCGAGGTCACCGGCCACTGCTCCACCCGACTCACCCCGGACACCATCGATGCCTACGCCGACCCGGAAGGCGACCACCTCGCCCGGCTCATCGACGCCTGCTGGCGACTCGGCCGCCCCACCCACCACCACACCACCCGCATCGCCGCACCGACCGAGGAACGTCAAGCAAGCCGCTCCGGCATGCCGAGGTGTCGGTCACGATGGAGATCTATTCGCAGGCGTCCTCGGACGCCACCCGCGACGCGCTCAAGCGCCTGGGGGAGAGCCTGCGATAGCGCTGCTGTACTTCACTGCTGTACCAACGCACAGAGGGCACATCCATCTATCGGATGTGCCCTCTTACCTGGTCGGGGTGGCCGGATTCGAACCGACGACCTCTTCGTCCCGAACGAAGCGCGCTACCAAGCTGCGCCACACCCCGAGGTGTGCTGAGAAATAGTAGCCCACCCGTTCCGGTGGTCAAACTCGGTACCCCCTCCCGCCGCGTCGGCACCGGCCGTTCGGTGGGACGCCGGCCCGCAGGGGACGGCGGGAGGGCAGGTCAGCGGGAGATGAGGGTCAGCAGGCTCGCCTCCGGTGGGCAGGCGAACCGCACCGGGGCGGTGGGATGGGTGCCGAGGCCGGCGGAGACGTGCAGCCATGAGTCCGAGCCGGGCCAGCGGTGCAGGCCCTTGGCCATAGAGCGGGGCAGCCCGCAGTTGGTCACCAGTGCGCCGTACCCGGGCACACAGACCTGGCCGCCGTGGGTGTGCCCGGCGAGCAGCAGGTTGAAGCCGTCGGCGGCCATCTGGTCGAGCACGGCCGGCTCCGGGGAGTGGACGACTGCGACGGACAGGTCGGCCGACGGGGAGACCGGCCCGGCGACGGCGGGGTAGTCGTCCCGCTCGATGTGCGGGTCGTCCACGCCGACCAGTTCCACCAGCCGGCCACCGGCCTTGATCGACGTGCGGGCGTTGTTGAGGTCAACCCACCCGGCGCCGACGAAGACCTCCCGCAGTTCCTCGTACGGCAGGGCGGTGCCCTCGGTGTACTCCCGGTTGGGCAGAAAGTACGTGAACGGGTTCTTCCAGACCGGGCCGGTGTAGTCGTTCGAGCCGAAGACGAACGCGCCGGGAAGGTTGAGCAGCGGTTGCAGCGCCCGCAGCACGCCCGGGACGGCCCCGGGGTCGGCCATGTTGTCCCCGGTGACCACCACCAGGTCGGGGTCCAGGGCGGCGAGCGACGCCACCCACTGCTGCTTGCGCCGCTGGTCCGGCATCATGTGCAGATCCGACAGGTGGAGCACCCGTAGCGGCTCCGTGTCGGTCGGCAGGACCGGTACGTCGTACCGGCGCAGGGTGAACATGTTGCGTTCGATGAGCGACGCGTAGGCGAGGGTGGCCGCGCCCGCGGCGACGGTGCCGGCGGCGAGCCGGAATAGTGTGCGCTTTCGCATGTCGTTCAGGGTAGTTTCACCGTCCATGAGCACGCTGAAGGACCGCCTTACCGCCGACATGCGCGCCGCACTGAAGGCGCGCGACGAGCTGACCACCTCCACGCTGCGGATGGCGCTCGCCGCCGTCGGCACCGCCGAGGTCGCCGGCAGGGCCAAGCGCGAGCTCACCGACGACGAGGTGCTCGCGGTGCTGACGAAGGAGGCGAAGAAGCGCCGGGAGGCCGCCGCCGCCTTCGCCGACGCCGGCCGCGCCGAGCAGGCCGCCAAGGAGACCGCCGAGGGGGAGGTGCTGGAGCGTTACCTGCCGAGGCAGCTCTCCGACGACGAACTCGCCGAACTGGTCGCGGGGGCGCTCGCCGCGGGCGGCTTCACCGGTAAGGCCCAGATGGGCCCGGCCATGAAGGCGGCCCAGACCGCGGTGGCCGGCCGGGCCGAGGGTGGCCGGGTGGCAGCCGAGGTACGCCGACAGCTCGGCCTCTGACCCTGGTACGCCCGACGGGCGGGCACCCCCTCGAAAGGGGTACCCGCCCGTCGTTGGTTCGTCCGGCTCAGCCGCGGGGTCGGGGTCCTCTGGGGGGCGGCAGGTTGCCTGGCCCACTGGGACCGGTGGTGCTCTGGCCGTCCGGCGGCGTGCTGCCGCCGCCGCTGCTGATCTCGATGGTGACCACACCGCCCTTGATGGTGCGGCCGCTCGGGCTGGTGCCGGCCACCTGGCCGGCGGGGCACTCCGAGGGGACCCGGGTGTCGGAGACGACCACCTCGAAGCCGGCACCCCTGATCCGGGACCGTGCGGTGTCCACCGACTCGCACTTCACGCCGGGGATGGACCGCTGGTCACCGTTGATGATCTTGTTGCCGGGAGGGGTGAAGTTGACCCTCTCCTTCCCCTTCATCGCGGTCTTCAGCGTGTTGTAGACCGCCGGGTTGATGCCCTGCGGGGTCTCGTCGTGCCCCATCTTCTGGGTGGTCTGCGGCCAGTCCGGGTCGGCCATGATGCCGGCCACCGCGTACTGCTTGGTCATCGCGACCAGCGAGGAGGTCTTGTCGCTGTCGGTGGTGCCGGACTTGCCGGCCACCGGGGCGTCGACGATGCCGCGGACGTTGCCGGCGGTGGCGCCGGCGCACCGGGAGGTCGACGACCGGTCACCGACCGGGCAGCGGGCGGCGTCCACCGCGGCGCGGGCCACCTCGGTGCTGACCCGCTGCTCGCACTTCGGGTTGGCGATGTCGAGCTTCTCGCCGTCCGGCCCCTTGATCTGCTGCACCGGAATCGGCTCGCAGTACTTGCCGTCAGCGGCGAGGGTGGCGTACGCGTTGGCCAGTTCCAGCGGGGTGGTCTGCGACACGCCGAGGGTGAACGCGCCCCACTGGTTGGCGCCCCGCTCCAGGGTCAGGTCCTCCTGGGAGCGGAAGACGATGCCGAGCTTCTTGGCGGCCTTGACCACGTTCTCGGCGCCGACCTGCTGCTGCAGCGAGACGAAGAAGGTGTTCACCGACCGGCCGAAGCCGCTCCACATGTTGTGCACGCCGGCCATGCTCTTGGAGGCGTTCTTGGGGCAGTAGAGGTTGGTGCCGGGGCAGGCCGCCGGGCCGGGCGCGATGATGTACTTCGACCGGAACACCTCCGGCGAGTTGATCGTGTAGCTGAGCGGGACGCCCTTCTCCAGGGCGGCGACCACCGTGAAGATCTTGAAGGTCGAGCCGGCCTGGTAGCCGGTGATCCCCTCGCCGCCGGTGAGCAGCGGGTTCACCGTGTTCGGGTAGTTGCCCCGGATCTTCTTCCTGGCCTTCGCCGGGTCGCTGGACATCTTGTTCTGCGGCTTGTTCGGGTCGTCGAGCTTGAAGTTGCGGTTCACCGCGAGCGCCCGGACCCGGCCGGTGCCCGGCTCCACGACGGCCACCATCCGGGCGGCCTTGCTGTTCTCGCTCAGCTGGTTGCGCACGGCCCTGTCGGCGCCGTCCTGCGCCTGCACGTCGAGCGTGGTGGTGATGGTGTAGCCGCCGCTCTTCAGCCGCCGCTCCCGGTCGTACGTGGTCGAGCCGAACGTCTCCTGCTGCATCCACCAGCGGTAGAAGTAGTCGCAGAAGAAGCCCCACCCCTTCTTGTTGGTCGCCACGCAACCGTTCGGGGTGCGCTTGTCCTTGACCTTCATGTCGGTGGCCTTGGCGGCGTCCGCCTCCTGCTGGGTGATGGCGCCGGTCTCGACCATGTTCTGCAGGACGTAGTTGCGCCGGTCCTTGGCCAGTGGACGGCCGCTGGGGGTGGTCGGGTCGTTCTGGGTCGGCGCCTTGACCATGCCGGCCAGCATCGCCGCCTCCTCCAGCTTGAGCTTGCTGGGCGGCTTGCCGAAGTAGACCTGGCTGGCGGCGAAGATGCCGTACGCGCCGTTGCCGAAGGAGGCGAGGTTGAGGTACCGGGTCAGGATCTCGTCCTTGGAGAACTCCTTGTCGACCTGCATGGCCAGCCGCATCTCGCGGAGCTTGCGGGGCCCGGTGTCCTCGGTCGCGGCGACCACGTCCGCCGGGTGGGTCGCCGAGTACGCGATGGCCAGTCGGACGTACTGCATGGTCAGCGTCGAGGCACCCTGCTGGGAGTTGGTGCCGGCCTGGTTGTTGACGAAGGCGCGGGCGATGCCGTTGAGGTCGACCCCGTTGTGCTTGTAGAAGTCGTGGTCCTCGGCGGCGATGATCGCCTGCCGCATGACCAGCGCGATGTCGTCCAGCTTCACGTCCCGGCGGTTCTCGTCGTACATGGTCGCGAGCGGGGTCTTGCCGTCTGCGGCGAGCAGGTAGCTGATCTGCGGCGCGCGGGCGACGGTCAGCTCCTTCGGCAAGGCGCCGAAGGTCTCAGCACCGGCCTTCGCGGCCAGTCCGGACATCGCCACCGCAGGGAAGGCCGCCGCCGCGACCACCACACCGGCCAGTAGGCCACAGACGAGTAGCGATGCGGCGTTGGTGAAGACATTGTGGTCACGTTTCCGCATCCAGGTCACCTCGACAGGGTACGCGAGTAGGGAACGAGGGTCGCCGGGGCGTTCTTTCCCCATTTCCTGCGCGCGCGACCCTCGTTGTGCTAAACGCACGACCCCCGGTACGTGGTTGCGTGTGACCTGGCGCCGAGTCTCCACCCGATCGGTGGAGCGGCGCAGCGTTTTCACGTACTCCGGCCGGGTAAGCGGCGAGCGAAGGCCCGGGAAGCCGGGAGTGTCCGGAATGATGGATTTTGCCGACAACGTTGCGTAATCAGGCGACTACAGAGCATGATGGTGGCGGCGACACGGCCACACGTCGTCCGTGCCTCCTTGGGGAAGGAACGGGCCGGACGACCGGGGGGAGATCGACGGCTGGTCGCACGAGTCGGTAGGTACTGCAAGGGGGGACGTGTACACATGGGCATGATCGCTGACTGGCCGTCACTGGCGGCATGTCAGAACGGGGACCCGGACGCGTTGTTCGTACAGGGCGCCGAACAGAACGTGGCGAAGAGGATCTGCCGGAGCTGCCCAGTTCGGTACGAGTGCCTGGCCGACGCGCTCGACAACCGGATCGAGTTCGGGGTGTGGGGTGGCATGACCGAACGCGAACGCCGGGCGTTGCTCCGCCGTCACCCCCAGGTGACGAGCTGGCGCAAGATGTTCGAGGCCGCGATGAAGAAGAACGCCAAGGACAAGGCCGGCAAGGACAAGGCCGGCAAGGACAAGATCCTGGTGACCGCCGCGAACTGATCGCCGCGCGTCACGGCCGGCTGATCGCCGCGCCGATCGTCCGCAGCCCGTCGACGTCGTGCACGTCGGCGGGCTGCGCGGTCACCGACACCGCCGGCACCGACGGGAACTCCTCGGTGAACCGGGCCGCCACCTGCCGCTCGCGTACCGACTGCCGGGCCAGCGCGGCATGTGCGCGCAGCACGTCGACGGTGACCTCGTGGCCGCCCAACCCCACCAGTCGCTCCGCCGCCGCCAGACTCGCCGCCGCGTCCAGCTCCACCGCGGGCCGGTGCACCCGGTTGAGGACCAACCCGGCCAGCGGCATCCGCTCCTCGCGCAACCGCCCAGCGAAGTAGGCCGCCTCCCGGACCGCGTCCGACTCCGGCGCCGCGACCAGCAGGAACGCCGTCTCCCGGGCCTGCAGGATGCGGTACGTCTGCTCGGCGCGCTGCCGGAAACCGCCGAACATCGAATCCAGCGCGGCGACGAAGCCGGACAGGTCGGTGAGCAGTTGGGCGCCGAGCACCTTCTGCACGACCTTCGAGAACATCCCGAAACCGGCGGTGACGAAGGTGAACATGCTCCGCCCTCCGGTACGCGCCGGCGCGAGCAGCAGCCGCAGCATCCGGCCGTCGAGGAAGCGGGAGAGCCGGGCCGGGGCGTCCAGGAAGTCCAGCGCGGACCGGGACGGCGGGGTGTCCACCACGATCAGGTCCCACTCGCCGCGGGCGTGCAACTGCCCCAGCTTCTCCATCGCCATGTACTCCTGGGTGCCGGCGAAGGTCGAGCTCATGGCCTGGTAGAAGGGGTTGGCGAAGATCTCCGCCGCCTTCGCCGGATCGGTGTGCTGGAGCACCACGTCGTCGAACGTGCGCTTCATGTCCAGCATCATCGCGTGCAGCTCGCCGCCGCTCACCTCGACCTCGATCCCCTTGACCTGCCGGGGGGTGTTGTCCAGCTCGGTCAGGCCGAGCGACTGGGCCAGCCGGCGGGCCGGGTCGATGGTGAGCACCACCGTGCGTCGTCCGTGCTGTTCGGCCGCCCGCAGCGCGAGCGCCGCCGCCGTGGTGGTCTTACCCACCCCACCGGCGCCACAGCACACGACGATCCGCACACCGGGGTCGGCGAGGATCTGGTCGACGTCCAGACGTGGCGCCGCGTCTTCGGAAGGCACCAATCGAGCGTATCGGGCCGCTGCCGCCCGCGCGTCGAGCCGACGGCAGGTGTGAGTCAATCGGCCCGGCCGAGCACCTCGGCGAGGGTCGCCAGCGCGGCCCGGTCCAACCCGTCGGGCAGCAGCGGCAGCTCGGTCATGGGCAGGCCCAGCTCCACCAGGTCGGCCCGGAGCGAATCCTCCAGCTCGCGACGGACCTGCTGGTCCCGCGCCTCGTCGACCAGCCCGGTCACGGTCGCCCGGTCGGCCGGCAGCCCGGCGGCGAGCAGGCCCCGCCGCAGCTCCGCCGCGGTGACGTCCCGGCCGACCGGCAGCGGTGGCCGGGCGCTGTTGACGATCACCCGCCCCACCGGGAACCCGAGTTGGGTCAGCTCGGCGATAGCGTCGACGGTCTCCTGGACCGGCATCTCCTCCAGCAGCGTCACCACGTGCACCGCGGTCATCGGGGAACGCAGCAGCGCGGCGACCCCCTCGCTCTGGGTCTTGATCGGCCCGACCTTCGCCAACCGGGCGGTCTCCGCGGTGACGTTGAGGAAGCGGCCGATCCGCCCGGTCGGCGGCGCGTCCAGGACCACCGCGTCGTACGTGCGCCGCTGCCCGCTGGTACGCGTGGTGGCCTCCTTCACCTTGCCGGTGAGCAGCACGTCCCGCAGGCCGGGGGCGATGGTGGTGGCGAAGTCGATCGCGCCGAGCTTGCGCAGCGCCCGCCCGGCCGCCCCGAGCCGGTAGAACATGTCGAGGTATTCGAGCAGGGCCTCCTCGGCGTCCACCGCCAGGGCGCGCACCTCGCCGCCACCAGGGGCGTCGGTCAGGTGCCGCTCCTCGTACGGCAGCGGGTCGGTCCCGAAGAGCTGGGCGATGCCCTGCCGCCCCTCCACCTCGACCAACAGGGTGCGCCGGCCACCGGCGGCCAGGGACAACGCCAGGGCCGCCGCCACGCTCGTCTTGCCCGTGCCACCCTTGCCGGTCACCACGTGCAGGCGGGACGGCCAGCCGGCACGAGCCGGTTCCGTCGGGGGCTCAGCTGCTCGCACCCGTCGAGCCTATCCACCCGCTGGCGTCAAGCCACCTCGCAGACCCACCAACCCCTCTCCCGCACGACCGTGAAGCGCAGCGCCTGCTCGGCAATCTTCTCGTCGGCGGTGGTCATGACGACCCGCGCGCTGACCGTGGCCCGGTCCCCGGTCTGGTTGTCCACCCGTGGGGTGGCCCACCGGAACCGCGGGTTGGCGTGCCCCGAGGCGTACCTGTCGACCTCGGCGACCTTGGCGGCGATCTTCTGCTGGTCTCGCGAGGCCGCGCAGACGAAGCCGGCCGCCTTCTGCGCGTCCCGCTCCTGGTAGACCGCGCTGAGGAAGTTGTCCACCGCCACCGCCGGCTCCGCCGCGCCGGCACCGTCCTCGCGGTCGCGCAGGGCCAGGTACGCCGCCGCACCGCCACCGCAGAGCAGGAGCGCCGCGGCGATCGTGAGCGAGACGGCGAGCCGGCTCCGTTTCGGCTTCCCCGCGGCGGGCCGGTGGGCCGGGTAGGGAGCCGCCGGGCCCGTGAAGGCCGGGCCGGAGGACGGGGAGTCGGCCGGTCCGGTCACACCGCCGGTCGGTGGTCGGTTCATGTGGTCCCCCCGGGGAAGGGCGTCCTCGCCTCCCCGGGCGCGGACGCGGGTTCGGGTACGCCGGGCGAACCCTCATCGCCCGTTCGTGGCAGAAGGGTAGCGGTCGATGGGGCCGGCTGTGACCTGTCGCGCACGACGTGCCGGTTCGGCGCGATCGTCTTCCGGACCCGCCTTGTGTCGCATATGTGACTTGGCGTGGTCAGGCGCGCGCGTCCCGTTGTGGCGCACTGGCGCCGGTCCTACCTTCGTGCCCGTACGGGGGACGGGTCGGACAGGGGGTCCGGTCCGGATGGTGATCAGATCACGTACGAGGCCCGGAGGCAGTGCATGCGCGACGCGGACAACATCGCTCGAGCCCAGTTCCCACCCGGGGACCGGGCGGGGCGGCTCGGCGCCCGGGGTGACACCGGTACCCCGGGCGGCGGGCTGCCGTTCAACGAGCGGTCCTACCGGCGGCACGCCGAACCGCACGAGGTGCTGCGCATCCTGAGCCGCTCCAGCGACCGCGCGCGCGACGAGGAGGAACCCGGCTACGTCATCCACCTGCCGATCCGGGTGGCCGACCTCACCGCGGCGACGGCGCTGGCCGGCACGGTGGCCACCTCGCTCGGCTTCCTCGCCGAGTTGGACGCCGGCGAGACCACCGTCTCCACCGCCGACGACCAGAACAACCGGCACCGGGTCTTCTGCGACCTGTTGCTGCCGGACCGCTCCCGATGCCCCCAGCCGTACGACCACGAAGGCCCCTGCGGCGAGGCGCCGGCGGCGCCGGAGCAACGTCCCGCGCCCCGGCCGTCGTCCGAACCGTAGGCTGTGCCGGTAACACGTCCACGTCAGGCAAGGGAGCCTTCCACCGATGCAGAAGTGGGAATACGCCACGGTCCCGTTGCTGGTCCACGCGACCAAGCAGATCCTCGACAACTGGGGCGAGGACGGTTGGGAGCTGGTCTCCGTGGTTCCCGGCCCGAACCCGGAGCAGCTCGTCGCGTACCTGAAGCGGCCCAAGGCATGAGCAACGGTCCGCACGCCAAGCTCGCCGAGCTCGGTCTGAGCCTGCCCGAGGTCGCCCCGCCGGCGGGGAGTTACGTCCCGGCGGTGCAGTCGGGGCAGCACGTCTACGTCTCCGGCCAGGTGCCGATGGCCGAGGGCAAGCTGCTCGCCACGGGCAAGGTCGGCGCCGGGATCTCCGCCGAGCAGGCCAAGGACCTGGCCGCGCGCTGCGCACTGAACGCCCTCGCCGCCGTGGACGCGCTGGTCGGTCTGGAGAACGTCGTCAAGATCGTCAAGTTGACCGGCTTCGTGGCGAGCGCACCCGGCTTCACCGGCCAGCCCGGCGTGATCAACGGCGCGTCCGACCTGTTCGGCGCGGTGTTCGGGGAGGCCGGTCGGCACGCCCGTTCCGCGGTCGGGGTCGCCGAGCTGCCGCTGGACGCCCCGGTCGAGATCGACGTCATCGTCGAGGTCGCCTGAGCGTCGCCCGCCACCCCCGCGATCTCTGCCGGACGAAAGGCGTGAAGAACCACAAACGCCGGACGGACCCTGCAAGATCGCGGGGAGTGGCGGGCAGGGTCGTACGATCGCAGCCATGACCGGGCATCTGACCGCGCCGGCGGCGGCGCTCGCCGACGCGCTGCCGGACTGGGTGACGCTGCTGCGTGCGCCCAACCCCGGCCCGATGACCCTCGACGGCACCAACACCTGGGTGCTGCGGGCGGCCCCCGGGGCGCCCGCCGTGGTGGTCGACCCCGGGCCGGCGGACGACGGGCACCTCGACCGGATCGCCGCGCACGGTCCCATCGCCTCCCTGCTGATCACCCACGGGCACCCCGACCACACCGAGGGCGCCCCCCCGCTGTCCGGCCGGCTCGGCGGCGTCGCGGTCCTGGCCGCCGACCCGGCCCACACCATCGGCGGTGACCCGCTCGGCGAAGGCTCCCCGCTCGACGCGGCCGGCCTCACCATCCGCCTCGTGCCCACCCCCGGGCACACCCGCGACTCCGTCTGCTTCCTGGCCCGGCGCGGCGACGAACGGGTCGTGCTCACCGGCGACACCATCCTCGGCCGGGGCACCACCGTCGTCGCCCACCCCGACGGCCACCTCGGCGACTACCTCGCCAGCCTGGAACTGCTCGCCACGTACCGGGGGATCCCGGCGCTGCCGGGGCACGGCCCGGCGCTGGCCGACTGCGGCGCGGCGGCCGAGTTCTACCTCGCCCACCGCCGGGCCCGGCTCGACCAGGTCCGGGCCGCGGTCGCCGCCGGCGCCACCACCGCCGCCGAGGTCGTCGCGACCGTGTACGCCGACGTCGACCGGTCGCTGTGGTGGGCGGCAGAGTGGTCGGTCCGCGCCCAGCTGGAGCACCTCGGCGTGGAGCAGCCGTGACCTGCCCGGTCTGCGGCACGCTGGCAGTCCCCGGGGCACGGTTCTGCCACAGCTGCGGCGCGGCCCTGCCGGCCGCCGCGACCCTGCCCACCGCCGAACGCCGGGTGGTCACCGTGCTCTTCGGCGACCTGTCCGACTTCACCTCCTGGTCGGAGGATCTCGACCCGGAACGGGTCGGCGCGGTCACCGACCGGGTGCTCGCCGCCCTCGCCGGCGCCGTGAAGACCTTCGGCGGGCACGTCGACAAGCTCACCGGCGACGGCATCATGGCGGTCTTCGGCGCACCCGTCGCCCACGAGGACGACGCGGAGCGGGCCGTGCGCGCGGCGCTGTCCATGCAGCGGGCCGTCCGCCGGGTGCTCGACGACGAACGGGGCGGCGGCGCGCCGCTCGGCCTGCGGGTCGGGCTGAACACCGGCGACGTCATCGCCGGCATCCAGGCCGCCATCGAGTACACGGTCATCGGCGACACGGTGAACACCGCCGCCCGGCTGGCCGACGCCGCCGCCGTCGGGGCCGTCTACGCCGGTGCCCGCACCTCCGCCGCCACCCGGCACGTCGCCTCCTGGCGGGCGTTGCGCCCGCTGCGGCTCAAGGGCAAGCGCGAACCGGTCGAGGCGTACGAGCTGCTCGGCCTCCTCGACGCCCCGGGCACCCGCTCCGGGCTCGGCGACGAGGCGCCCTTCGTCGGCCGGGAGACCGAGATCGGGCGGGTCGCCGGCCGGCTCGCCGAGGTCATCGACCGCAGCGAGCCCCGGGTGCTGCTGATGACCGCCGAGGCGGGCATCGGCAAGTCCCGCTTCGCCGCCGAGGTGGAACGCCTCGCCGCCGGGTACGACGTGGGCGCCGGCCGGTACGCCGCGCACACCGGTGCCCGGGTGCTCTCCGTACGCTGCGCCGCCTTCGGCGAACGCCGCCGGCTCGCCCCCCTCGCCGACCTGGTCCGGGCCGCGGTCGGCCTGCCCAACGACATGTCCACCGCGCTCACCCGTCCCGCCGTGGAGGAACGGCTGCGCCGGCTCGGCCAGCGGCTCGGGCAGCGCGGCGGCGGCCCGCTCGCCACCGACCAACTGCTGGCCCTGCTCGGGTACGCGGAGCTGCCCGGCGGGCACGGCACCGCCACCGACCACGGGGAGTGGAGCGCCGGTGCCACCCCGGCCGACGCCGAGGCCGTGCCGAACGCGGTGGCCGGTCTGCTCGGCGCCCTGGCCGGCGAGACGCCGCTGGTGATGATCGTCGACGACCTGCACGACGCGACCGCCGAGACGATCAGCGCGCTCGGGCTCACCCTCTCCCGGCTCACCGGCCCGGTGCTGGTGCTGCTGCTCGGCCGCCCGGAGCTGGTCCGCACCGCCGGTGCGCTGACCCGTGTCGCCGACGCCGAGGTGCACGCGCTGCCCCCGCTGCGCGGAGCCGACGCCGCCCGACTGCTCACCAGCTACCTGGGCGGCGGGAAGCTGCCCCAGGCCGACGCGGACCGGCTGCTCGCCACCGCCCAGGGAAACCCGTTCTACCTGGCCGAGCTGGTCACCCTGCTGATGGAGCGGGGCGCGCTCACCGCGTACGCCGACCGTCGCAGCGGCCCCGGTGGCTGGCGGCTGGCACCCGGCTCGCTGGGCAGCCGGCTGCTCTCGCGCGACCTGGCGGCCGTCCTCGCGGCCCGGATCGACGCGCTGCCACCGGACGCCCGCTCGGTCCTGCGTGATGCCGCCGTGGTCGGCGACACCGTGCCGGACGGGGCGCTGGAGGTGCTGCGCGAGCAGCGCGCAGGGCTCGGCGGCCGGCCCGCCGCGGTGGCCGCCGTGGAACTGACGCGGGCCGTCGAGGAACTGCTGCAACGGCGGATGCTGCACCGCACCCGTACCGGCTACGCCTTCGCCACCCCGCTGATGCGGGAGGCCGCGTACACCGGGGTCAGCAAGGCCGAACTGGCCGAACGGCACGCCGCGTTGGCCCGCTGGGCCGCGCCCGGCGGCACCGGCGCCCCGCCCGGCGGGTTCACCGACGCGGCACGCGACGACTTCGTCGCCGGGCACGTGGAGCGGGCCGCGGCCCTCGCCGACGCGGTCAAGCTCCGCCCCGACGCGCCGGCCCGGACCGTCGCCCCGCTGGGCGTGGCCGCGCTGGGCCGAGCCGCCCGCCGGTCGCTGCACGCCGGGGAGCCGGCCCTTGCCGTCGAGTACGCCGAGCGGGCCGCCGAGTTGGCCCGCGACGGGGTGCCCGCCGCGGACCGGGTGGTGCACGCCCGGGCGCTGCTCCAGGTCGGGCGACCGGGCGACGCGCTCGCCTTCGCCGAGAAGATCGCCGCCAACGCCGGGGACGAGGCGGCCGTGCGGACCAGCGCCCTACTGCTCGCCGGACAGGCCCACCAGGCACTCGGCGACCAGAGCCGGGCGACGGCCGCCTGGCAGGAGGCCTTGCAGGTGGCCACCGCCGGTGGCCTGCCCACCCTGCGCGCCTCGGCGATGCGCCGGCTCGGCATGGCCGACTTCATCGCCGGCCGGCTCAGCCAGGCCAGCAGCCGACTCGCCGCGTCGTACCAGGTGAGTCTCGCCGCGCAGGACCCGCGCGGGCAGGCGTGGTCGTTGCAGAACCTGGCCTGGGTCACCACCACCCGGGGCGACTTCGCCGGCACCGACGCGGTGCTCGGCCGGGCCGCCCGGCTCTTCGCCGAACTGCGGGATCCGTACGGCCGGGCCTGGCTGCGCGGCACGACCGCCTTCGCCCGGCTGCTCGCCGGCCGGCTCCGGGAGGCCTGCCGGCTGGCCGGGGTGTTCCTCCCCTTCGGCGAGCGGGTCGGCGAGGCGTGGGCGGTCGGCACGCTGCGTGCCGTGGAGGCGTTCGCCGGGGCCGAGTTGGGGGAGATCGCCGAGGCGGACCGGGCGGCACGCCGCGCGTACCGGGACTTCGCCGAGGTCTCCGACGACTGGGGACGCGGGTTCGCGCTGGTCGCGCGGGGGGTGGTGGCGCGCGGGCTGGGCGAGCCGGAGCATGCCGCCGACCTGCTCACCGACGCCCTGTCGTACGCGGAGCGGACCTCGCACCCGCTGCTCACCGGGATGGCCGGCACCCTGCGCGGCTTCGTGGCCCTGGACATGGGTGACTGCGAGACCGCCGAACGGGACGCCCGGGCGGTGCTGACCGCCGTCGAACCGCACAACCCGCAGGCGCCGGCCCAGGTCGCGCCCCGGGTGCTGCTGGCCACGGCCCGGTTGGCGGCCGGTGATCCGGCCACCGCCGTCGGTCTGCTCGCCCCGCTGGCGACCACCGCGTCCGGCAACCCGACGCTGCTCTTCTCCCGCCGGCAGACCATGGCCCGGTACGCCTCGGCCCTGCTCGACCACGGCCAGCGGGAACAGGCGCTGGACTGGGCCCGCCGGGCGGTCGCCGCGCCCGCCGAGGACGTCCGCAGTCAGGTGATCGGGGCGAGCGTGTTGGCGCAGGCCCTCGCCGCCTGCGGCCGGCCCGTCGAGGCGCTGGCCAGCGCCGAGGAGGCGGTCCGGCTGGCGTACGTGACCGAGCAGCGCAGCGAACGCGCCGCCGCCGACGCCCTCCGCGCCCGCCTCACCGGCTCCTGACGGTCCCCACCCGCCGCGACCGGAGCGATCTCGGCGCGAAGATCCCGCGTTCCGCGCCGCTTCCCCGGATCTCGGAAACAATGTCCCCTGGGTTGGCGACCACCGTCGAGACCAGTGACGGGTGGGCCAGGGTGGAGGAGATGAATGGGTCGCGTTCCGGTGGGCACAGAACGGTCATGAACGGCACGCGGTACGGGGCGGTGATGCCGGTCCTCGGCGACCTGGACCAGGTGGTCCAGGTCCTGCGCGCGAGCGAGCCGGAGGAGGAACTGTACGTCCGTTGGTCGCTGGGGCCCGACGTGGACCTGACCGCCGGTGCGCCCGGGCAGTCGAGCAAGGACGCGCTGACCGGCATCGACCTGCCCGGGCTCTCCGCCAACCCGCTCACCGTGGAGGACTGGTGGGGGGAACGGCCGTTGCGCCTGTGGGTGGCCCGACGGCTCTACGACTATCGCCACCTGCGGGAGCTGCGTGGCCCCGGGGTGCGGCCGTGGGTGCTGGTGGGTGAGCAGTGCGGGCGCGGGCCGGACAACGAGCCGCTGGTCCGCTGCGACCGTCCGGTGGCGTGGGTGTCGGAGCGGGCGCTCCGCGAGGCGGACCGGGCGGTCGAGGAGCAGGCGTCCGCCGAGTGGGGTCCGCTGCACCGGGCGGACTGAGCGTCCCCGCGCGCCGAAGCGCGCCCCTCGCGGTGGCCCCTGGCGCGTTGCCGTGCTCCGGTAGGGGGACCCGTATCGGTGGCGGGGTCGATGCTCCGCGTCGGTCTGAGGTCTGGCGGTTCCGGGGATGTGCGGGTCGGGGATGCCGGTTAGCGTGTGGGGTCCAGGAGGCCGCCCGCCGTGGCGGCCGTGGACGGGGAGGACGGATGAGGCTGCCGCGTTCCGGCGCCGGCTGGACCATGGCGGTCTTCGGTGTGCTGGCGCTGCTGCTCGGCGCGCTCGGTCTCGTTTGGCCCGAGGCGCAACTGCGGATACTCGGTTTCGAGGTGCCGGCGCGGCGGGAGGCCGGCGACCACACCGGCCCGTTCCTCATCGCGGCTTCGATGGCCTCGTTCAACATGGGCGTCTACTACCTGCTGGCGGTGGCCACCGAATGGCGGGCCTTCTACCGCTTCACGGTGGTCTTCCGGCTGGTCACCTTCGCCGTGTTCACGCTGACCGTGCTGGCCGGGGTGGCGCCCGCCGGGTTCTTCGGCGTGGCCCTGTGGGAGGGGCTCGGCGCGGTTGCCACCGCGGCCGGTCTGCGGTGGGACGCCCGTCGCGCCGCCGGCCCCGGGTCCACCGCCGGTACGCTCGGCTGAGCGGCCCGATAGGACAGGTATTTTCGAACCCGTGACCGACACCCCGCCCGGCGCCCTCCGGCTGCCTATTGTGCCCGGTCTGACCGATCTGCAGGTGTTCGCCCGGGGTGGCTACGCCACCGTCTACAAGGCCACCCAGATCTCCGTGGGGCGGGAGGTCGCTGTCAAGGTGGAGAATCGGACGCTGGACAGCGAGCGGGACCAGGCCCGGTTCCTCCGGGAAGCGCGTGCCGCCGGCCGGATGTCGTCCCACCCGCACGTGGTGGACCTCTTCGACGTCGGGGTCACCGTCGACCAGCACCCGTACCTGATCATGGAGCTCTGCGACGGCTCGTACGCCGAGCGGATGCGCACCTCCCCGCTCGGCGCCGCGGAGACCCGCGACCTCGGCGTCAAGATCGCGGACGCTCTCGCCCACTCGCACGCCGCCGGGGTGCTGCACCGCGACGTCAAGCCGGCGAACATCCTCTACTCGCACTTCAACCCGGCGGTCCTCGCCGACTTCGGGCTCGCCGTGCTGGCCGAGGCGCGTGACGCCTCGGTCACCCTGGAGGTGCTGACCCCGGCGTACGCGCCGCCGGAGATGTTCAGCCACAGCCCGCCCTCGCCGGCCGTCGACGTGTACGCGCTCTGCGCCACTCTCTACGCGGTGATGAGCGGCCGGCCGCCGCGCTGGCAGTCCGAGCGGAACCCGAGCCTGGTCACCGTGCTGGAGATGTTCAACCAGCCGATCCCGGAGCTGCCCGGGGTGCCGACCGAGCTGGTCGACGTGCTCCGCGTCGGGATGTCCAACGATCCCGGGGCCCGCCCGTCCGCGATCGAGCTGCGCGATCTGCTCCGTGACCTGCCGTTGGACACGGCCTCGTCGCCCGTCAGCGGCGCGCCGGTCAGCGGCGCACCCACCTCCGGTGGCGCCACCACCGGCGGAAGGTACCGGGTGGACCTGTCCGGGCCGCCCCGGCCACCGGTGGAGGACGCCCGTCCGGCGACGCCGCCGAGCAGGCGGCGGAGACGCTGGTTCCTCGGCGGTGCCGGGGTGCTCGCCCTGGCCGCGTCGGCGAGCGCCGGAGCGTGGATGGCCGGCGGTTCACCCCTGGTGGTCGCGCCGACACCGGTGGCCAGTGCCTCCGTCGATCCGGGCGCGAGCGGGCGCACTCTTCCCGGTTGCGCGGGGACGACCGTGGCGTCCCTGCCGTCGGGGGCCGGCTGCGCGGCGCATCTGGAGTGTTTCGGACCGGTCCGGCTGCGTGCCGGGCGTGCCGAGGCGGCCGAGGTCTCCTGTGACGGTCGACATACCTGGGAGACCTACGCCCAGGGGGAGCTGCCCGTCACGTTGGTCGGCGCGGCGCATGCCGAGATCGTCGCCGATCCGGCCGTCCGGCAGGTGTGCAGCCTGCGGACGTTTCGGCTGACCAGTGGGATCGAGCAGCCCCAGGGGTGGCGCCTGGAGGTGTTGCCACCGAGCACCGACGCCGACCGTACCTACCGGTGCCTCGCCGGCAAGGGCGTGAACGCCCTGCTCGTCCCCACCCTCACCGGTCGCTGAGGCCCAACCGGGCCCGCACCGCCGTGCTGTCCAGCGCGTCCAGGGTGTCGGCGTCGAGGCCGGCGGGCAGGGTTTCCGGCTGACCAGACGGAACCTCGTCGGCCTCCGTTCGGCCGCGCCGCTCGCGCACCGCGGACATCGCCGTGCCGGTGATCGTGGCGAGCACGACGCACAGCAGTGCCAGCCCCACCAGGAGGATGCCGGCGGGACGCCAGGCCAGCAGCACCACCAGCGCCGCGACGGCCGCGAGCGACGCGAGCACCGCCACGGTGCGCGCGTCCGGCCTGAGGATCCGCCTCACCCGACAAGCATCTCCCTGCCGCGCCGGCTGTCAAGCCGCGTGCCGGTGGACCTCCGCCTTGTCCCGGGGTAGCACGGACCGCGACGACCCCGTGACGCGTGGAGACAGTGTGGACCATCCCAGCGTCGATCATGAAAAATTCGTTACACGGCTCGGAAGAAAAGCCGTTTGGCGGCGTTTTGTCGGCCCACTTGCGTTGCCGTCCGTCCCTAGAGTGACGAAGGCCGAGGAGCACCCTCCTCGACAGTTCCCATCCTTTACCGGAAGGCATCCACATGCCACGTACGTCCCGGTCCCTGGCAGCGGCGGGAGTCGCCGGCCTCTTTCTCGCCGGATCGGTGGTCGCGCCCGCGACCGCGTCCCCGCTCAGCACCGGCTTCGGCCGTCCGACCACACCGGACCGGACCAGCCCGGCCGAGGCCAAGCGGGTCGACCGCGTGCCGACGCCCAAGCTTGACTGGTACGCCTGCTACGGCTACGCCGAGTGCGCCACGGTTGACCTGCCGCTCGACTACGACCAGCCCAAGGGCCCCACCACCGAGGTCGCCCTGCTCCGGGTCAAGGCCCGCGACCAGCAGGCCCGGATCGGCAGCCTCTTCGTCAACCCGGGCGGCCCGGGCGGCTCCGGCACCGACATCGCGCTCGCCGCGCCGGACTTCCTCTCCGACGAGGTGCTGGACCGGTTCGACGTGGTCGGGATCGACCCGCGCGGCGTCGGCGCCAGCCAGAACGTCAAGTGCTTCCCCTCGGTGAAGGACCAGACCCGGGCGTACGCCGGGCTGAACGTCGCCTTCCCGTGGACGAAGGCCGAGGAGAACGCGTACATCGCCTCCTCCCGGGCGGTCGGCAAGGCCTGCTCCACCACCGGGAAGCCGCTCACCGGCGCGATGTCGACCGCCGAGGTGGCCCGTGACATGGACGTGCTGCGGCGGGCCGTGGGCGACAAGAAGCTCAACTTCCTCGGCTTCAGCTACGGCAGCGCGCTCGGCCAGTACTACGCCAACATGTTCCCCGACCGGGTCCGCGCGGTCGTCATCGACGGCGTGCTCGACCCGAACGCCTGGGTCGGCCAGGGCAAGGCCCGCGAGCAGCTCCAGGAGACCCGGCTGCGTAGCGCCGACGGGGCGTACAAGGCGCTGCGCGAGATCCTCGACCGGTGCGAGAAGGCCGGAGCGGAGAAGTGCTCCATCGCCGCCGGCGACCCGCACGCGGCGTACGAGAAGGTGGCGAAGCGGCTGCAGAAGAGCCCGGTGGTGATCGAGGACCCGGACTTCGGCAGCTTCACCGTCAGCTACGCCGACTTCGTCGGCGCCAGCCTCGGCGCGCTCTACAGCCCGTACGGCTACGCCCAGATCGACGCCATCACCGCCCAACTGCTGGCCGTCATCGAGCCGGCGTCGGTCAGCGCCGCCCGGCTGGCGGAGGCGCACAAGGGCCTCGCCGCGCGGGCCGAGCGGGCGCGGCAACAGCGCCGGTTCGACTTCCCGTACCACAACGGGTTCGAGACCTTCCTCACGGTGGACTGCACCGACGCGTACCACCCGAAGAAGGTGGCGGACTGGCCGGCGCTGAGCGCCGCGGAGGACAAGCGCGCCCCGTACTTCGGCCGGGCCTGGGCCTGGGCCACCGCGTCCTGCGGCCGGGACACCTGGACCGTCCGGGACGAGGACGCCTACACCGGCCCGTTCAACCGGAAGACCGCCGCCCCGGTGCTGGTGGTCGGCAACTACTGGGACCCGGCGACCAACTACGACGCGGCGGTCAGCTCGGCCAAGCTGCTGCCGAACAGCCGGCTGCTCAGCAGCGACAACTGGGGTCACACCGCGTACGGCACCTCGGACTGCGCCACCGGGGCGATCGACGCGTACCTGCTCAAGGGCACGCTGCCGAAGAAGGGCACCGTCTGCGTCGGTGACGTGCAGCCCTTCACGGACGTGCCGACCGAGTCCGAGGTGACCCGGGCCGCCGAGTCGAAGAGCACGCTGGCCAGCGACGGGCGGCCGGCCCG
Source organism: Micromonospora sp. KC723 (assembly GCF_004348595.1). Taxonomy (GTDB): domain Bacteria; phylum Actinomycetota; class Actinomycetes; order Mycobacteriales; family Micromonosporaceae; genus Micromonospora. The sequence goes on from NZ_SMKD01000075.1 coordinate 19,352, forward strand.
GGGCGAGCCGAAGCGGCTCCCGCCGGTCGTCGCGCCGCTGCCCGCGGTGGGGACGCTCACCGTTCGCTGACGGACGCCGGGGTACGACGGGTGGGACATCACCCGTCGTACCCCGGTCCCATTCACCACCCCGGCGGGCGACGTCGGGGCGGTCACCGCTCGACAGCGGCGGCTACGATACGTGTCTTCCAGACTCCGGCACGTAGCGAGGTCGCTCATGCGTGTGCACACCCGCGGATCCCGATTCCGCTCCATCGCGACCACCGTGGCCGTGGTGACGACGCTGCTTCTCGCCGCCGCCGCCGGCTGTGACAGCCAACAGGAACCGGAGCTTCCCTCGGTGCAGGAGAAGCTCCGCCAGTCCCACATCTGGGGCCAGTCCACGCTGCGGGTCGGGGTGGCGACCAACGAACCGTTGATGGGCGAGGTACGCAACGGTGTCCGCGTCGGCTTCGACGTCGAGATCGCCCGCTACATCGCCGCGTCCCTCGGCTACGAGGGGGACCAGCGGATCGAGTTCGTGTCGGTGTCCACCGAGGACCGGATCCCCGCGCTACAGGGCGGCCTGGTCGACTTCGTGGTTTCCAGCTTCTCCATCACCGAGGAGCGCAAGAAGTTGGTCAGCTTCGCCGGGCCGTACTTCGTCACCACCCAGGAGGTGATGGTGCCGGCCCGGCACAAGGACGCCATCCGGACCATCGAGGACCTCCGCGACCCGAAGTACAAGATCTGCACCAGCGGCGGCTCCACCTCCGAGGCGGAGTTGGAGAAACACCAGATCCGCACACAGGTGGTCAAGAACGTCGGGGACTGCGTGGCCGGCATCCGGGCGGGCCGCTACGACGCGGTCAGTTCCGACGAGACCATCCTCGCCGGCTTCCTGGCCCGGTACCCGACCGAGTTCGAGATCGTCGACATGCCGTTCGGCACGAGTGAACTGCTCGGCGTCGGCGTCCCGATCGGCGACCCCGCGCTGCGGGACCTGGTGGCGTACTTCCTCGACAAGAGCTACCAGCAGGGGCGCATGGGGCAGGCAAGCCCCTGGCAGACCGCCTACAACCGGACGTTGGGGCCATGGTTGCGCGCGGAGAAGCGCCAGCCGCAGCCGCTCGATGTGCCGAGGCTGGTGGACTTCGACGACAAGGCGCCCCGGCGATGAGCAGGGCGGCGGGCGCCACCACCGGCGACCCGGACGCCGCCGGCCCGACGGCTCCCGCGCCACGGGTGCCGGCACCGCCGCCATCTGGGCCGGGCGGCGAGTCCGCTGCCGCCGAGCCGAGCCGAACGGCCGCCGACAGCGGATGGGACCAGGTCGAGCGTCGCGCGCGGGCCAGCCAGTCGTTCTGGACGGCCGTGGTCGGCGTACCGACGATCTTCTCGGTGCTCCGGCTCGGTGTGGAGGCCGGCGGCGAGTTGCAGACCACCCTGCTGCTGGTGGCGAACGTGGGGCCGATCAATCTGCTGGCCGGCTTCCTCACCACGGCGGCCCGGCTGCTCTCCACCGCGCTGGTCGCGGTCTTCGCGCTCGGCGCGGTGCTGGCCGCCGGTGTGCGCGCCGCGCCGCGCCGGCCCCTGTTCGCCCGGTGGATCGAGGTCATACCGGCCTGGTTCGTGGCCGCGAGCTTCCTGACGGCACTGGTCACGTGGCCGCTGCTGTACCTGCCGCTGCTGGTGCCGGCCGCCGCCGCCGCGTTCCAGTTGCGGCCGGAACAGCTGCACGAGCGGGCCGTTCCCCGGGTGCTCGTCGTCGCCGCGGTGTTCGCCGGTTACCTCTGGCTGCTCGTGCCGACGCTGCGTGACGCCTGGCAGCAGGGCGAGGCGCTGCCGATCGTGCTGCTGGTGGTGCCGCCGCTGCTGGCGCTCTTCGTCGCCGGGCCGTTGCCCGGGGTGGTGGTGCGCCCGCTCGCCTCGCTCACCCAGGTCGCCGTGCTGGTGGTGCTGGTCTGGGCGGCGCTGCCGGTGATCAGCACGCCGGTGCTGCCGCTCACCGTCACCACCGTCGGCGACGGCTCGGACGTGACGGAGGACATCCGGGGGCACGTGGTGACCACCGACGACGTCAACATGGTGATCCTTCAGGTGCGCGGCGGGGTCCGCTACGTGCCGGTGGATCAGGTGCGCGGGCAGGTGCTCTGCCCCAGTGAGGAGGAACTGCCCCGGCACCAACTACGGGTGCGTGACTTCCACGTCGAGGACTCGCTGCTGGAGGGGCTGGGCCGGCGGGTACGCCCGGTGCACCGGATCGACGCGGCCTGCCGTACCGCGCGCTGAGTGGGGTGGCCGCACTTCTGCCCACGCGGCCTGAGGCGGGCGCGTGCCCCAGCGATCTCGGTGGTGCCCCTGCCCGAGCCCACGCTCTACCGGTGGGCGCTGCGGCCGTCGTGGGGCGCGAAGACGCTCAGCGCGTCGGTGTCGCTGTGCCGGGAGCGCACGTACTCGTCAGCCCACCCGGCGGCGTCGGGGTAGGTCGACCCGGCGGCGATCCGGGCGCAGGCGGCGGCCACGTCGAAGAGGGTGTGCCGGAGCTGCACCCCCGGGCCGAGCAGGGCCCAGAAGGCACCGGGACCGCCGTACGGCATACCGACGCTGCCCGGATTGACGACGAGCCGGCGGTCGACCAGCCGGGTGAACGGCATGTGGGTGTGCCCGCAGACCACCGTGCGCACCTCGGCCGGCACTCCGGTGAACACCTCCGCCCAGCGCTCCAGCCGCGAGTCGACCAGGACGACCTCCTCGTCGTCGCGTGGTGTGGCGTGGCAGAGGAGCACCGGACCGAGGCCGCCGATCTCCAGGGTGACGGTCAGCGGCAGTGCCGCCAACCGGGCGAAGTGGTCGTCGCGGAGCTGCCTGGCCGCCCAGTTCGAGACGTCGACCGGGCTGGGACGCCCGGCCCGGACCTCGACCAGCTCCCGGTCGGCGTTGCCGCGTACCCAGCACACCCGGTCGCCGAGCCCGGCGAGCAGGTCCAGCACCTCCACCGGCTGCGGGCCGGCCGCGATGTCGCCGGTGACCACGATCAGGTCGGCGCCTGCCACGTCCGGTTCGGCCAGCACGGCCTCCAGCGCCGGCAGGACCCCATGTACGTCGGACAGGACAGCGACCCGGTCGAGCATGCCTCCACCGTCACCGTTCTGAGCCGGCATGTCCAGGCATTCTGCGTCAGGCAGAAGCGCGAGCCCGTCTGGCCCGGCTTGCGGCAACCGGAGCCGACCAAGGCTGGGCGGGTGAGGAGTCGAGCAGGCCCGGGGTCAGGAAACGACCGAGCCGGGTGGGGGAACGGGAACGGCCCGAACCTCAGGCCCGGGCCGTTCGTGCTGGTTCCAAGTCAGACCCGCGCGCGGCGGGCCAGGCGCTCCGGGTCGAGGATGATGATGCTCTTGCCGTCCAGCCGCAGCCAGCCACGGGAGGCGAAGTCGGCCAGCGCCTTGTTGACCGTCTCCCGGGAGGCGCCGACGAGCTGGGCGATCTCCTCCTGGGTCAGGTCGTGGGTCACCCGCAGGACGCCGCCGTCGCGGGTGCCGAACCGGCCAGCCATCTGCAGCAGGTTCTTGGCGACCCGACCCGGCACGTCCGTGAAGATCAGGTCGGCCAGCGAGTCGTTGGTCCGGCGGAGCCGACGGGCCAACACCCGCAGCAGCTGCTCGGCGATCTCGGGCCGGTTGTTGAGCCAGGGCCGAAGCGCCTGCTTGCGCAGGCGTACCAGCCGGGTGTCGGTCACCGCGGTGGCCGTCGCCGTACGCGGGCCGGGGTCGAACAGCGACAGCTCGCCGACCATGTCCGACGGCCCCATCACCGCGATGAGGTTCTGCCGGCCGTCGGCGGCCCGGCGCCCCACCTTGATCTTGCCCGACAGGAGGATGTAGAGACTGTCGCCGGGCTCGCCCTCGTTGAACACGACCTCGCCCTTGCGGACGTCGATCGTCTCCATCTCCTTGGCGAGTGCCTCGGCAGCCTCCGGGTCGACACCCTGGAAGATCCCGCTGCGGGCCAGTACCTCGTCCATCGCGCACCTCCGGTTGCGCGTCGCCGTCCGTCGGCCGGGTCCGCCGTCCGCTTATCCCTCGCGCGCCGCCAAGTCTAAGTGCATGTGAGCACGAATCAGAGCCGCACCCCTCGAAACTTGATCGTTGGGCGTAACCTTCCCGGCCTGATCAAGGGCTAGTATCCGGCGACCCGTCACCCCGGGTCGCCGCGACGAGGCCGTAGGGTGACCGGCGTGCTGAGCGAGCCCTTCCTCACCACCCGCCCCGAGGACGGATGGGACATCCCGCTGCTGGTGTGGCGTGCCGGGGTGCCCCTGCGGGCGGTCAGCTCGGGTCCGCTCGGCGGCGGGATCGGGGTACGGCACTGGGTCGTCAACGCGACGGTGCCGATGTCGTACCACCGGGACGACCCGGCGGACCACCTGGCCGCGCTCGCCGACCGGCTCGGCCTGGACGGGCCCGGGGTCGGCCTGCTGACCGGCGTGGACGTCGCCGAGGCGGTGCACCGGGCCGACACCGGCGTCCGGGCCTGGGCCACGGTGGGGCTGGGCAACCCCGTGCAGGCCGCCGCCCCGGCCCCGGCCGCGCCGGCCCAACGGGTGGGCACGGTCAACATCGTGGTGTACGTCCCGGCGGCGCTCGGCGACGCCGCCCTGGTCAACGCCGTCGCCACCGCGACCGAGGCGAAGACGCAGGCGATCCGGGAGCTGGGCCTGGTCGGCACCGGTACGCCCACCGACGCGGTCACCGTCCTCTGCCCCGCGAACGGGCCGGTCGTGCCGTACGCCGGCCCCCGCTCCACCTGGGGCGCGCCGCTGGCCCGGGCGGTGCACGCCGCCGTCCGCGACGGTGGTGCCGTGCCCTGTGTGCCGTGGTCCGACCGGTGGGCGGCCGGGCGATTTCCGACCGATCGGCCGGCGTCGGAGCGCCACCGGCCCGGGTAGGGTCGCCGGCGATGCAGCCTTCCTCGCCCCGCCCGAACCGCTCGGCCCGTCGTGCCGTGCTCGCCGCCGGTGCGGTTCTCGCCGTGCTGCTGTCCGCCGGCTGCGGCGGATCGGCGAAGCCCGGGGCGGTCTGGCAGCCCGGCGGCGGCGCATCGGCCAGCGGGTCCCCGCTGCCCGGGGCGAGCGCGGACCAGCCGGCCGCGCGCCCGGCGATCTCGCTCTCCGCGACCGGCGACATCGTCATGGGCAACGCCCCGTCCCGGCTGCCCGCCAACGGCGGCAAGGGCTTCTTCGACGAGGTCGCCGACGCGCTCTCCGCCGACCTGGTGATGGGCAACCTGGAGGAGCCGCTCACCGACGACACCGGCACCGGCAAGTGCGCGCCCGACTCCACCGCCTGCTACCAGTTCCGGGCCCCGCCCGGCTACGCGGCGCACCTCAGGGCCGCCGGTTTCCAACTGCTCAACCAGGCCAACAACCACGGCTACGACTACGGGGCGCGGGGCTACGCGAACACCCAGAAGGCGCTGGAGGAGCACGGCCTGAAGCACACCGGCGCGCCGGACCAGATCACCGTGGTCGACGTCAAGGGCGTCAAGGTGGCGGTCGCGGGTTTCTCGTCGTACGCGTGGTCGAACAGCCTGACCGACATCGACGCCGCCACCGCGGTCGTGGAGAAGGCCGCCACCATGGCCGATCTCGTGGTGGTGCAGGTGCACATGGGCGCCGAGGGCGCCGACAAGACCCGGGTGAAGCCCGGCACCGAGATCTTCTACGGCGAGAACCGGGGCGACCCGGTGAAGTTCTCCCACGCCGTGATCGAGGCCGGTGCCGACCTCGTGGTCGGGCACGGCCCCCACGTGCTGCGCGGCATGGAGTTCCACCAGGGGCGGCTGATCGCGTACAGCCTCGGCAACTTCGCCGGCGGCGGCCGGTCGCTGAACCCCAGCGGCCGGCTGGGCTGGGGCGGGGTGCTGAAGGTGTCGCTTCACCCGGACGGCAGTTTCGTCGACGGCTCGTTCACCTCCACCCGGATGAACTCCGTCGGCAAGCCGACCATGGACCCCGCGAACCAGGGCCTCGGCCTGGTGCGGCAGCTCAGCCGCGGCGACTTCCCGAACACCGGTGCCCGGTTCGACGCCGACGGGACGATCAGCGCACCCGAGGCCGGCTGAGCCGGCGGGGCGCGGGCCCGGCAGATGGTCGGAGCGGCGACGTAGGCTGGCCGGCGTGACTGTCAGCTCTCCCGGCCGGGTCGAGACGGAACTCGGTCGTACCCGGCGCGCCCGGCGGATCGGTCGGGCGTTGACCGAGGCGCACCCCGACGCGCACTGTGAACTCGACCACTCCGGTCCGCTGGAGTTGGCCGTCGCCACCATCCTCTCGGCGCAGTGCACCGACAAGAAGGTCAACGAGGTCACGCCGAAGCTCTTCGCGCGCTACCGCGACGCCGGTGACTACGCGGCGGCGGACCGGGCCGAGCTGGAGGAGCTGATCCGCCCGACCGGCTTCTACCGCAACAAGACCGACTCGCTGATCAGGCTCGGCCAGGCCCTGGTGGAGCGCTACGACGGCCAGGTTCCCGGGAAACTGGCCGACCTGGTTACCCTGCCCGGCATCGGTCGCAAGACCGCCAACGTGATCCTCGGCAACGCCTTCGACGTCCCGGGGATCACCGTCGACACCCACTTCCAGCGGCTGGTGCAACGGTGGCGGCTGACCACGCAGACCGACCCGGTGAAGATCGAGCACGAGATCGGGGCGCTCTTCCCGAAGCGGGAGTGGACCATGCTCTCGCACCGCATCATCTTCCACGGCCGGCGGGTCTGCCACGCCCGCAAGCCCGCCTGCGGGGCCTGCACACTGGCGAAGCTCTGCCCGTCGTACGGGACCGGGCCGACCGAGCCGGCCGCCGCCGCGAAGCTGCTCAAGGGCCCCCGCGCCCGCGACCTGGCGGTCGCCGCCGGGGTCGACCCGGAGCTGGTGCCGGCGCAGGCCGTCGCCGCGGAGGTGCCGTGAACCGGCGACTCGCCGCCCTGCTCGTCCCCGCGCTGTTCGCCGTCGCCGGGTGCACCGCCAACGAGCCGGAGCGGTCCGCCGCTCCCGCCGGCCGCGTCGAGCGGCCCTCACCGTTCGCCGACTGCGCCGCGTTGACCCGCCCCCCGGCCGCCCCGGCGTCGTC
>NZ_SMKD01000076.1 GCF_004348595.1 Micromonospora sp. KC723
GGCTTCCCGCTGCCCGACCCCACCGCCTCGCCGGCCCCGCCGCAACCCTGGGCCCCGCCGGATCCCCTCACGGCGCCGCAGCCCTGGGCCGCGCCCGGCAGCGCCGACGCCACGCCCACCGCCCCTACCGGGTACGGCCCGACCGGCGGCGTCCACGGCACGCCCGCCGCCCCCTACGGTCCGTCGGGCGGCGCTCTGCCCGGCCCGGGCACACCACCCGTCGGCTGGCCGCCGCCCGGGTATCCGCCGCCCGGGTATCCGCCGCCCTACGCCCACCCTGGGCGTCCCCCGGTTCACGTCCACCCCGGCTACCAGCCCGTCGGCGGCTCCGCGACGAGCGGGCGCTGGGTGGTCGGCATCGTCGCGGCGGCCCTCGCGGTGCTCGTCCTCGGCTTCTGCGGCTGCCTGGGGGCGGGCAACGCCCTGCTCGGGTGGTACGCCCCGGAGCCGGTGGCCGAGGATCCGTACGACGGCTACGACGACGGGGAGGAGGACGAGGACCCGACCTGGACTCCCCCCGCCCTCAGCCAGCCGGCGACGCCCGCCACCACCCCGTCCGGCGGGCCCGGCAGGTACCCGGTGTCGTACGAGGTGACCGGCACCGGCCGGGCCGACATCCAGTACTACGACGCCAACGGCGACTTCATCCGTCTGGAGGGGGTACGGCTGCCCTGGCGCGAGCGGATCCGCACCGATGACCCGAACCGGGTGGTGGTGATCGCCGGCGGCGACGACACCGGGCCCATCCGCTGCTCGGCCCAGGTCGGTGGCCGCACACCGGTGACCGAGGCCGGTGAGCCGGGTGCGCGGGTGACCTGCCAGCCGAGCTGACCGGACCGGCCGGGCCGTAGGCTGGCCACCGTGACGCCCCCCGATGTCGACCCGCTCGTGACCCGGATGCGTCCCTTCGGGACGACGATCTTCGCCGAGATGTCCGCGCTCGCCGTCCGCACCGGCGCGGTCAACCTGGGGCAGGGCTTCCCGGACGGCGACGGCCCGCCGGAGATGCTCGCCGCCGCGGCCGAGGCGCTGCGTACCGGCCAGAACCAGTACCCGCCGGGCCCCGGCATTCCCGCGCTACGCACGGCGGTCGCGGCCCATCAGCGCCGGTTCTGGGACCTGGAGTACGACCCGGACGGCGAGATCGTCGTCACGGCCGGCGCCACCGAGGCGATCGCCGCCAGCATCCTGGCTCTCTGCGAGCCCGGCGACGAGGTGGTCTGCTTCGAGCCGTACTACGACTCGTACGCCGCCTCGGTCGCCCTGGCCGGCGCGGTGCGGCGACCGGTCACGTTACGTCCCGACGAGGCCGGCCGGTACGCCTTCGACCCGGCGGAGCTGCGCGCCGCGTTCGGGCCCCGAACCCGGCTCGTCCTGCTCAACTCCCCGCACAACCCGACCGGCAAGGTCTTCACCCGCGACGAGCTGGCCCTGGTCGCCGAACTCTGTCAGGAGCACCGCGCGTACGCGGTGACCGACGAGGTGTACGAACACCTGGTCTTCACCGACGCCACCGACCGGCACCTGCCGCTGGCCGGCCTGCCCGGGATGCGGGAGCGGACGCTGCGGATCTCCTCGGCCGGCAAGACGTTCTCCTGCACAGGTTGGAAGATCGGCTGGGTGAGCGGCCCGGCCCCGCTGGTCTCGGCGGTGCTGCGGGTCAAGCAGTTCCTCACCTTCGTCAACGCCGCGCCGCTGCAGCCGGCGGTCGCCGTGGCGTTGGCCCTGCCGGACGCCTACTTCACCGGGTTCCGGGACGGCATGCAGCACCGGCGGGACCAACTCGTGGCCGGCCTGACCGATGCCGGCTTCGACGTGCTGCGCCCCGAGGGAACGTACTTCGTGACCGCCGACGTGACCGCGCTCGGTGGGCGGGACGGGGTCGAGTTCTGCCGGTCGCTGCCCGGACGCTGCGGGGTGGTCGCCGTGCCCACCCAGGTCTTCTACGACGACCCCGAGGCCGGACGGCGGCTGGTCCGGTTCGCCTTCTGCAAGCGGCCCGAGGTGCTCACCGAGGCGGTCGACCGGCTGCGCGGCCTCGCGACCAACCTCTGACCAAGGGTCGTCAGGAGGCGGGGCTGGCCGCCCGGACCTGGTCGGCGATGCGCTCGGCCACGGACCGGGCGGTCGCCTCGGTGGCGGCCTCGACCATCACCCGCACCAGCGGCTCGGTGCCGGACGGACGCAGCAGCACCCGACCGGTCTCCCCCAGCTCGGCCTCGGCCCGCTCGACCTCGGTACGTACGGCGGGCGCGGCGGCGCCGACGGTGCGGTCACCAACCGGCACGTTGATCAGCACCTGCGGCAGCTTGGTCACCACCGCCGCCAGGTCCGCCAGCGACCTGCCGGTCTGCGCCATCCGCGACATCAGGTGCAGCCCGGTCAGCACGCCGTCGCCGGTGGTGGCGTACGCCGGCATGACGATGTGGCCGCTCTGCTCGCCGCCGAGGGCGAGGCCGGAGGCGCGCAGCTCCTCCAGGACGTACCGGTCGCCGACCTTGGTCTCGACCAGGCGGATGCCCTGCGCGGACATCGCCAGGCGCAGGCCGAGGTTGCTCATCACGGTCGCGACCAGGGTGTCCTGGGTGAGCGCGCCGGCCTCCCGCATGGCGACGGCGAGGATGGCCATCACCTGGTCGCCGTCGACCTCGACGCCGTCGGCGGTCACCGCCACGCACCGGTCGGCGTCGCCGTCGTGCGCGATGCCCAGGTGCGCGCCGTGCTCGACCACGGCCTCGCGCAGCGCGTCGATGTGGTTGGAGCCGCACCCGTCGTTGATGTTGAGCCCGTCCGGCTCGGCGTGAATGGCGATCACCTCCGCGCCGGCCTCCCGGTAGGCGACCGGGGCGATCTCGGCCGCCGCGCCGTTGGCGCAGTCGACCACCACCTTGATCCCCTCCAGCCGGTGCGGCACCGTGCCGATCAGGTGCTGCACGTAGTGGTCCGCGCCGTCGAGCAGGTCGTGGACCCGGCCGACACCCGCGCCGATCGGGCGTTCCCAGGCGGTGGTGGCGTTCGCCTCGATCGCCGCCTCGATCCGCATCTCGATCTCGTCGGGCAGCTTGTGGCCGCCGGCGGCGAAGAGCTTGATGCCGTTGTCCGGCATCGGGTTGTGCGAGGCGGAGAGCATCACACCCAGGTCGGCCTTGGCCTCCGCGGTCAGGAACGCCACCGCCGGGGTGGGCAGCACGCCGACCCGAACCACGTTGGCTCCGGCGCTGGTCAGTCCGGCCACCACGGCCGCCTCCAGCATCTCGCCGCTGGCCCGGGTGTCCCGGCCCACCACGGCCAGCGGGGGATGGCTCCTGTCCGACTCGGCCAGTGTGTGCGCGGCGGCCACCGCCACCGCCAGCGCCAGTTCCGGGGTGAGATCCGCGTTCGCCCGCCCGCGTACGCCGTCCGTGCCGAACAACCGGCCCATAGCCGCCAACCTCCGATGAAACGGTCCCAGGGAAACAACGAACGGCCGGGCCGCCTCCCGTCGAGGGGAAGCGGACCCGGCCGTCCGTCAGAAGTACAACGTGCCGCTGAAGGTCAGCGCTTCGAGTACTGAGGAGCCTTACGGGCCTTCTTGAGGCCGTACTTCTTGCTCTCCTTGACCCGGGCGTCACGGGTCAGGAAGCCGGCCTTCTTCAGGGCCGGGCGGTCGTCCGGCTCGTTCACGATCAGCGCACGGGCGATGGCGAGCCGCAGGGCACCGGCCTGGCCGGTGGTGCCGCCGCCGCGCAGGTTGGCGATGACGTCGAACGCCTCGGGCTTCTCGGCGGTGACCAGCGGGTCCTTGATGAGCTGCTGGTGCACCTTGCTCGGGAAGTAGGCCTCGAGGTCACGGCCGTTGCAGGTGATCTTGCCACTGCCGGGGACGATGCGGACCCGGACGATGGCCTCCTTGCGCCGACCCACGGTCTGGATCGGGCGGTCACCACGAGGCGCGCGGGCGACGGGCGCCGGTGCCTCGGTGACCTCGGGGGCGACCTCGGTCTCGGTGATGTCGGTCATGCTGTTTCCTTCGCCCGCGCTCACTGCGCGATCTGCTTGATCTCGAACGGCACCGGCTGCTGCGCGCCGTGCGGGTGCTCGGCACCGGCGTAGACCTTCAGCTTCTTGATGAGCTGACGGCCGAGCTTGTTGTGCGGGAGCATCCCCTTCACAGCCAGCTCGACGGCCCGATCGGGACGCTTGGTCAGCAGCTCGTCGTAACCGACCCGCTTCAGACCACCTGGGTAGCCGGAGTGGCGGTAGGCGATCTTCTGCTGGCGCTTGTTGCCGGTCAGCGCGACCTTGCCCGCGTTCACGATGACGACGAAGTCGCCCGTGTCGACGTGCGGCGCGAAAGTCGGCTTGTGCTTACCACGCAACAGCGTGGCGGCGTGGGTCGCGAGGCGGCCCAGCACGACATCAGAGGCGTCGATAACGTGCCACTGACGCTCGATCTCACCCGGCTTCGGGCTGTACGTACGCACAGGTCTACCTTGTCTCGTCGTCGGTCTGGGGTCGCGCGCCGAGGTGACCGGGGCACCCAGTCGAACCAGCGCGCACGAACGACCAAGCGTACCTGATGCGGCACGCCTCTGAATGTCGTACAACAGCAGGCAACGATACCCGCCGCCCCGCCGGCAGGTCAAAACGGGGGGTAACCCAGCGTGGCCTGCGGCGGGGCGATGAGCCAGATCACACGCCGGCCAGCCGGCGGGCACCCGGTCGCAGGTACACCGCCCAGGTCAGCGCGAAGCAGAGCGCGTACCAGCCGATGAAGGCGAGGTAGGCGGCCTCGGCGTTGCCGGAGGTGAGGAAGGACTGCCGGAAGGCCACGTTGACCAGCACCCCACCGGAGGCGCCGACGGCCCCGGCGATACCGATCAACGAGCCGGAGAGCCGGCGGGCGCGCCGCTCGGCGGCCTCCACGTCGCCGGTCAGTTCGCCCTCGACCGCCGCCCGGGCCCGGAAGATCGCCGGGATCATCTTGTACGTCGAGCCGTTGCCGATGCCGGAGAAGACGAACAGGGACATGAAACCGGTCAGGTAGAGCGGGAAGGACTGCTCGCGGGCCGCGTACAGCACCAGCCCGGCGCCGGTCGCCATGCCGACGAAGTTCCAGAACGTCACCCGGGCCCCGCCGAGCCGGTCGGCGAGCTGCCCGCCCACCGGCCGGATCAGCGAGCCGATCAGCGGGCCGAGGAAGGTCAGCCAGGCGGCGTCCACCGGGGTCGGGAAGCGCTCGGCGAACTGGAGCTGGAGCACCTGCCCGAAGGCGAACCCGAACCCGATGAACGAGCCGAAGGTGCCGATGTAGAGCAGCGACATCACCCAGGTGTGCGGCTCGCGGACGGCCTCACGCAGCGCGCCCGGCTCGTTGCGGGCGTTCGGGAGGTTGTCCAGCCAGCGTGCCGAGGCCAGGGCCGCCAGCACGATCAGCGGCAGGTACACCGCCGGCACCAGCCGGGGGTACGCGGCCCCGGCGGTGGCCAGCACCGCCAGGCCGACCAACTGCACCGCGGGTACGCCCAGGTTGCCGCCACCGGCGTTGAGCCCCAGCGCCCGCCCCTTGAGCCGGTCCGGGAAGAACAGGTTGATGTTGGCCATCGAGGAGGCGAAGTTGCCTCCACCGACCCCGGTCAGACAGGCCAGCACCATGAGTGTGGTGTACGACACCCCTGGTTCCAGCAGGATCGTCATCGGCACCGCCGGCACCAGCAGCATCAGGGCGCTGACGATGGTCCAGTTCCGTCCGCCGAAGCGGGCCACGGCCAGGGTGTACGGCAGCCGCAGCACCGCGCCCAACGCGGCCGGCACGGCGGTGAGCAGGAACTTCCCCGCCGGGTCGATGCCGTACGCGGGCCCGAGGAAGAGCACGGTCACGGACCAGAGGCTCCACACGGAGAACCCGATGTGCTCGGCGAAGATGGAGACCCAGAGGTTGCGCCGGGCGATCCGCGCCCCGGTCGTACGCCAGAAGGTGGGATCCTCGGGACGCCACTCGTCGATGCGGTTCCGGCGCCCGGCTGTGGTCGCCGGGTCGGCGGTTGCTGTTGTCGTGGTGGCCAGCGTGCTCACGGCGGCTCCTCCTCGTCGGTATGACCAGCAGGACGTTAGGAACCGCTGGTTACGGCGGGAGTCCCGCCAGGAGTCGTTCCGGAAACGGGGATCGCACGGCCGCCTGGGAGCGGTGGTGAGACGGGTCAGAGCTGCTGAAGGATACGCAGCGCCCGGGCGACCCGCTGCATGGTCTCGGTGTCGGCGACGTCCACGCACTCGCTGAACCACTTCTTCATCGGCGAGGAGAGCCGGTCCGGCATCACCACGTACCCGCCCATCGGCACCGCGAGAGGGGAGTCGCGCAACAGGGCCGCCGCCACCACCTCGGCCACGATCACGATGGGCACGTCGGTGGAGTTGTAGACGTCGGAGCTGATCACCAACCCGAGCCGCTCGCGGGCACCGGAGATCCGCCAGACCTCGCCCCTACGCAGCACGCGGTCGTCCGCCGAAGAGCGCGTCGTCGACCATGGCGACCTCCCGGGCGTCGGCGAGCGCGGCGGACTCCAGGTCGATCCCGGCCCGGCCGACCGCGGCGGCGTGCGCGGTGAACACCTCGCGCAGCGCCTTCTCCCGGGCGGCCTGGTCCATCCAGGCGGAGAGCGACAGTCCCTCGCGCTTGGCGAACCGGCGCGCCTCCTCGATCGTCTCGTCCGAGAACGACAGCGTCACCTTGGCAGTCATGGCGGTCAGCCTACCCGTGGTATGACCACCAGTCATCCCCGGAGGAACGCGCCCACCGGCAAACCGGTCAAACCGGCACGGCTGGCGTGCCGGACCCAGGCCGGTCGCGTTCTCCACTGCGGTGTGAGGCGCTCTTGACAGGGCCGAAACAAACGAGACCCGGCCCGGAAACCCCCCGCCGGCACGCTTCTCGAGCATGACAGACGGTGCACGCGCCGCGACACGGCCGGGGATGCCGCCCCGTGAGGCGGAGACGCACTGCCCGTACTGCGCTCTCCAGTGCGGGATGGTCCTCCGCGACTCCGGCGACCGGGTGGAGGTGCTCCCCCGGCAGTTCCCCACCAACCGGGGCGGCCTCTGCCAGAAGGGCTGGACCGCCACCGAACTGCTGGACCACCCCGACCGGCTGACCACCCCGCTGCTGCGCGACCCGGCCAGCGGCGAACTGCGCCCGGCGACCTGGGAGGCGGCCCTCGACCGGGTCGCCACCGGCATCCACGCCATCCGGTCCGCGCACGGCCGGGACGCGGTCGCGGTCTTCGGCGGCGGCGGGCTCACCAACGAGAAGGCGTACGCGCTCGGCAAGTTCGCCCGGGTGGCGCTGCGTACCCGCAACATCGACTACAACGGCCGGTGGTGCATGTCCTCCGCGGCGGCGGCCGGCATCCGTGCCTTCGGCATCGACCGGGGGCTGCCGTTCCCGCTGGCCGACCTGGGCCGGGCCGACACCCTGCTGCTGGTCGGGGCGAACCCGGCGGAGACCATGCCACCGCTGATGCGGCACGTCACCGACCAGCGGGAGCGCGGCGGCCGGCTGATCGTGGTCGACCCCCGGGTCACCGCCACCGCCCGTCAGGCGGACCTGCACCTGCAACCACTGCCCGGCACCGACCTGGCGGTGGCCAACGCGCTGCTGCACATCGCCGTCACCGAGGGTCTGGTCGACAAGGCGTACGTCGACGCCCGGACCACCGGCTTCGAGCAGGTCCGCCGCACCGTCGCCGGGTACTGGCCGGCCGAGGTGGAACGCCTCTCCGGGGTGCCGGTGGCCGACCTGGAAGAGACCGTCCGGGCCCTCGCCCGCGGCAGCGCGATCATCCTCACCGCCCGGGGCGCCGAGCAGCACGCCAAGGGCGTCGACACGGTCAGCGCGTTCGTCAACCTGGCGCTCGCCCTGGGCCTGCCCGGCCGCCCCGGCTCCGGTTACGGCTGCCTCACCGGCCAGGGCAACGGCCAGGGCGGCCGGGAGCACGGGCAGAAGGCCGACCAGCTCCCCGGGTACCGGAAGATCGACGACCCGGCGGCCCGGACGCACGTGGCCGGGGTGTGGGGTGTCGACCCGGACGACCTGCCCGGGCCCGGGGTGCCGGCGTACCAGCTGCTCGACTCGCTGGGCACGCCCGGCGGGCCCCGCGCGCTACTCGTCTTCGGCTCCAACCCGGTGGTCTCCGCGCCCCGGGCCGCCCGGGTCACCGAACGGCTGCGCGGGCTCGACCTGCTGGTGGTGGCCGACTTCCTGCTCTCCGAGACGGCGGCGCTGGCCGACGTGGTGCTGCCGGTGGCCCAGTGGGCCGAGGAGGAGGGCACCATGACCAACCTGGAGGGACGGGTGCTGCGCCGCCAGGCACTGCGCCCGCCGCCGCCCGGTGTCCGCACCGACCTGGACATCCTCGCCGGCCTGGCCACCCGTCTGACCGGCACCGACGCCGCGTTCCCCACCGACCCCCGCGCGGTCTTCGCCGAGCTGCGGCGGGCCTCCGCCGGCGGTCCGGCCGACTACGCCGGTGTCACCTGGGAGCGGATCGAGCGGGACGAGGGGACGTTCTGGCCCTGCCCCGACCCGGACGGGCCGGACACCCCGCGCCTCTTCGCCGACCGGTTCCCCACCCCCGACGGGCGGGCCCGGTTCCACCCGGTCAGCCACCGCCCGGCGGCAGAGGAGGTCTGCGCCGAGTACCCGCTGCACTTCACCACGGGACGGGTGCTCGCCCAGTACCAGTCCGGCACGCAGACCCGACGGGTCGCCGCGCTGCGCAAGGCCGCGCCGCGCGGCTTCGTCGAGCTGCACCCGGACCTGGCCGACCGGCTCGGCGTCGACGACGGCGACGAGCTGATCGTCACCTCCCGCCGGGGCGAGCTGCGCGCGCCCGCCCGGCTCAGCCCGGCGATCCGGCCGGACACCGTTTTCGCGCCGTTCCACTGGGGCGGCGCGGCCCGGGCCAACTCCGTGACCAACGACGCGACGGACCCGGTCTCCGGGATGCCCGAGTTCAAGATCTGCGCCGTACGGGTGGAGAAGGCATGAACGAACCCCAGGACCCGCACCGCACCGCCCCACCGCACGACCGGCCCACACCCAGCGGAGGACGGCCATGAACATCGTCGTCGTCGGGTACGGCATGGCCGGTTCCCGGCTCGCCGCGGAGTTGCACGCCAGGAGCGCCGACCACAAGGTCACCGTGCTCGGGGCGGAGCCGCACCGCGCGTACAACCGGATCATGTTGTCCACCCTGCTCGCCGGGAAGATCGACGAGCCGGACATGGAACTGGCCGAGGTCGCCGGGCAGGGCGTGGACGTGCGTACCGGTGCCGGCGTCGTCGCCGTCGACCGGATCGCCCGGGAGGTGCGCACCGACGACGGCGACCGGATCAGCTACGACCACCTGGTGCTCGCCACCGGCAGCCGGGCCGTGGTGCCGCCGCTGGCCGGGATCGACCCGGCGGACCTGCCGGCGCGGGTGGTGGCCTTCCGCACCCTGGACGACTGCCGGCGGATCCTCGCCGTCGCCCGGGACGCCCGCAGCGTCCTGGTGCTCGGCGGTGGGCTGCTCGGGCTGGAGGCGGCCCGCGGGCTCGCCGCCCGGGGCCTCGACGTCACCGTGGTGCACCCGATGGGGCACCTGATGGAACGGCAACTCGACCCGGCCGCCGGGGCGGTACTCGCGGGCACCCTCGAGGAACTGGGCGTGCGGACCGAACTGGCGGTCGCGGCGTCCGGCGTCGACGTGGACGCCGACGAGATCCGGCTGCGCCTGACCGACGGCCGTACGCTCGCCGCCGACCTGCTGGTGCTCTCCTGCGGCGTACGCCCCGACACCGAGCTGGCCGTCGCCGCCGGGCTGACCGTGGAGCGGGGCGTGGTGGTCGACGACCGGCTGCGCACCAGCGACCCGGACATCTCGGCGATCGGCGACTGTGCCCAGCACGACGGCGCGGTGACCGGGCTGGTCGCCCCGGCCTGGGCGCAGGCCCGGGTGGTGGCGCAGGTGCTGACCGGGGAGGACCCGACCGCCCGCTACCGGCCCCGGCCACCGGTGACCCGGCTGAAGGCGGCCGGGATCGACCTGGCCGCCATGGGCGACCCGAGCACCGGCCCCGGCGAGGAGCTGACCTTCGCCGACCCGGCCCGTGGCACGTACGCCCGGCTGCGCATCCACCAGGAGCGGCTCACCGGCGCGATCCTGCTCGGCGACAACCCCTCCGTCGGCGCGGTGGTGCAGCTCTTCGACCGGGGCGGTCCGGTGCCCGTCGACCGGCGGGCGTTGCTGCTCGGACGGGCGTTGGGCACGGCGGCGGCGCCGGCCGGCTCCCCTGCCCTGATGCCCGACGCGACGACCGTCTGCCAGTGCAACGACGTGCCCAAGCGGGCGCTGGTGGCCTGCTGGCGGGCGGGTGCCCGGACGGTCGACGACGTGGTCGCCGCGACCCGGGCCGGCACCGGCTGTGGCGGCTGCCGCGACGCGGTCGCCGGCATCGTCGCCTGGCTCTCGGAGGCGGACTCCGTGGCGGTGCCCCGATGAGCGGACAAGAGGCGAGAACGGACGCGATGACACCGCGAGGAGGTGACGCGATGACCGGCGGACGATTGGTCGTCGTCGGCAACGGCATGGTCGGGCAACGGTTCGTCGAGGCGCTACGCGCCCGCGACCACGACCGCCGCTGGCAGGTGACGGTGCTCGCCGAGGAACACCGGCCGGCGTACGACCGGGTGCGGCTCTCGGCGTTCTTCGACGGGGTGAGCGTCGAGGAGTTGAACCTGCACACCCCGGACGACGGGGTGGACCTGCGCCTCGGCGAGCCGGCCACCGGCTTCGACCGGGAGCGGCGGGTGGTCACCACCGCGGCCGGCGAGTACCCGTACGACGCGCTGGTCCTCGCCACCGGGTCGTACCCCTTCGTGCCGCCGGTGGCCGGCGCGGACCTGCCCGGGGTCTTCGTCTACCGGACCCTGGACGACCTCGCGGCGATCCGCGACCACGCGGCCGGCCGGCGGGTCGGCGCGGTGATCGGCGGCGGCCTGCTCGGGCTGGAGGCGGCCAACGCGCTGCGCCTGCTGGGCCTGGAAACCCACGTGATCGAGTTCGCGCCCCGGCTGATGCCGGTGCAGGTCGACGAGGCCGGCGGGGCGATGCTCCGCCGCTGGGTCGCCGACCTCGGCGTCACCACCCACCTCGGGGTGGCCACCACCGCGCTGCGTCCCGGCCCGGACGGCACGGTCGCCGGGCTGGAACTCTCCGACGGTGCCACCGTCGACGCCGAGCTGGTGGTGGTGGCCGCCGGCATCCGCCCCCAGGACGCACTCGCCAGGGCCGCCGGGTTGCCGGTGGGGCCGCGCGGCGGGGTGCTGGTCGACGCCACCTGCCGGACCGACGACGAGCGGATCTGGGCGGTCGGCGAGTGCGCGGCCGTGGACGGCACCTGCCACGGCCTGGTCGCCCCCGGGTACGCGATGGCCGAGGTGGTGGCCGACCGGCTGCTCGGCGGCGCGGCGACCTTCCCCGGCGCGGACACCGCCACCAAGCTCAAGCTGCTCGGCGTGGACGTGGCCTCGTTCGGCGACGCCCACGGCACCGCGCCGGGCTGCCTGGACGTGACGTTCACCGACCCGGTGACCCGCTCGTACGCGAAGCTGGTCCTCTCCGACGACGCGCAGACGCTGCTCGGCGGCGTGCTGGTCGGGGACGCCAGCGCCTACCCGACGCTGCGGGCCAGCGTCGGCGGGCCGTTGCCGGCTCCCCCGCTGGCGTTGCTGGCGCCGGCCGGCGGGGCGGGCGCCGGGGCCGGCATGTTGCCCGGCACGGCACAGGTCTGCTCCTGCAACGCGGTCACCAGGGACGACATCGACACGGCGATCGCCGGCGGCGCGTGCGACGTGCCGGCGCTGAAGGCGTGCACCCGGGCCGGCACCAGCTGCGGATCCTGCGTGCCGATGCTCAAGCAGCTGCTCGACGCGGCCGGGGTGAAGCAGTCCACCGCGCTCTGCGAGCACTTCGACGCCAGCCGGCAGGAACTGTTCGACATCATCCGGGTCCGCGGCATCCGCACCTTCTCCCAGCTGGTCACCGAGCACGGGCGGGGACGTGGCTGCGACATCTGCAAGCCGGTGGTGGCCTCGATCCTCGCCTCGCTGGGCACCGGGCACGTGCTCGACGGTGAGCAGGCGTCGTTGCAGGACACCAACGACCACTTCCTGGCGAACCTGCAACGCGACGGCAGCTACTCGGTGGTGCCCCGGATCCCCGGCGGCGAGATCACCCCGGAGAAGCTGATCGTGATCGGCGAGGTGGCCCGCGACTTCCAGCTCTACACGAAGATCACCGGCGGGCAGCGGATCGACCTGTTCGGGGCCCGGGTGGAGCAGCTGCCGCAGATCTGGCGCCGGCTGGTCGACGCCGGCTTCGAGTCCGGCCACGCGTACGGCAAGGCGCTGCGGACGGTGAAGTCCTGCGTCGGCGAGACCTGGTGCCGGTACGGGGTGCAGGACTCGGTAGGGCTGGCCGTCGCGTTGGAGCTGCGGTACCGGGGCCTGCGTGCCCCGCACAAGCTCAAGTCGGCGGTCTCCGGCTGCGCCCGGGAGTGCGCCGAGGCCCGCAGCAAGGACTTCGGCATCATCGCCACGGAGACCGGCTGGAACCTCTACGTCGGCGGAAACGGCGGTTTCCGCCCCCGGCACGCCGACCTGTTCGCCACTGACCTGTCCACAGAAGCACTGATCCAACTCATCGACAGGTTCCTGATGTACTACATCCGCACCGCCGACCGCTTGCAACGCACCGCCGCCTGGATCGAGGCGATGGAGGGCGGTCTCGACCACCTGCGGTCGGTGATCGTGGACGACTCGCTCGGGCTCTGCGCCGAACTCGACGCGGCGATGGCCAGGCACGTCACCTCCTACTCCGACGAGTGGCGTGACGTCCTCGACGACCCGGAGCGGCTGCGCCGGTTCACCTCCTTCGTCAACGCCCCCGAGGTGCCCGACCCGTCGATCACCTTCGCCGTGGAGCGCGGCCAGCCGGTGCCGGCACGTGGAGGGCCACCGACCGGTGGGGAGCGGCGCCGCCAGCCCGTCGCGCTGGGACTGCCGGAGGTGCGGCGATGACCCGGGCGCTGACACGCAACTGGACGGTGGTCTGCCAGCTCGACCAGCTGGAGCCCGACCGGGGCGTGGCCGCCCTGGTCGACGGGGTGCAGGTGGCGCTCTTCCGTACCGGCGACGAGTTGTACGCGGTCGACAACCTCGACCCGGTGGGCGGGGCGTACGTGATGTCCCGGGGCATCGTGGGCAGCCGGGGCGGGGTGCCGACCGTCGCCTCCCCGCTACACAAGCAGGTCTACGACCTGCGGACCGGTGAATGCCTCGACCTGCCCGGGGTGACCCTGCCGGTGCACCAGGTCCGCTGCCGGGACGGGCTGGTCGAGGTGTGGTTACGACAGGAGGAGTGATGCGGGATGAACTGGCCGGCTTCACCATCGGCGTGACCGCCGACCGGCGACGCGACGAACTGGCGGCGCTGCTGCAACGACGCGGGGCCCGGGTGGTGCTCGCCCCTGCCCTACGGATCGTGCCGCTGGCCGACGACAGCGACCTGCGCGAGGCGACCCGGGCCTGCCTGGAACGGCCGCCGGACGTCCTGATGGCGAACACCGGCATCGGGATGCGCGGCTGGCTGGAGGCGGCCGAGGGCTGGGGGTTGGCCGAGCCGCTGCGTTCGGTGCTGTCCCGCTCGTACGTGGTGGCCCGGGGGCCGAAGGCGCGGGGCGCGATCCGGGCCGCCGGGCTGCACGACCAGTGGTCGCCGGACTCGGAGAGCTGCGAGGAGGTGGTGGGCCACCTCCTCCGGAGGGGGGTGGCCGGCCAGGTCGTCGCCATGCAGTTGCACGGCGACCGGCAGCCGGAGTGCACCGAGGCGCTGGAGGCGGCCGGGGCCACGGTGATCGAGGTGCCGGTCTACCGGTGGGCGCCGCCCACCGACCCGGCCCCGCTGCACCGGCTGATCGACCTGGTCGCCGGCCGGCTGGTCGACGCGGTGACCTTCACCTCCGCGCCGGCCGCCGAGGCGATGCTGCGGGCGGCTGGCGACCGGGCCGACACGGTGCTGGAGGCGTTGCGCGGGGACGTGCTGGCCAGCTGCGTGGGTGCGGTCACCGCGGAGCCGCTGGTACGCCGGGGGGTGCCGGTGAGCGCGCCGGGCCGGGCCCGGCTGGGCGCGCTGGTCCGGCAGATCGTGGACGAGTTGCCGCGGCGTACGGTGACCGTGAAGGCGGCCGGGCACCTGCTGACCCTGCGCGGGCACGCGGCCGTGGTCGACGGTGAGCTGCGCCCGCTGGCCCCCGCCCCGATGGCGGTCCTGCGGGCGTTGGCCGCGTCGCCGGGGAAGGTGCTGTCCCGCACCGCCCTGCTGCGTACCCTGCCGCGCGGGGCGGACGAGCACGCGGTGGAGATGGCCGTCGCCCGGCTCCGGGTGGGGTTGAACGCGCCCCGCGTGGTGCAGACCGTGGTCAAGCGCGGCTACCGCCTCCGGGTCGACTGACAGGCCGGCCCGGCGGGGGCTGACGCCGGATGCGGAACATGGCGGTGTCGGAAGTCTTCCGACACCGCCATGTTCCGCATGACGGGGTTGGGCGGCGGCCCCCGCGGCTCAGCCGACCGGGGCGTACCCGCGGCCGTGCTCGGCCTCGAGACGCTGCATGGCGTGCTCGACCACGGTCACCAGCACCCGCTTCACCGACTCCCGGTCCCGGGCGTCGCACAGCACCAGCGGCACGTCCGACGGGACGGCCAGCGCCTCGCGGATCTCCTCCAGTTCGTAGTGCGGTGCGCCGTCGAACCGGTTCAGCGCCACCACGTACGGCAGTCGGCGGTTCTCGAAGTAGTCCAGCGGCGCGAAGGCGTCGGTGATCCGGCGGGTGTCCACCAGCACGGCCGCGCCCACCGCACCACGGATGATCTCGTCCCACATGAACCAGAAGCGGGTCTGGCCGGGGGTGCCGAAGAGGTACAGGATCAGGTCCTGCGCCATGGTGATCCGGCCGAAGTCCATGGCGACCGTGGTGGTCTCCTTGCCGGGCACCTTCGACGGATCGTCGATGCCCACCCCGGCCGCCGTCATCAGCGCCTCGGTGGTCAGCGGCGTGATCTCGGAGATCGCCCCCACCAGGGTCGTCTTGC
This sequence comes from Micromonospora sp. KC723, assembly GCF_004348595.1. Taxonomy (GTDB): domain Bacteria; phylum Actinomycetota; class Actinomycetes; order Mycobacteriales; family Micromonosporaceae; genus Micromonospora. Next base: position 15,170 of record NZ_SMKD01000076.1, read on the forward strand.
CGACGCCGAAACCACCCGCGACCACGATCTTCGCGGAGATGATCTCCCGGCTGCGGCGCGCCCCGGCGGGGTCATAGTTCGCGAAGTCCACTTAGCACCCTTCCCAGCAGGTTCATTCGCTCCTCGTAGCCCGTGGCGGGAGCGGCAGTGTGTAGCGTCAGCAGGCCCTCGGCCACCATGTCGGCGACCAGCACCCGGGTGACGCCCAGCGGCATCCGGGTGTACGCGGCGATCTCCGCCAGCGACTGCGCCCGACCCTCGCAGACCGTGGCGATGCGGTACTTGTCGTAGCCGGCGAACCGTGCCTCGGCGGCCTGGGTGGGAGTGGCCGACATGACCGCCTCCAGGGCGATGTCCCGGCTCGGCTCGGTACGCCCCCGGGTGACCGCGTACGGTCGCACCAACGCACCGCGCGGGTCCCGCCGTGGTTCCATCCGTGATCACCTCCTCCCGCCCGGCGCCGCACCGGTGCCGGATCCCCCGTTCCTCGCCGGACGCGAACGCGCCCGGCGTCGTACCGTGCCGGTCAGGAGCGCACCGCGTCGCGTGGCAGCGGCACCAGTGCGGCGCCCACCCGCTCCACCAGCAGGGCCATCTCGTAGCCGACCTGGCCGACGTCGCAGCTGCGGGCGGCGAGCACGGCCATCGACGACCCGTCACTGATCGACATCAGGAACAGGTAGCCGCTGTCCATCTCGATGACGGTCTGGAGCACACCGCCCGCGCTGAACATCCGGGCGGCGCCCTCGGTCAGGCTCACCACACCGGAGGTGATCGCCGCCAGTTGGTCCGCCCGGTCCGGCGGCAGGTCCCGGGAGGAGGCGAGCAGCAGCCCGTCCGCGGACACCGCCACCACGTGGGCGATGCCCGCCACGCTGTCGGCGAAGTTGGTGAGCAGCCAACCCATGTCCTGCATGGCCGCTGGCCTGTTCATCGGCGCGTCTCCTTGGTCGAGGTGCTGTTCTGGTCCGTACCGGCGGATCGGCCGCGCTGCACACCGCGGTGGTAGGCGGAGAGCAGACCGCGTACTTCGTCCGGGGTGCGCCGGCTGCGGTCCCGGCCCCCCTTCGGCTCGATGCCGCCCGGGACGAGCTGGGCCTGGGGTACCCGCTTCGGCAGCCCCGAACGGGTGGTGCCCCCGTTGGCCGGCTCGGCGGCGCGGGTCGCCCGCGACCAGCCGTCGTCGGCCGCGGTCCGCCAGGCCTCCGACTCGGAACCGGACGGTGGGACGGGGGACGGCGCCGGTGCCGCCGGCGGCGGCGGGTACGACGAGGGTGGCGTGACCGACGGGGTCCCGGCCGCGTTCGGGGCGCTCGGCACCCGGGTCGGCAGCGGCGGTCGGGACGGGGTCGACGGGGTGTCGTCCGGCCGCGCCACGGCTGGTGGCTCCTCGTCGAAGTTGGGCCGGGTGAAGATCGCGGTGGCGTCGTCCCCGTGGGAACGGAACCAGACCGCCTCCATCTCCCGGAAGATCGGCGAGTCCGCCGGGCGTTCCGGGCGGGTGACCACCGGCGCGGCCGGCACGGTGGCCGGGTACGCCGCCGCGGGAGCGGCCGACGCCGGGGCGGCGGCGAACGGCGCCGCCGGGGTGAACGGGGTGGGCGCCGCAGCGGGAGGCTCGGCGGTGGACGCCCCGGCGACCGGCCCGAGCGGCAGCGTCGGCGCGGGCTCGGCCACCGGCGCCCGCCTCGGCAGCGGGCTGATGACCGGGTTGGCCACCGTCGGGGTGCCGACGGAAAAGCCGTACGACGACTCGGCCGGCGGCCCCGAGGCCGGTGCGGCGGAGGCGGGCGCCGCCGAGGCCGGCACGGCGGAGGTGGGCACGGCCGGGACCGGGACGCCGAACCCGACCGCCGGGGCGCTGTCCCGCCCGTCGACCGGCGGTCGCCACGGGGCGGGGGCCGGCGGGGTGGTCCGCCACTGGTCGGTGAGGGTGGCCGCGCCGGCCCGCCCGGCGGTCGCCGGCTCGCCGAGGCCCGCCGAGGCCTGCTCGACCGCCATCGGCTGCCGCTGCCGGGGCAGTGCGGTGTCCCGGCCCCGGTGCGAGGGGAGCACCACCGTGGAGTTCGGCAGGGTGATCTGGGCGACGGTGCCGCCCTCGACATTGCGGCGCAGCTCCACCCGGATGCCGTAGCGGGAGGCGAGCCGGCTCACCACGGCCAGACCCATCAACCGGAACGCGGCCACGTCCACGCTCGGCGGCGCGGCCAGCCGGCGGTTCAGCGAGTCGAGCTGCTCCTCGTTGAGGCCCAGGCCACGGTCCTCGATCTGGATCAGCACGTAGTCACGGATCCGGCGGCCGTCGGCGACCACGGTGGTGGTCGGCGGCGAGAAACGGGTCGCGTTGTCGAGCAGCTCGGCGACGAGGCGCACCACGTCGTTGACCGCGTGGGCGGCCACCGAGACGTCGGTGTCGACGGTGCCGAACTCGATCCGGTTGTAGAGCTCGACCTCGGACTGGGCGGCCCGCAGCACATCCACCAGCAGCGCGTCGTCACGGCGCGGCACGGCCGAGTCGGCGCCGGCGAGGACGAGCAGGTTCTCGTCGTTGCGGCGCATCCGGGTGGCCAGGTGGTCGAGTTCGAAGAGCTGGGCGAGACGCTTCGGGTCCTCCTCGCCGCGCTCGATGGCGTCCAGCTCGCCGATCATCCGGTCGACCAGGGTCTGCGACCGGCGGGCCAGGTTGAGGAACATCGCCGAGACGCTGGTCCGCAGGGCCGCCTGCTCGGCGGCGACCCGGACGGCCTCCCGGTGGACGACGTTGAAGGCCAGGGCCACCTGCCCCACCTCGTCCCTGTTCTCCAGCCGGATCGGGTCGCGGACCTGGCGGACGATCTCCTCCACGCCGCCGTCGCCGACGCTGCCCATGTTCTGCAACCGCTTCACCGCGTCCGGCAGGTCGTGGTTGGCCACCGAGAGGGCGCCCTCGCGCAGCCGGCGCAGCGAGTGGTTGAGCGAGCGGGCCAGCACCACCGCGAGGGAGACGGCGATGGCCAGGGTGAGCAGCACCAGCACCGACTCCACCACGGCCTGCCGGATGACGTCGCTGCGGGCCTCCTCGGCCCGGTCGAGCAGCCGGTCCTGGAGTCGGATCTCCGCCCACCGCATGAGGTCGTTGACCGCGCCGATCGAGGCCGCCGCGTCGGCCGCGCTGACCAGCGGTTGCTGCCCGACCGAGCGGGTGATGTCGGCGGCCACCCGGTCGGCGAGACCGACCGCGTCACCGGAGACGGTGCCCTCGACCAGGGCACGCTGGTCGGGCGCGGCGGCCAGCGAGAAGGCGCCCAGGGCCTCCTGCTGCCCGGTCAGCGTGGTGACGAAGGCGGAGAACTGCTCCTCGTCGACCTGGCCGCCGCTGAGCGCGGTGTACGCGACGGCCTCCTCCTCGGCGACCGCCGCCTTCGCGCGGCTGAACGCGGCGACCGCCCGCCGGGCGTCCGCGAGGCTGTCCTGCCCGGGGAGCTGCGCCAGGGCGTCGCCGTAAGCGACCAGGTCGGTGAGGATGATGCCGTACCGCAGGGTGGCCGAGGCGACCGGCATCTGCCGGCGGTCGAGCACCTCCTGGCGGGTGCCGTTGAGCGTTTCCAGGTGCTCGTCGATGACCGTCAGCCGGTCCTGCACGTCGGACGGCACGTCGCCGACCCGGTCGCGCTCGGCGCGGTACTCGGTGATCCGCTCGTCGGTGGCCCGTACCCGCAGGTTGTAGTCGTCGACCCGCTGTTGCGGGTTGGCCAGGTAGACGGCCGCAGCCATCCGCTCCTTGTGCAGGTTCTGGGTGAGGGCGGAGACGTCGGCCGAGAGCGCTGTCATCGACCTGATCCGGGTGGCGTCGACGGCGCCCTCACCGGTGGAGACGAGTCGGATAGTTGCCAGAGCGATGACCGCGGCGAGTGGGACCACCAGAATGAGGGCGAGTTTGGACCGGATCCGGACGTCCCGCAGCCGGGGCAGCCGCCGCCCCCGGTCGCGGTCGGCGGTCTTGCCGATTTCGGGCAGGGTCGTCGGTCCGGTGCTCACGACATCGCCTCCGTCGTTTCTTCCGCGCCTGCCCCGCCGACCACGCCTGGTGCGGCGGAGAGCGCCACGCGCGGCACGGCCGCGATTTCATCAGAGATGATCGCGTTTGGGAAGCCGCAGTGGGACGGGAACCGCTCAGCCGGCGACCTGGTCACCTTCGGGCCTCATTCCCGCGCACACTCTGAACAGGCATTGTCACTCCAGAGTGGCTGGTCGCCTCTGCGGAGTGAGCATCTGTAAATATTTGATGACGCCAACATGTGGGAAAGCCGTCCCGAAACCTCTCCCCCGGTGCTCCGCGCTTGACCGCGGCACCCCGGCATTGGCAAGGTTTTGCAGGCTTCGCGCACACCGTACGGCAGGCAATCCCGTTTCTCTACTGAGGACGGGCACTAGCGGCGGTGACGGGGCTTCGCCCGCGCCGCATCTGGAGGACTGAGTTGAGCCCCATCCGCTCCGCGACCATCGTGGCGCTCGCATCGGCCGTACTGGCCACCACGCTCACCGGCTGCTCGTTCGGCGCGGAGCAGGAGGACAGCACACCGATCGTCGTCGCCGCCGACCTGGAGCTCTCCGGTGCCTCCGCGCCGATCGGCAAGGCGTACCAGCGGGCGCTGGAACTGAAGGTCGAGCAGCTCAACTCCTCGGGTGCGCTGGGCGAGCGGAGGATCGAGCTGCGGGTGAAGGACAACCGTTCCGACGCCAGCGAGTCGCTGCGCAACATCGGCGACTTCAGCAACGATTCCTCGGTCAGCGCGATCATCATGGGCGGCTGCAACGAATGCGCCGTCGGGGCGGTCCGGACCATCAACGAGAAGAAGATCCCCACCATCGCGCTCGCCGCGTCCGGTGCCGTCAGCGATCCGGTCGCCGACCGACGGTACGTCTTCAAGCTGGCCCCCAACGCGGCGGACAGCGCCGCGGTGCTCACCACCGAACTGCGTCGCAAGGGGGTCCGGCGGGCTGCCGTCCTGCACAGCGACGACGACTACGGCCGGGAGGGCCTGTCCGCGCTGCGTGGTGAGTTCGACAAGGTCGGTATCCGGCTGTCCCGCAGCGAGTCGGTCCGTGCCACCGACACCGACGTGTCGCAACAGGTCCGCCGACTGACCGCCGGCAGCCCGCAGGCGCTGGTCATCTGGACCCCGCCGGAGCAGGCCGCGCTCGCCGCCACCGGCGTGCGGGAGGCGGACTTCACCGGGTCGCTCTTCCTCGACGCGGCGGCGGCCGGTGACCTCTTCCTCGGCGGCGCCGCCCGCTCCACCGAGAAGGCCACCCTGATCTTCACCCAGACCATGGTGATCGACGACGTCATCGCCACCAGTCCCGCCAAGGCCGCCCGTAGGCAGTGGTTCCAGGCCTACACCGCCCGGTTCGGCGGCTACAACGGGTTCTCCTCCTTCGCCGCCGACGCCGTCCAGCTGATCGTCGACGCCGTCCGGCGGGCCGGCGGTGACACGATCGACCGGGACGCCCTGCGCGACGTGCTCGAGACCTCCCAGATGGACGGTCTCTCCGGACCGATCCGGATGACCCCGGACAACCACTCCGGGCTGATGCCGCAGGCGTTGACGACGCTGGTCGCGCGCGGCGGACGCTGGCGGTTGGCGGGCTGACCCCGGCCACCGGGCCCCGCGTGACCCGTCAGCGGGCGCTGGTGGTGGCCCGCAGCCAGGGCAGGGCCAGGCGCTCGACCAGGGAGAGGGCTGCGTAGAGCACGATGCTCATGAGGGCGATCAGCACGATGGCCGCCCAGGCCGTGGCGGTGTCCCCGATGCCGTTGTACTGGAGGATCTGGTAGCCCAGGCCGGGCTTGTCGGAGTAGAACTCCCCGATCACCGCGCCGATCGCGGCCAGCGGCATCGCCACCTTGAGCCCGACGAAGATCTGCGGGAGGGCTGCCGGAAAGCGGACCTTGCGGAACGCCTGCCACCAGGAGGCGTTCAGCGACCGGGCCAACTCGGCCAGGTCCGCCGGGGTGGTGGTCAGCCCGGTCGCCGTGGAGAGCACGATCGGAAAGAAGCAGAGCAGGAAGACCATGGTCAGAATCGGCTTCTCGCCCCAGCCGACCGAGACCACCAGCAGCGGGCCCAGGGCGATCTTCGGTACCGCGTTGACCGCCACCAGCAGCGGCGCGAACATCCGCTCCACCCGCCGGGAGGCGGCCAGCGCCATCCCGATCAGCACCCCGGCGACCGTCGAGAGCAGGAAGCCGAGCAGCGTCATCGACGTGGTCACGCCCAACGCCGGCAGCAGCACGTCGGCGGTGCCCGACAGCGCGGCCCAGACGTCCTGCGGTGGGGGCAGCGACGCCGGGTGGACCAGTTCCAGCCCGGCGGTGACCAGCCACCAGACGGCCAACGCGATCAGTAGGCCGAGCAGCGGCAGGCCGACGGCCCCGGCCCGCCACTCCGACGTGCGGGGCGGCGTGGTCGGGGTCGTGGCGGCCACCGCCGGCGGCTTCGTCCCGGCCGGCCCGGAGGGGGTACGCATCCGTGTCACGGTCTCTCATTCCTCTCCTGCCGGCCGCGGCCGGCACGCGACGGGGGTACGGTCACCAGGCGTCCCGGTGACCGCACCCCCGTGGCCCGGTTGGTCGGCGATCAGGCCTTCGGCGTGAGGTTGAAGTCGATGATCTGGTCCGGCGTGATGTTCGACTTGAGCGCGCCCGCCCCCTGCAACAGCGCGATGCTCTTGGCGACCCGCTCGCTGTCCAGCGTGCCGATGGCGGTGCCGGAGTTGCTGGAGCGGACGTAGGCGGCCATCAGCTGGAGTTCGGCGGCAGCCGCGGCCGGCACGGTCGCGGGGACGTTCTTCTTCAGCAGCTCGGCGGCTTCCTGCGGGTTGGCCAGGGCGTACTCCAGGCCCTTGAGCAGCGCCGCGGTGAAGCGCTTGACCGTCTCCGGCTTCTCCTTGGCGAGCTTGCTGGAGGTGATCAGCGCGTTGCCGTAGAGATCGGTCATCACGTCGCTGTACGGCAGCACGACCGGCTTCTTCTTGGTGACCGTCTCGACGGTGGGCTGGCCCACCACGAACTGGCCGATGCCGTCGACGGTGCCGGAGGCCAGCATGCCCATCAGGGTCTGCGCCTCGCCGTTGACGAAGGTGACCCTGCTGGCGTCCACACCGGCCAGGCGGGCGTACGTCGGGAAGAGCAGACGCACCACGGAGGTGGGGGTGTCGGCGAGCTTCTTGCCCTCGAGGTCCTTCGGCGTGGCGATGTTCTTGCCCTCGACGCTGACCACGGCGGCCATGGTGCGCTGCTGGATCGCCGCCACCGCGACGAAGTCCTTCGCGGCGCCGTTGCCGAGCTGGAGCAGGCCACCGGTCAGGTCGATCGGGCCGAAGTCGGCCTGACCGCCCACGACGGTCTGGATGACCGAGCCGGTGCCCTGGCCCGGCTTGATCTCCACGTCGAAGCCGGCCTCCTTGAAGAAGCCCTTCTCCTTGGCCACCCAGGCGTACGAGTCGCGGCCGAAGTTGCCGAACGAGGTGAGATAGGTCACCTTCTCCGGCGTCTTGCCATCGCCGGCGCCGGCGTTGGATTTGTCGTCGTCGCCGCTGCATCCGGAGACCAGGGCGAGAGCGGCGGCCAGGGCGGCCGCGGCGACCGTACGGGTCAGCCTTGTCATCTGTGCACCATGTCCTTTCCGACCGGGCTCTGCTCACCCGGAGGGGTCGTTGGTCAGGCGGCACCGGCGCGAGGGGGAGACGGCACCACCGTCGTGAAGGGACTCTTCGCGCCGACAGCGTACGAGAATCCCACGGTGACGACGCCAGTCGGCGTGGATTGCGGATCGGAAACAACTGGCGTTCCACCCCGGACGGTGCGCGAGGGCGGAACCCCGGATAGTGTTTGTCCGATTCTGATCCATCACTCAGGGGAGGCCCGGCGGAGATGATCCGACTCGCCGACGTGTCGCGTACGTTCGCCGGCCGGTCCGGGCAGGTGGAGGCGCTGCGCGGCATCGACCTCGACGTCGCCGAGGGCGAGTTCGTCGCGGTGCTCGGCCGCTCCGGCTGCGGCAAGTCGACCCTGCTGCGGATGGTCGCCGGTCTGTTGCCGACGACCGGCGGCGAGATCACCGTCGGCGGTGACCGGGTCACCGGGCCGCGCCGCGACATCGCCATGCTCTTCCAGCGGCCCGCCCTGCTCCCCTGGCGCACCGTGCTCGACAACGTGCTGCTGCCGGCGGAGATCTTCGGCTGGAGCCGGGCGAAACACCGCGACCGGGCCCGCCGGCTGCTCGACATGGCCGGGCTCGGCGGCTTCGAGAAGCGGCTGCCACACGAACTCTCCGGCGGCATGCAACAGCGGGTGTCGCTGTGCCGGTCCCTGATCGGCGAACCCCGGGTGATGCTGATGGACGAACCCTTCTCCGCCCTGGACGCGCTCACCCGCGAGGAACTCTCCGGCGAACTGCAGCGGGTGCACATGGAGACCGGAGCGACCGTCGTCTTCGTCACCCACTCCATCGACGAGGCGGTGCTGCTGGCCGACCGGGTGGTCGTGCTCAGCCCACGCCCGGGCCGGATCCGCAGGGTCGTCCCGGTGACGATCCCCCGGCCGCGCACCCTCGGCCGCAACGCCCACCTGGCCGACGTGGCCCGGGTCAGCGCCGAGCTGCACGAGCTGCTGATGGAACGCGAGGCGCCGGCACCGGTCGGGATGGAGGGACGATGAGCATGCGGGTGGCTGTCTTCACCGAACCGCACCGCGGCGCGAGCTACGACGACCAGCTGCGCTTCGCGCGCCTGGTCGAGGCCGGCGGGTTCGACGGCTTCTTCCGCGCCGACCACTATCAGGCGATGGGGGAAACAGCGGGGTTGCCCGGCCCCACCGACGCCTGGCTCACCCTCGCCGCGCTGGCCCGGGAGACCTCCCGGATCCGGCTCGGCACCCTGGTCAGCTCGGCCACCTTCCGGCTCCCCGGGCCGCTGGCCGTGATGGTGGCCCAGGTGGACCAGATGAGCGGCGGTCGCGTCGAGCTGGGCATCGGCGCCGGCTGGTACCAACGGGAGCACACCTCGTACGGCATTCCCTTCCCGCCGGTGGCCGAACGCTTCGACCGGCTCGCCGAGCAGCTGGAGATCCTCACCGGCCTGTGGCGTACCCCGGTCGGCGCCAGCTTCAACCACACGGGGCAGCACTACCGGCTGGTGGACGCCCCCGCGCTGCCCAAACCCGTGCAGCAGCCCGGGCCACCGGTGATCATCGGCGGGCGCGGCCCGAAACGCACCCCCGAGCTGGCCGCCCGGTACGCCGACGAGTTCAACATGCCGTTCACGTCGGTCGAGGAGACCGCCGCCGCCTACGAGCGAGTACGTGAGGCCTGCGACCGGACCGGACGTACCGGGTCGGGAAGGGCGCCCCTGGTGCTCTCCGCCGGGGTGGTGGTGGCGATCGGACGCACCGACGCGGAGGCCCGGCGACGGGCGGCCCCGCTGCACGTCGCGAGCGCCCTGCCACCGGAGGACCCGGTGGTCGGCTCTCCCGCACAGCTCGTCGACCGGCTCGGCGAGTTCGCCGCGGCCGGGGCCACCCGGGTGCACCTGCGCCTGATCGAACTGGACGACCTGGACCACCTGGAGCTCATCGCCGCCGAGGTGCTCCCCCAACTGGACGGAACCCGATGACCGACACCACCCACGACGCCGCGCTCGGCCCGGTCGGGCAGGAGATCGTCTTCGAGAACGACAAGGTCCGGGTGTGGCACATCCGGCTGGAACCGGGCGAGCGCCAGCCGCTGCACCGGCACGACCACCCGTACCTGGTGGTGGCGATTCAGGGGGCGAAGAACGTGGTGCAGACCGTCGACGGCACCCTGATCGACGCCGACGAGCCCACCGGTGGGGTGGTCTACCGGGACCCCGGTGCCATCCACATGCTCACCAACATCGGCGACACGACGTACCTGGCCCGGCTGGTCGAGCTGAAGTAACCCCAGGTCGACGCCTCGCCGCGCCACAGTGGCGATCGGGCGCAACGGGCCGTAACGTGCCGGACATGGCCTTTCGGACGTGGGGCAGACCGCTGCTCACCGCACTCGGGGTGAGCGTGCTGGCCGGGGCCGGCCAGCTCGGCATCGCGTACGGCTTCGGCATCATCCGGCTCACCGGTGCCTTCACCGACGGCACGGTCAATCGGTGGCCTGCCCAGCTCGCCTGGGTGGGCTGGTTCGCGATGGCCGCCGCCGTGGCCGGGGCGGTCGTCGCCGGGCGGCTCGCCCGCCGGGACGGGGTATCCGAGAGCACCGGCCTCCAGCTCGCCGTCGCCGGTGCCGCCGCGCTCGGCGCCACCGTGGTCGCCCCGCTGTGCATGCAGCCCGCGCGGGCCGCCGTGCTCGGCGCCGTCGCCCAACCGGGGGCCGTCGGGGTCTGTGCGACGGTCGGGGCTCTGGTGGGCGCGGGAGCAGCCTGCGCCGTTCTGCTGAGGCCGCCGCTGGGCTGGAACATGGCCATGCTGACCGGCGCGGTCTGGTTGATCGCGTTGCTCTCCGTCGCGCCGGGGCTGCTGTCGTCCGGGCCGCTGCACACCGTACGCCTCGCCGTGCTGGAGCCGTCCTGGCTGGACGCCGACGCGGCGCAGCGGCTGGCGCTGGTGCTGCTGCCCACGGTGGCACTGCTCGCCGGGGCCGCGACCGGCGGCCTGGCCCGCTGGCAGGGGTACGCCCCGCTGATCGGCGGGGCCGCCGGGGCCACCGGTCCGGTGCTGCTCGCGTTCGCCTACCTGACGGCCGGGCCGGGCGACTCCAGCGACCGCTACCAGCTCGCCCCGTACTACGGGGCGATGATCGCGGTGGCGGCCGGCGCGCTCGGCTCGGCCGCCACCACGCTGGTGCGCTGGCCGCTCGTTCCGGCCCGGCCCGGCGACGACGCGATCACGCCCACCGACATCCTGCGCCCGCTGCCCGGTGGGGCCGCTCCCACCCCGGCGACCGCCGCCGGACCATTCCTGGCCCCGGCCAACGTACCCACCCCCGCGGCACCCCGC
>NZ_SMKD01000077.1 GCF_004348595.1 Micromonospora sp. KC723
GGCCCCCGTTGACCGGTGAGCTGGCCGCCGCCGCGGAGCGGGTGCAGTCGGCGATCGTCGAGGTCAAGGCCGCGCAGGCGTCCGGCGACTTCGAGCGGTACGGCCGAGCCCTCAAGGCGCTGGACGAGGCGATGACCGCGTTCCAGCAGGCGCAGCGGGCGGCTGCCCCGACTGGCAGCCCGGCCCCGGCGCCCAGCGGCAGCCCGTCCGGCTCACCGGCGCCGTCGCCGAACGCCTGACCGGCTCCACCGACGAAGCCCTCGACCCGACGACCGACCCCGGTCGGCAGGTCGCGGGCTTCGTCGTCTTTCCGGTCCGGTGTCCGCGACCTGCCGGACCGGTCCACCTTCTTCTCTCCGGGCAGGACCGGAACGGGGAGACGCGATCCGGGCACGAGGGACGCAGCCCGTTTCGAAAGTTGCACCGGAGCGCGGCCCCGCGCGCTCTCCGCCCGCGGATGCCGCGGTGCCGCGCAAACGGGCCCGAAGTGCGGGGTGCCGGGCCCGTTTTGCGGGTCCGGGGGCCGGTGCGCTACGGTTAACAGGCCGACGCGGGGTGGAGCAGCTCGGTAGCTCGCTGGGCTCATAACCCAGAGGTCGCAGGTTCAAATCCTGTCCCCGCTACCACGACGAACGGCCCGAGGATCTTCATCCTCGGGCCGTTCGCTGTTCCGAGGCCCGGTCCGTCATCCGCGATCTCCAGGCTTCGGCCTCCTCTCCGACTCGCCGGGCCCGCGTTTCAGGCTCGGTCCCCGCCCGGAACGTCGGCCGGGAGGGCCGGGTGCCCGATCCGGGGACCCGCCGGATCGCCACGACGGGGATGCGCTAGGCTTATGGAGTCGACGCGGGGTGGAGCAGCTCGGTAGCTCGCTGGGCTCATAACCCAGAGGTCGCAGGTTCAAATCCTGTCCCCGCTACCACGACGAACGGCCCGAGGATCTTCATCCTCGGGCCGTTCGCTGTTCCGAGGCCCGAGGTCCGTGTCCCACGTGCGGCTGGTCGACAGGGCGTTCCGGCCCGTCCGAGTGCCGAGGTTGCGCATCTCGGTCAGGATGGAGGCATGTCTTCTTGGAACAGGTGGTGGGGCCGACTGAGCGCGGTCCTCGGTGCGGTCGTGCTCTCGGTGTTCGTGCCGGTCGCGGCCTGGGCGTCCACGGGCACCGGTGAGCTGGTGGTGGAGGCGGCGCGGCGCAAGGGCCGGGGCGGCGGCTTCCTCGGCCTGCTGTGTTGTCTCGTGGTGGTCGTGGCGATCGTCCTGCTGGTCCTGCGGCTGATGCGCAACCGTCGCAACCGTCCGCCGAGCTGACCCACCCCGGGCCAGTCGAGGGGCGGCCCGGATCGCGGTCAGGTGGCGAGCGTGGACTGCGCCTGTGCCATGAAGGTGGCGGTGGTGGTGCGTACGCCCGCTTTCCCGGAGCGGATGGTCCGGGCCGAGGCGGCGAGCAGCGCACCCACCCGGCCGTGTCCCTTGGGTGGCGGTGCGGGCGCGGATCCGACCAGATCGCGCAGGGCTGTGCCGAGAGCGGCGACGCGCTTGGCCACCGGGTCGGTGAGCGACCCGGTGACGGCCTCCCGTACGGCGAGGGTGGGTGGGAGCCCGCGTTCGGTGCCGAGGACGCGGCCGGCCTCGACGTCGGTGGCGAGGAACTGGAGGACGTCGGCCACCACGGCGGGGTGCCGGGTGCCGTGGAACCCGGCCCAGTACATCGAGGCGCGGTCCCACTCGGCGGCCGACGGGCCGGGGCAGCCGACCAGGGCCAGCTCGTCGCTGGTGTGGCGCTGCAACTCGGGAAGCTGGTGTGACCAGGCGAACGAGGCCGCGGTGTGCCCGGTCACGACCAACTGCCGTGCGGGCTCGCCGCCGTCGGCCCGGTCGACGAGCGCCGGCGCCGGGGTGGCTCGCCCGACCCGGGCCCGCTGCCAGAACTCGAACCAGTCCACCAGGAGATTCGCGTCGAAGCCGAGCTGCCGCCCCTGGTAGAACTTCGCCCCCTGGCCGCGTAGCCAGAGCCACAGGGTCCGCTGGTCGCCCGAGGGATCCATGGTGCCGGCAACCCGGCCGTTGCTGGCCCGGGTCACCCGGGCGGCCCATGTCACGTAGTCGGCCCACGGCATGGCCGTCGGTGGCGGGACCCCGAGCCGGCGCAGCAGGTCCTTGTTGTAGACGACTGCCGCGTGGGTCTGCGCGGCCGGGACGCCGACGGTGCGTCCGTCCACCCGGCCGTACTCGGCCAGTCCGGGGGGCAGGTCGCTCAGGTCGAGCCGGCCGTCCGTGGTGTACGGGTCGAGGTCGAGTGTGATGCCCTGCTGCGCGTACTCGGTCAGCACCGACTCGTCGAGCTGGAACAGGTCCGGCACGTTGCCGCCGGCGGACTGGGTGGCGAGCCGGTCGTAGTAGCCGTCCACACCCTGCCAGGTCACCCGGAAGGTGACCCGGGGGTTGCGGGCGGAGTAGAGCCGCAGGGCCCGCTCGGTCGCCTGGGCCCGCGGGGTGTCGCCGAACCAGAAGACGGACAGCTCGACCGGTCCGTCGTCGGTGTGGCCGGTCACCTCCTGGCGGCAGCCGCTGAGCCCGCCGGCGGCGAACGCCGGCACCGCCAGCAGTGCGCCGAGCAGCCGCCGCCGGGCCGGGTCGACGCGGGACCGGGGGATCGGGGGACGGGCATCGGGCACGGGGAGCTCCTGGGCAGGTGGACGAGGCCGGATCATTCACGCAGGCCCCGAGGCAGGGTGTCAACGCCCCGGTGGTCGTCGGTGCCGGCCGGGTGACAGATGCAGTGATTGACATCAATATGTGTCACTCGTATCGTGCGAGGTGGGCCTGGAAAGCGCTTTCCGGGCCGACCGTCCGCCACCACACCGGAGTGCCTCATGACCGTACCCACCGGACCGCGAACATCCCACCCGCTGCCCACCGCAGCCGCGACCCTGGCCCTGGCCGTCCTCGGTGTCCTGGCCGTGGTCCCGGCACCCGCCACGGCGGCCCCCGCCGAGCTGGTGGTCGCCACCAACGGCAACGACTCCGCGGCCGGCACGGTCGCCGCACCGCTGCGAACCATCCAGCGGGCCGTCGACCTGGCCGGACCCGGCACGAGGATTCTCATCCGGGGCGGCACGTACGCGCCGACCGGCAACGTCCAGATCACCAAGAGCGGCACCGCCACCGCGCCCATCACCGTCAGCCGGTACGGCTCGGAGCGGGTGCTGCTCGACGGGGAGCAGTTGCCGGGAACCCCGGCCCCGGTGGGTGGCAGCCTGCCCAACGCCCAGCGCGGCGTGCTGCACATCGAGAAGGCCGGGCACTGGACCATCGTCGGGCTGGAGATCGCCAACGGTCCGTACGGGGTGTACTGCCGGGACTGCCACCACGTCGTCTTCGACCGGCTGGTCACCCGGGACAACTACGAGAGCGGGCTGCAGATCCAGGGCGCCTCGAACGACAACCAGGTGTTGAACCTGGACAGCTACGGCAACCGCGACCCCCGCAAGAACGGCGAGAGCGCCGACGGCCTGGCGATCAAGGAGGGTTCCGGCACCGGCAACGTGGTCCGGGGAGCCCGGCTCTGGAACAACGTCGACGACGGCTTCGACGCCTGGCTGTTCACCTCGCCGATCCGCGTCGAGAACTCGGTGGCCTGGGGGAACGGGGTCAACCGCTGGGGGTTCCCCGACTTCGCCGGAGACGGCAACGGCTTCAAGATGGGCGGCGGCGACCCCGACCCGCCGGCCGCCCACGTGATCCGCAACAGCATCGCCTTCGCCAACGCCACCGGCGGCTTCGTCGACAACGGCAACCCCGGGGCGCTGGTCTTCGACCGCAACACCGCGTACCGCAACGGCGGGACCGGCTTCAACGTCTCCCGGTCGAAGTCCACCGTCACCCGGAACCTGTCGGTGCGCAACAAGACGGCGGTCAGCCTCGGCTCCGCCACCGGCAGCGGGAACTCCTGGAACATCAAGTCCAGTTGGGGCGACGCCGACCTGGCCAGCACCGACTCGAGCGTGATCACCGGTCCGCGTACCCCGGAGGGGGCCATCCGGTCGTCGAACTTCTTGCGACCGGCGGCCGGGACCGACCTCGGCGCCCGGATCTGAACCCGCCTCACGGCGGCGGGCGACGCCCGGTGCGGCCCCCCGGGCGTCGCCCGCCGCGTGGTCTACTAGGCCGCGTGGAACTTCTGCACTCGGGCAAGGTACGGGACGTCTACGCCGACGGTGACGACCTGATCCTGGTCGCCTCCGACCGCATCTCGATCTACGACGTGGTGCTGCCGACCCCGATCCCCGACAAGGGCAAACTGCTCACCGCGCTCTCGCTCTGGTGGTTCGATCGGCTCGCCGACGTGGTGCCACACCACGTCCTGTCCGCCACCGACGTGCCGGCGGAGTTCGCCGGCCGGGCGATCCGGTGCCGCCGGCTGGACATGGTGCCGGTCGAGTGCGTGGCGCGCGGCTATCTCACCGGCGGTGGCCTGAAGGAGTACCAGGCCACCGGCAGGGTCTCCGGGGTCGAGCTGCCGCGCGGGCTGGTCGAGGCGTCGATCCTGCCCGAGCCGATCTTCACCCCGTCGACCAAGGCGCCGGTGGGGGAACACGACGAGCCGATCACCTTCGCCCAGGTGGTGGAGAAGGTCGGCGCCGAGACCGCCGAGCGGTTGCGGCAGATCACCCTCGACGTCTACCGCCGGGGCGCGGAACTCGCCGCCGACCGGGGCATCCTGATCGCCGACACCAAGATCGAGCTGGGATGGGCGGCCGACGGCACCCTCATGATCGGCGACGAGCTGCTCACCTCGGACTCGTCCCGGTTCTGGCCGGCCGAGTCGTACCAGCCCGGCCGTACCCAGTTCTCCTACGACAAGCAGTACGTCCGGGACTGGGCCGTGCACAGCGGCTGGGACAAGCAGCCGCCGGCGCCCGAGGTGCCCGCCGATGTGGTCGAGGCGACCCGGGCCCGCTACGTCGACGTCTACGAGAAGCTCACCGGCAACCGCTGGGCCTGACCGGGGGCGGCGCCCCGGCGTCCCCGCCGCGCAGCCGGGCCGTCACTCCACCCAGTCCAGCGTGCGGGCGACGGCCTTGCGCCACTGGCGCAGCTCCCGGTCGCGGCGTGCGGGCGTCATCGTGGACTCCCACTGGGCGTCCGCCCGCCACTGCGTCCGCAGGGTGGCCAGGTCCGGCCAGAAGCCGACCGCCAGGCCGGCCGCGTACGCCGCGCCGAGGCAGGTGGTCTCGGTGATCCGCGACCGCACCACCGGCACGTCGAGGACGTCGGCGAGGAACTGCATCAGCAGCCCGTTCGCCGTCATCCCGCCGTCGACCCGGAGCCGGCGCAGCGCCACGTCCGAGTCGGCGTTCATCGCGTCGATGACCTCCCGGGTCTGCCAGGCCGACGCCTCCAGCGCCGCGCGGGCCAGGTGCCCCTTGGTGATGTAGCCGGTCAGCCCGGCGATCACCCCCCGGGCGTCGCTGCGCCAGTGCGGCGCGAACAGCCCGGAGAAGGCCGGCACCACGTAGCAGCCGCCGTTGTCGTCGACCGTGCGGGCCAGCTCCTCCACCTCCGGGGCGGAGGAGATCAGGCCCAGGTTGTCGCGCAGCCACTGCACCAGCGATCCGGTCACCGCGATCGCCCCCTCCAGGGCGTACGCGGCCGGATGGCCGTCGATCCGGTACGCCACGGTGGTGAGCAGGCCGTGCGTGGAGGGGACCGGGCTGGCCCCGGTGTTCAGCAGCAGGAAGCTGCCGGTGCCGTAGGTGCACTTCGCCTCGCCCGGCTGGAAGCAGGTCTGCCCGAACAGGGCGGCCTGCTGGTCGCCCAGGGCGCTGGCCACCGGCACCCCGGGCAGCAGCCCGTCGGCGGTGCCGTACACCTCGGCGGAGGAGCGGATCTCCGGCAGCATCGCCGCCGGCACCCGCATGACGTCGAGCAGCTCCGGATCCCAGTCGAGGGTCTCCAGGTCCATCAGCATGGTCCGGCTGGCGTTGGTCACGTCGGTGACGTGCCGCCCGGTCAGCTTCCAGATCAGCCAGCTGTCCATGGTGCCGAAGAGCACCTCGCCCCGCTCCGCGCGCTCGCGCAGCCCGTCGACGTTCTCCAGCAACCAGCGCAGCTTCGGCCCGGCGAAGTAGGTGGCCAGGGTCAGGCCGGTCCGCTCGCGCAGCTTCTGCTCCCCGTACGCCTCGGCCAGCTCGCGCAGCAGCGGGCCGGTGCGGGTGTCCTGCCAGACGATGGCGTTGGCCACCGGGCGGCCGGTGGCCCGGTCCCAGATGACGGTGGTCTCCCGCTGGTTGGTGATACCCACCGCCGCCAGCCCCGCCGGGCCGGTGCCGGCGTCCTCCAGCGCGTCCCGGACCACCAGTTGGACGTGGGACCAGATCTCCTCGGCGTCGTGCTCCACCCAGCCCGGCTGGGGGAAGATCTGCCGGTGCTCGCGCTGGGCCACGGAGACGATCTCCCCGGCCCGGTCGAAGACGATGCACCGGGACGAGGTGGTGCCCTGGTCGATGGCGGCGACGTACTCTCCGGTCATGGCGGCACCGTACCCGGCGGGGCCGCCCCCGGAGAACAGGTGCCGGCCCGTACGATCTGGGAACGTGCGTGACATCGCCGTCTTCAGCGGAACCGCCCATCCCGACCTCGCCGCCGAGATCTGCGCCCACCTCGACGTTCCCCTGCATCCCGTGCGGGTGTCCCGGTTCGCCAACGACTGCCTCGAGGTGCAGTTGCAGGCGAACTGCCGGGAGCGGGACGTCTTCCTGATCCAGCCGCTGGTGCCCCCGGTGCAGGAGCACCTGGTCGAGCTGCTGCTCATGATCGACGCCGCCCGGGGCGCGTCCGCCGGACGGATCACGGTGGTGCTGCCGCACTACGCGTACGCCCGGTCGGACAAGAAGGACGCCCCGCGCATCTCCATCGGCGGCCGGCTCGTCGCGGACCTGCTCACCTCCGCCGGAGCTCACCGGGTGCTGGCGCTGACCCTGCACTCGCCGCAGGTGCACGGCTTCTTCAGCGTCCCGGTCGACCACCTGCACGCGCTGCGCGAGCTGGCCTCGCACTTCCGCCGGTACGACCTGAGCAACACCGTCGTGGTCTCCCCGGATCTGGGCAACGCCAAGGAGGCGGCGGCGTTCGCGCGGATGCTGGGCACCCCGGTCGCCGCCGGTGCCAAGCAGCGGTTCAGCGACGACCGGGTCAAGATCAGCACGGTGATCGGCGACGTCGCCGACCGGGACGTGATCGTCCTGGACGACGAGATCGCCAAGGGCAGCACGGTCATCGAGCTGATGGCCCACCTCCGGGAGCGGAACGTGCGCTCGATCCGGCTCGCCTGCACCCACGGGTTGTTCTCCAGCGGCGCCCTGGAACGACTCGGCGCGCAGGACGGGGTGCTGGAGATCGTCTGCACCAACACCGTGCCGATCCCGGCGGAGAAGCGGGTGCCGAAGCTGGAGATCCTCTCCGTGGCGCCCGCGCTGGCCGAGGCGGTGCGCCGGATCCACAACGGCGAGTCGGTCAGCGCCCTCTTCGGCTGAGCGCCGCGCCGGGCCCGGCCGGTGCGGCGGCGCCGGCCGGGGTCGCGGCGCTAGTCAGCGCCGGCGTGCCGGGTGGCGACGACGGAGGCGCTGATCCGTACCGTGGTGCCACCCGGGCGGGTCTCGACCTCCATCGCGTCGCTCAGCTCGCGGGCCAGCCACAGCCCCCAGCCGCCCGCGGTGTCCGGAGCCGGCCGGGACCGGTCGTCCAGCCGCTGCGCGCTGATGCCACCCCCGTGGTCGGTGACCTCGCAGACGACCGTGTCGGCGTGTCGCCAGAGCCGCAGCCAGCCCCGCCCACCGCCGTGCCGGACGGCGTTGGTGATCAGCTCGTTGACCGCCAGCACGAAGTCGTCCAGGCGTTGGCCGCCCAGCCCGGCCGACTGCGCGCAGGAGCCGACCGAGTGTCGCAGCTCGGTCACCTGTGCCTGGTCGAAGGCCTGGGCGATGAGAAGTGCGGGTTCGATGGGCACAACCGTACGCGGTGGTGGCGGATCTGCGTTCGTCATGGCCCTGTCCCGACGGCGGGTCTCGGAGGTATTCGCGACATTTCCACCGTACGTCAGGGTTCTCCATCCGACGCGGGCCGGCTCGGGGGTTAGCCCAGCGGAGTGTGGCATCGTGTCGCCATGCCGTCGTCGCCGGGTGGTTTCGCGGACCCGCTCTGGCGGTCCATCGCCGTCTTCCGGTTCGCCTCGCTGGCGTACGTCTGCGTCCTGGTGGCCCGGGACGCCGACCGGTACGCCCACCCGTTCGCCGCCGTGGCCGTCCTGCTGGTGATGCTGGCCTGGTCCGCGGCGGCCACGGCCGGGTACGCCCGGCCGGCGAACCGGAGCTGGCCGCTGCTCCTGGCCGACCTGGCGGTGGCGCTGGCCGTCCTCGCGGCGACCCCGTGGGTGGTCGGCCGGGAGGCACTCGCCGCCGGCGTGCCCACCCTGGCCGTGGTCTGGGAGGGCGGCCCGGTGCTGGCCTGGGCGGTCTCCGGCGGCCGGCGGCGTGGCGCGGTGGCCGCGGTGCTGCTCGGGGTGGCGGACCTGGCCGCCCGGGGGTTCAGCACCCCTTCGGTCACCGGGTTGATCCTGCTGCTGCTCGCCGGCGTGATCGTCGGGCACGTGGCCCGGCTGGCGGTGACGGCCGAGGAACGGATGCAACGGGCGGTGGAGCTGGAGGCGGCCACCCGGGAGCGGGAGCGGCTGGCCCGGGGGATCCACGACTCGGTGCTCCAGGTGCTGGCGCTGGTGCAGCGGCGCGGCGCCCACCTCGACGGGGAGGCCGGCGAGCTGGCCCGCCTCGCGGGTGAGCAGGAGGCGGCGCTGCGGGCGCTCATCGCCGGTGGCGACCCGGTGCCCGCCGACGCGGAGGACGGCGCGCTGGACCTGCGGGCCCTGCTCGGCCGGTACGCCTCGGCGGCCGTCTCGGTCTCCGTCCCGGCGACCCCCGTCGCGCTGCCGGCCCGGACGGCCCGGGAGGTGGCGGCGGCGACGGCGGCGGCGCTGGACAACGTCGAGCGGCACGCCGGCGGCCGGGCGTGGGTGCTGGTCGAGGACGAGGGGGAGACGGTGACCGTGTCGGTGCGCGACGCCGGCCCCGGCATCCCCGAGGGGCGCCTCGTCGAGGCGGCCCGGCAGGGGAGGCTCGGGGTGGCCCAGTCCATCCGGGGCCGGGTCGCCGACCTCGGCGGCGAGGTGCGCATCGCCGCCACGCCGGGCGAGGGCACCGAGATCGAACTGGTCGTGCCGAGAAGGGGCGGATGAGCGTGGTGCGGGTGATGGTGGTCGACGACCACCCGATGTGGCGTGAAGGGGTGGCCCGGGACCTCACCGAGGCCGGCCACCAGGTCGTCGCCACCAGTGGGGAGGGGCGGCAGGCGATCCGGGTGGCGGCGGCCACCCGTCCGGACGTGGTGGTGCTCGATCTCCAGCTGCCCGACGTGTCCGGCGTGGCGGTGATCCGGGGACTGCGCGCCGCGCTGCCCGAGGTGCGGGTGCTGATGCTCTCGGCCAGCGGCGAACAGCAGGGCGTGCTCGACGCGATGAAGGCCGGTGCCACCGGCTACCTGGTGAAGTCCGCCGCGCCGGCGGAGTTCCTCGACGCGGTCCGTCGTACCGCCGCCGGGGAGCCGGTCTTCACCCCGGGCCTGGCCGGGCTGGTGCTGGGGGAGTACCGCCGGCTCGCCGCCGCGCCGACGCCACCGGCCGGTCGGTACGACGCCGCCCCCCGGCTCACCGAGCGGGAGACCGAGGTGCTGCGGCTGGTGGCCAAGGGGCTGTCGTACAAGCAGATCGCCGGGCGGTTGGGCCTGTCGCACCGTACGGTGCAGAACCACGTCCAGAACACGCTGGGCAAGCTGCAGTTGCACAACCGGGTGGAGCTGACCCGCTACGCGATCGAGCACGGGTTGGACGCCTGACGAGGTCAGCGGGCCTCCGGCGGGCGGGTCTCGTGGATCGCCAGTTCCTCGGCGCTGGCACCGCCACCGGCCGCGCCCGCGTCGTACGCGACGTTGTCGGTCTCCTGGTCGGTGTGCGCGCCCTCGTCCGGTTCGACCAGCCGACCCACCTGGTGGTCGGCGACGGTGCCGAGCTGGCCGTGGTCGTAGACCGAGACCGGGGAGTTCGGGTCCGAGGTGGGGCCGGGGTCCATCACGTCGGCGTCGAGCTGGGCCTGGGCGGCTGCCTCGTCGCTGTCCGCCTCGGCGGCGATGTCCGGGTCGACCGGCGCGGCCAACGGGTCGTCGGGGGCGCGTTCGTACTGTTCCCGCTGGAGCTTGTAGTCCAGCGACTCGCCGTCGAGCTGCTCGTCGGCGGTGGTCCCGAAGTGGTCCACCGCCACCGGCGTCCGGTCGCCCGGTAGCTGGGCCGGCGCGGGGCCGTCCGCCTCGCGGCCGGTGAGGACGTCGTCGTTGGCGGTCGAGTCGTCGTCGGCGGTGTCGGGCAGGCCGTCGGCCTCCGGGTCGGACAAGGGGGTCGGGTACTCGTCGTCGCGCATGGCTGACCACTACCCACTGCCGCCCACCGGGTAACCGCCACCACGGCCTGAGATCGGGACGAAAGGGGAAAGTCAGCTCTGCTGCGCGGTTTCGTCCTCGCCGTGCAGCACGCACCACACCACCTTGCCGTCCGGCACCCGCGTGCTGCCCCAGCGCCGGGCCACCGTGTCGATGAGCAGCAGGCCACGGCCGCCGGCCGAGGTGAGTGGGGCACGCCCGGCGTACGTCGGCTGCTGCCGGGACCGGTCCCGGACGGCGACGTGCAGGGCGCTGTCGCGCGGGGCCAGCCGGACCGTCATCGGGGTCCGGGCGTGAGCTACCACGTTGTTGACCATCTCGGTGACCGCGATGCACCCCGGCTCGGCCAGCTCCGGCATCCCCCAACGGGCACAGCCGTCGGCCACCAGTTCCCGGGCCCGGCGCGCCGCCCCCACCTCGGGTGCCAGGTCCAGGGCCAGCAGGGCGGCCAACGGGCTGCGGGCCAGCGCGGCGGTGGCCTCGTCCAGGGTGGCGCACACCGTCAGCCCGGCGGCCGGCGGACCCGTGACCGTGCCGGCCGGATCCAGCACCAGCAGGTCCGCGGCGGGCCAGTCGGCGACGGTACGCCGCACCTCGGCCAGCATCCGGGCAGCCGTCGCGTCGGTCGAGCGCAGCTCCGCGACGTCCACCACGATGGGGCCGGGCCGGTCGCTGAGCCGGGCCAGCAGGGCGGCCCGTACCCGGTCGGCGGCGACCGGCTCCAGCAGGCCGCTCAGCCGCACGATGGCGGACGACTCGTCCGCCTCCATCAGGCATCGCGCGTCCGTCGGCATGATCGCCCCATTGTGCACCCCGGCGACCGGCCGCGCACCCGGCCGCTCCGGCCGGCTCATCGGCCCGCCCGCGTGCGTCGGGTGATCGCGGCCACCGTCCCGACCGCGGTGCCGGCCGCGGCCAACCCGAACGCCGCCGTCATCCGGAGCAACTGCCCGCGCCGGCCGTGCCAGCCGCCCGCCCGAACCGCCTCCGCGTCCGGGCGGAAAACGTTCCCGCTGCTCTCCACCGCCCGCGCGGTCCCGAACTGGGTGCGGTGGACGTACCAGCCCAGCGCCCGTTCGGCCAGCGCCGGCGCGACCCGCCACTGCAGTCCCATCAGCCGTGCCGCGCCCCCGGCGTACGCCTCGCGGCGCGGCCGGCGCAGCAGCCGGACGATCGTCTCGGCCACCATCTCCGGCGGGTAGATCGGCGGCGGCGGGACCAGCTCCCGCCCGGTGTGGTTGCCGGCGTGCCGGAAGAACGGGGTGTCGATGGTGGCCGGCAGCACGGTGCAGACCGAGACGGCGTCCCGGCCGGTCACCCGCAGCTCCTGCCGGACGGTGTCGGCGAGTCCCCGGATGCCGTGCTTCGTGGCGTTGTACGCCGACTGGTACGGCATCGCCACCTCGGCCAGCACCGACGCGTTGTTGACCAGCACCCCGCCGCCGGACGCGCTCAGCCAGGGCAACGCCGCCCGCGTGCCGTAGGCGGTGCCGAGCAGGTTCACCTCGACCACCCGGCGGAACTCCTCCACCGGAATCTCGTCGAAGAGGCCGACCGCGCTGACCGCCGCGTTGTTCACCCAGGCGTCGATCCGGCCGAACTCGGTGACCGCCCGGGCGGCCAACTCCTCGACGGCCACCGGGTCCGTGACGTCCGTCGGCACGGCCAGCGCCCGGCCGCCCAACTCCCGGCAGCGGCGGGCGACCTCGGACAGGGCGGGCGCACTGCGGGCGGCGAGTACGACGGCGGTGCCCCGGCGGGCCAGGTCGTACGCCGTCGCGGTGCCGATTCCGCTGGAGGCGCCGGTGATCACCACGGTGGCCTCGGCAAGCGGGCGGGTCAACGGCATTCCTGGTCGGTACCCCCAACCAGGCCCGCTCATGCCGCCGAGACCCCGTCGATCCGGCGTCGAGCAGCCGGTCGACCCCGTGCCGCGCCCGCCCGCCGGGAGACGGCAAGGCGGCCCGGCCGGCGGGTGATCCAGGCCCTCCCCGCCGACCTGTCGGTATCGGATCAGATCCGCCCCGGCGGCGGTTAGCCCGCCCGGCCCTGTGCGCCAAGGGCGTCGCGGCCCCGGCCGACCCGGCCCGGCCGGCTCGCACCACTCACGCTGACTGCTCCCGATCTGCCAGGTTTCGGCTCGTCAGCGCTCGGTTAATGGGACCCTCTGACCGGAGGATCATCCCTCGCAGATCGCATGGAGGTGCACCATGCGCGTCGGCCTCGTCTGCGCGCACGCCGGCCTCACCCGGCATGCGGACGGCCCCGCCGTCGGCACCCACGAGCACGTCGCCCGGGTCGCCGCCGAGCTGGCCGGGCGCGGTCACGACGTGCGGGTCTACGAGCGCCGGGACGACCCGGCCCTGCCGCCCAGCGCCGAGGTCGACGGCTACCGTGTCGAACGGGTGCCCGTGGGGCCACCCCATCCCACCCCCAGCGCCGCGCTGGTCGGCCACATGGCCGAGTTCGGGCGCTGGTTGGCCGACCGGTGGGCCGGGGAGTGGACGCCCGAGGTGGTGCACGGGCACTACTGGATCGGTGGGTTGGCCGCCGCCCAGGCGGTCCGCGAGACGGACATCCCGGTCGTGCAGACCTTCCACTCCCTCGGCGTCGAGCAGCTGCGCCACCTCGGCCAGCGCTACGACGGCCCGGGGGAGCGGATCCCGCTGGAGCGGGCGCTCATCCGGGCGGTCGACATCGCCATCGCCCAGTGCAACGACGAGGTCGACGAGCTGACCCGGATGGGCCTGCAACGCACCTCGGTGGCGATGGTGCCGACCGGGGTGGACACCGTGCGGTTCCACCCCGACGGGGAAGCCGCCCCCCGTGACCAGCGGCCCCGCATCCTCTCCGTGGGCGGCCTGTCGCCCGGCCACGGCCAGGAGGACGTGATCCGCGCGCTGCGCCTGGTCGGCGACGCCGAACTGGTCATCGCCGGCGGGCCGCCGCCCGAGCAGCTCGCCACCCACGCCGAGGCCCGCCGACTGCGTGAGCTGGCCGAACGTACCGGGGTCGCCGAACAGGTGAAGCTGGTGGGTGCGGTGCCGCACGACCAGATGGCCACCTGGTACCGGTCGGCCGACGTGGTGGCCTGCACCCCGCACTACGCCTGCGCCGGGCGGGTGTCGCTGGAGGCGATGGCCTGCGGCGTGCCCGTGGTCGGCTACGCGATGGGGGGCATCGCCGACGCCGTCGTCGACGAGGTCACCGGCCGGCTGGTCCCGCCGGGTGACGTCCGTACCCTCGGCGTGACGCTGCGCCGGCTGCTCGCCGACAACGCCGGACGGTTCGCGTACGGGCACGCCGCCGTCGACCGGGTCCGGTGCAGCTACACCTGGGAACGCACCGCCGGCGCGCTGGAACGCCTCTACGAACGGGTGGTCGGGAAGCGCAAGCCGGTCGAGGCCTGACCGGCTGGTGCTCACCGGCTGGGTGGCGCCGCCCGGCCCCGGGCCGTGCCGACCATCGCCCGCTGCCGGTCCCGGGCGACCGCGTGATGGTGCTGCGGCTCGGCGTACCGGGTCAACCCGATCACGGCCGCCAGGGTGACCAGGAAACCGATCGCCGCCAGCCACTCCCGTCCCGGCCAGATCTTGTCGTTGAGCAGCAGCAGGCCGACGATCGCGGCGGGCACCGCGCCGGCGGCGTCCATCGCCGCCACCGCGGCCGTGGTGGAACCGCGCTGCATGGCCAGGCCGAGCAGCAGTTGCCCCACCACGGAGTGCGCGATCAGCAGGTAGAGCAGTGGGTCCCGGGCGAACGCCTCGACCGACGGCGCCGAGGCCAGCGGCCGGGCGGCGACCGCCGCCGCGGAGAAGGCCAGCCCGGCCAGCGAGCCGAGCGCCACCGACCCGGGTGAACCGTGTAGCCGTACCGCGAAGAAACCCAGCACGGCGATGCCGCCGAGCGCGACCGCCAGGGTGACCAGGCCGGCCGTGCCGAGCGCCTTCGACGGGGCCGGCTGGGCGGAGAGCACCAGCGCGGTGATCCCGCCGAACAGCAGTACCAGCAGGGCGATCTCGGCAGTCGGCAGGCGCCACTTCAGCACCACCACCCCGAGTACGGCGGTCACCCCGAGGCCGGCGGCCACGCTCGCCTGCACCAGGAACAGCGGCAGGTCCCGCCGGGCCAGGAAGGCCAGCACGAAGCCGGCCACCTGGAAGACCAGCCCCACCACGTACGTGCGGTGGCTGGCCAGCCGCAACAGCAGGCCCGGGTCGAAGGTGTGGTGCACGGTCGTCCGGGCGGCGGCGACCGACTGCAGCATGTTGGCGAAGCCGTACGCGACGATCATTGTCGCGAGGAAGCACCACCCGGAGGACACCACCTGGCGAGGATAGAGGGTGCCGCCGGCTCAGCGCGCGGTCGGCTGTGCCAGCCGGGCCAGAACCTCCGTGTGCAGCGGACCGTTGGTGGCGACCGCGCTGCTCTCCGCACCCGCCGGGCCGGCCGGGGCGGCGCGCCCCGACAGGTCGGTGAACGTGCCCCCGGCCTCGGTGACCACCGGCACCAGGGCGGCGATGTCCCACAGCGACAACTCGGGCTCGACCATGACGTCCAGCGCGCCCTCGGCGAGCAGCATGTAGCCGTAGAAGTCGCCGTACGCCCGGCTGCGCCAGGTGTCCCGCATGATCTGGAGCACCGCCTCCAACCGGCCGGCCTGCTCCCAGCCGGTCAACGACGAGTAGCAGAAGCTCGCGTCGGCCAGGTCCCGCACCGCCGACACCCGGATCGGCTCGCCGGAGGCGGCGTCCGGTCCCGCGTACGCGCCCGCGCCCCGCGCGCCCCACCAGCGGCGGCCCAACGCCGGGGCGGAGACCAGGCCCACCACCGGTCGGTCGCCCTCCAGCAGCGCGATCAGCGTGGCCCAGACCGGCACGCCACGGACGAAGTTCTTGGTCCCGTCGATCGGGTCGACCACCCAGCGCCGGCCTGCCGGACCGGTGGCGGGCTGCTCGCCGTACTCCTCGCCGAGCAGACCGTCCCCGGGACGCTCACCGGCCAGCAGGGCCCGGATCTCCCGCTCCACGGCGGTGTCCGCGTCCGACACCGGGGTCAGGTCCGGTTTCGTCTCCACCCGCAGGTCGAGCGCGCGGAACCGGGCCATGGAGATGGCGTCGGCGGCGTCGGCGAGCCGGTGGGCGAGGGCGATGTCGTCGGCGTACCCGGTCATGCCGGCAACGGTAGCGACGGCCCGGACCCCCCGCCGGCCGGGTCGTGCGGGGCCGGTCACGATCCGGCGAGCGGATCGCCCGGGTTGCGCTCCGGTTCCCGTGGGTCGCCCTCGCCGGAGCGGGAGGCCAGCAACCGGCGGTACGACGCCAGCCGGCGCGCGTCGGCCCGGCCGGCGGCCACCCAGGCGTCCAGCGCGCAGTCGGCCTCCTCGGCCGTGTGCGGACAGTTCGGCGGGCAGTCGACCGTCGCCTCGACCAGATCCGGGAAGCCGTGCAGCAGACTCTCCGCGGAGACGTGCGCGAGCCCGAAGCTGCGTATCCCCGGGGTGTCCACGATCCAGCCCGGGTCGCCGTGGGCGCCGGGGGCGGCGGGCAGCCGCAACGCCACCGCGCTGGTGGAGGTGTGCCGGCCCCGGCCGATCGCGCTGACCGTGCCCACCGCCCGGGCCGCCTCCGGCACCAGCCGGTTGACCAGCGTCGACTTGCCCACCCCGGAGTGCCCCACCAGGACCGAAACCCGCCCGGCGAGCAGGGCGCGCAGCGCGTCGAGGTCGGAGTCCGGCCGGATCAGCACGTACGGCAGTTCCAGTTCGGCGTAGTAGCCGAGAACCTGCTCCGGGCCGGCCAGGTCGGCCTTGGTCAGGCAGAGCAGCGGCTCGATGCCCGCGTCGTACGTGGCCACCAGGCAGCGGTCGATGAAACCGGTGCGCGGCGGCGGGTCGGCGAGCGCGCTGACGATCACCAGTTGGTCGGCGTTGGCGACCACGACCCGTTCCAGCCGCCCCTCGGCGGTCGTCTCGTCGTCGTCGGCCGTCCGCCGCAGCACCGAGCGCCGCTCGGCGATCCGGACGATCCGGGCCAGCGCTCCGGCCGCGCCGGAGGTGTCGCCCACCAGGCCCACCTGGTCGCCCACCACCACCGACTTGCGCCCCAGTTCACGGGCGCGCATGGCGGTGACGGTGAGGGCGTCGGGAGCGGCGGAGAGCACGCAGGTGTAGCGGCCCCGGTCGACGGCGACCACGAAGCCGTCGACCGCGTCGGCGTGCCGGGGCCGGGTCCGGGTACGGGGACGCGAGGACTTCCCGGGCCGGACCCGTACGTCGTCCTCGTCGTACTCCCGCCGTCTGTCTGCCAGGACCGCCCCCTCGTCCGCGTCAGCTCTTGCCGGTCACCATCGCCGACCATAGCGCCGGGAACTCGGGCATGGTCTTCGAGGTGCAGGCCACGTCGTCCACCTCGATGCCCGGGACGGCCAGACCGGCCACCGCGGCGGCGTGTGCCATCCGGTGGTCGGCGTACGTGCGGAAGATCCCGCCCCGCAGCGGGCGGGGCCGGATCTCCAGCCCGTCGTCGCTCTCGGTGAGGTCCGCGCCGAGCGCGGTGAACTCGCGGGCCAGCGCCGCGATCCGGTCGGTCTCGTGGCCCCGGATGTGCGCGATGCCGGTCAGCCGGGAGGGGGAGTCGGCCAGCATGGCAAGCGCGGTCAGCGCCGGGGTCAGCTCGCTGACGTCGGAGAGGTCGGCCTCCAGCCCGTGCACCGTGCCGGTGCCCCGCACCGTCAGCCCGGCGGTGGTCAGGGTGACCTCGCCGCCCATCCGTTGCAGCAGCGAGCGGAGCTGCTCGACCGGCTGGGCGCTGCTGTGCGGCCAGCCCTGCAATGTGACCTCGCCGCCGGTGACCAGCGCGGCGGCGAAGAACGGCACGGCGCCGGAGAGGTCCGGCTCGATCTCCCAGCCGCGCCCGGCCAGCGGGCCGGGCGCGACCGTCCAGACGTCCGGCGTGCCGTCGTCGACCGCCGCCCCGGCGGCCCGGAGCATCCGCACGGTCATCCGCAGGTGCGGCGCGGAGGGAACCGGCGGGCCCACGTGCCGGACCACCACGCCCCGGTCGAACCGGGCCCCGGCGAGCAGCAGCCCGGAGACGAGTTGGCTGGACGCCGAGGCGTCGATCACCACCTCGCCCCCGGTGACCCGGCCGGTGCCCTGGACCACCAGCGGCAGGCTGCCGGTGGTGGGGGCGTCGATGCGGACACCGAGGGAGCGCAGCGCGCCGATCAGCGGGCCGAGCGGACGGACCCGGGCCTGTGGGTCGCCGTCGAAGGTGACCCGCCCCTCGGCCAGCCCGGCGACCGGCGGCACGAAGCGCATCACCGTGCCGGCCAGCCCGACGTCGACGTGGGCCGGGCCGACCAGCGGATACGGCCGGACCAACCAGCGGTCGTCGTCGGAGACGGACACGTGCGCGCCCATCGCCCGCAGCCCACCGGCCATCAGCTCGGTGTCCCGCGCGCGCAGTGGCGCGTGCAGGGTCGACGGGCCGCCGGCCAGGGCGCTGAGCACCAGGGCCCGGGCGGTCATCGACTTGGAGCCGGGTAGGCGCAGCGTCGCCGCCACCGGGTCGCTGGCGGTCGGAGCGGTCCACGGCTGCGGCGGCCGGGTCGCGGTCAGATTCCCCACAGTGACATTGTGCCAAGTCCGCCGGCCCACGGAACCCGCGCGGCGGCTCGACTCCCGGTTGGCGGGACAGCCGACGCGGGCGCGGGGCGTTAGCGTGTGCGCCATGTGCGGGAGGTACGCGACGACCCGGAGTGCCGCCGACCTGAGCGCGCTGTTCGAGTCGTACGACGAGACCGACGGCCGGCTCGGGCCGGACCACAACGTCGCCCCGACCGACCCGGTGCCGCTGGTCCGGGTGGACTCCGACGCCGGGCGGGTGCTGTCGGTGGGGCGGTGGGGGCTGGTGCCGCACTGGTCGCGCTCGGCGGCCGGCGCCGCCCGGATGATCAACGCGCGGGCCGAGACGGTCGCGACCAGCCGGGCGTACGCCGACCCGTTCGCCCGCCGGCGCTGCCTCGTGCCGGCCGACGGCTGGTACGAGTGGGTCCGCCGTCCCGACGGCGGCAAGCAGCCCTACTACCTGACCCCGCAGGACGGCTCGGTGCTGGCCTTCGCCGGCATCTGGTCGCGGTGGGAGTCGTTGCTCACGTTCAGCGTGCTGACCACCGCCGCCGTGGGGGAGCTGGCCGAGGTGCACGACCGGATGCCGCTGCTGGTGCCCCGGCAGCGGTGGGACGACTGGCTGGCCCCGGCCGACGACCCGGCGGCGTTGCTCGCCCCGCCTCCGCCGGGGTGGCTCGCCGGGCTGGAGATCCGTCCGGTGGGGCCGGCGGTGGGGGACGTTCGCAACGACGGGCCCGGGTTGGTCCAACGGGTGCCCGTGCCGCAGGAGCGGGTCGGGGAGGAAATGACGCTGTTCTGAATGTCGCTCACGCGACATTGTCGCGTACCAATTGCCAGAGTTCCGGGCGAAACGTCGCTCGGATCTTCAGGCATGTTTGCGCGCAGCCTCTTGTCTCCGCCTCCGTCAGTGCGATAGAACCGAGCGCCGGCACTGGGAGCGTTTTCGCGCGGTGCGAATGACGCCCGTCGATCTTGCCGGTCCCACGGGGGAGGTGGGTGTGATGACCCGGGCGCGTATGCCCCGACCGCACGAGGTGGCCGCCGCGCGACGCGATCCGCGACTCTTGCGCGCCTTGCGGGAACGGCGACAGGACGAAGCCTGGCGGACCAGGGGGACCTGCCAGAGTGTCGATCCTGAGACATTCTTTCCGGCGCCGAACGAGCCGGCCGACGCCGCCGTCGCGCTCTGCCGCAGCTGCGACGTCCAGGGGTCCTGCCTGGCCTGGGCCCTGGAGGTCGGCGACTGCCACGGCGTCTGGGGTGGCACCACGCCGCGCGAGCGCCGCGCCATGCTGGTCGCCTGGCGGACCGAGGTCCGGCCGGATCCGGACGCGGCCGACGACGCCGGGCCGCCGGTGCGCGACCGCCTGCTCACCCTCGTGCCGCTGAGCTGACCAGCCACCGGTCCGGCCCGGCAGGACGAGTTGCCGGGGTCTCACGAGACCCTGGCGTGGTCGGGCCGGACAATGGTCCGGTGCCGGACCACGACGAGATCGCCACCCCGCGCGGGCCCGCGCGGGTCGAGACCGACCTGCCGGCCGGACCACCGGTCGCCCTGCTGGTGCTCGGGCACGGCGCGGGTGGCGACGTCGACGCCCCGGACCTGGTGGCGGTCCGCGACGCCGTGGTCGGCGCGGGGGTGGCCGTGGCCCGGGTGACCCAGCCGTACCGGGTGGCCGGGCGGCGGGCGCCGGCGCCGGCGGGGCACCTCGACGAGGCGTGGACCGCCGTGCTGGCCGTGCTGCGCGGGCGGCACGCCGGCGTACCCCTGGTGGTGGGCGGGCGGTCCAGCGGCGCGCGGGTGGCCTGTCGCACCGCCACCGCCGTCGGCGCCGCCGGGGTGGTGGCGCTCGCCTTTCCGCTGCACCCGCCGGGCAAGCCGGAGCGGTCGCGGGCCGGGGAACTGCTGACCGGGCTGCCCACGCTGGTGGTCAACGGCGACCGGGACCCGTTCGGGGTGCCCGCCGGGGGCGGTGCGGTCGAGGTGGCGGTCCGGCCCGGGGAGCGGCACGACCTGCGGCAGGATCCGGCCGGCAGCGCCGACGTGGTGCGCGGTTGGCTACGCGGACGGGGTTGGGCCGTCGGCTGACCCGCTGCCCACGCCCGACGGCGGGCAGGGGCCGTGTCCGGGTGCGGTGGGTGGTCGTTGCATCGGATGGTGTCGACGCCACTCCGGGCGGCGGCGCCGTCCCTCCCAGGCCCTTCCTGGTCCCAGCGTCGGCCAGCGCCGAGGCGCCCAGCGTCGGCCACGGCCGAGGCCGGGACCAGGAACGGGGGACATCCGGCGGAATGCCGGAGCCCGGACCCGGTGTTACCCCTCCGGGAGACAGACGTCTGGTGAGAGGGGTGACCGGTGCCGACCGAGACACGGAGCCGGGAACGGGACGAACGGGAGGCGCGGCAGCTCAGGCAGTTGCTGGCAGCCCCGGAATGGCCCGCGGCGGCGGACGGCCCGGCCGTGGTGAGCACGGGCACACCCGGCGGAACGGGATCTACGGGCAGGGCGGGAAGCGTATTCTCGGCGGGAAAGCATCCGACGCGAGGGGATGTGCGGTTGACCACCGAGAAGACGGACGAGCGCAGGGCCCGCTTCGAGCGGGACGCGATGCCTTTCGTCGATCAGCTCTACGCCGCCGGGCTGCGGATGACCCGCAACCCGGCGGATGCGGAGGACCTGGTCCAGGAGACCTACCTGAAGGCGTACGCCGCCTTCCACCAGTTCGAGCAGGGCACGAACCTGAAGGCCTGGCTGTACCGGATCCTGACCAACACCTACATCAACTCCTACCGGAAGCGGCAGCGCCAACCCATCCAGGCGCCCACCGACGAGATCACCGACTGGCAGCTCGCCGAGGCGGAGTCGCACACCTCCAGCGGTCTGCGCTCGGCCGAGACCGAGGCGCTGGACCGGCTGCCGGACAGCGATGTCAAGGAGGCTCTCCAGCAGTTGCCGGAGGAGTTCCGGCTGGCGGTCTACCTGACCGACGTCGAAGGCTTCTCCTACAAGGAGGTCGCCGACATCATGGGCACGCCGATCGGCACGGTGATGTCGCGGCTGCACCGCGGTCGACGTAATCTGCGCAAGCTGCTGGAGGGCTACGCGGCGGAGCGGGGGTTCAGCGCCGCGCAGTCCTCGAAGGGTTCGACCGCCGCCGCCGGCCGGGAGGTGTGACGTGAGCTGTGGAGAACCGCACGAGACGGACTGCCGTGAGGTCCTGGCGGAGGTCTACCTCTACCTCGACCTGGAGTGCGCGGCGGAACGGCGTGAGCTGATCCGCCACCACCTGGACGAGTGCGGG
Source organism: Micromonospora sp. KC723 (assembly GCF_004348595.1). Classification (GTDB taxonomy): domain Bacteria; phylum Actinomycetota; class Actinomycetes; order Mycobacteriales; family Micromonosporaceae; genus Micromonospora. The sequence continues at coordinate 21,472 of NZ_SMKD01000077.1, forward strand.
CCCTGTCTGCGTGAGTACGGCATCGAGCAGGAGGTGAAGGCGCTGGTGGCCCGCTGCTGCGGCAACGAGACCGCCCCCGACGAGTTGCGCGAGCGGCTGCGGGTACGCCTCACCGAGCTGGTGGTCTTCGAGGCCAGCGAGTCACGCGAACTCGCCGACTGAGGTACGGACGACGGTGGCCCGGGTCGACTCGACCCGGGCCACCGTGCTGTCTGATCCTTCGACGGCGGACGGTCCCGCCGGGCGAGGTCAGGAGTTGGGGCGCTTGCCGTGGTTGGCGCCGCTCTTCTTGCGGGCCTTCTTCTTGCGGGCCTTCTTCGCCATGTTGACCTCCTCGTGATGGTCGGATCCCTGCCGCGGCGACCCCGGCGCCGGTGCACGCACCGGTCCTCCCGGCACCCGGGTCCGACCCGCTGATGCTAGTGCGGCCGGGCCCCGCCATCGTCCGCCGGGGCGGCGCGTCCGACCGGCCGGTCGACGGCGGGACAGCGCACGACTGCCGCTCCCCGCCCGCGCGTGGCTTGCGCATGATTGGATACGTCGGCAGGTAACCGCGAGAGGGAGGGCCGGGAGATGGCCGAGGAAATCCGCGCCGAGATGGTGGCCAACGTCTGGAAGGTCGTCGCGTCGGCCGGCGACGCCGTGTCCGAGGGGGACACGTTGGTGATCCTCGAGTCGATGAAGATGGAGATCCCGGTCGTCGCGGAGTCCGACGGCGTGGTCCGGCAGCTCGCCGTCAACGAGGGCGACGTCGTGCAGGACGGCGACCTGATCGCCGTGATCGAATGACCGACCTGGCGGTCCGCCCGGCGGCCCCGGCCGACCACGCCGCGGTCGCCCGGTTGACCGTCGCCGCGTACGAGGCGGACGGCCAGCTCAAGGACGAGGCCGGGTACGCCGAGGTGCTCGCCGACGTGGCCACCCGGGCGGGCACGGGGGCGGTGCTGGTTGCGGTGGATTCGGCGACCGGGGCGGTGCTCGGCTCGGTGACGTTCGTGCTCCCCGGCAGCCCGTACGCGGAGCTCTCCGGCCCTGGCGAGGCCGAGTTCCGGATGCTGGCCGTGGACCCGGCCGCCCAGGGCCGGGGCGCCGGCGAGGCACTGGTCCGGGCGTGTGTGGACCGGGCCGTGGCGCTCGGCTGCTCGGCGGTGGTGATCTCTGTCCGGGCCGGCATGGCCGGGGCCGCCCGGCGGCTCTACGACCGGGTCGGTTTCCGGCGGACGCCCGAGCGGGACTGGTCGCCGGTGCCCGGGGTGGAGTTGCTGGGGTTGCGCCTGGAGCTGTCCGCCTGACCGCCTGCTGGCCGAGGGCGGGTACCGACGTGCCGCGTCCGGTGCGGCACCGGCGCCGGCTTCGCTCAGCGGTGGGCGGCTGCGGTGTTGGCCATACCCCCGTCGGTGCGCCCGGCTCCCGGGTCGCCGGCTTCGGGCTCGGCGATCTTCGACAACAGTTCGTTGGCGACCTCAAGCGCGATCCGCCGGCGTTCGTCGTCGGTGAGATCGGGTGCGCGTACCGCGAACCAACTGCTGTGCACCGCGAAGAGAGACAGTGTGGCGCGCAGGTGGGAGGCCGGGTTGTCGTCGCCGCGGGCCAGCGCGTCGGCGACCCGCAGGATGCGTTCCCGCATCTGCTGCCCGGCGGCGAGGCTCTTCAGCACCGTCTGGTTCTGCTCGAAGAAGCGCATCACCGAGGACTGTTCGTTGGTGAACAGGTCATCGGTGTAGCGGGCGAGCAGCGCGCGCCGGGTCGTCCCGCCGGCCGGTTGCTGCTCCGCCCAGGCGATCAGCTCGTCCATCCGGTGTAGCCGGTCCTCGACGAAGCTGGTGACGATCTCGTCCTTGCTCCTGAAGTGGTAGTAGAGCGCCGCCTTGGTCACCCCGAGTCGTTCGGCGATCTCCCGCAGCGACGTCTTCTCGTAACCCTGCTCGGTGAAGAGCTCCAGGGCGACGGCCTGGATGCGCTCACGCGTGCCGCTTGTGCTCTCTCTCACCTGGACCCCCTATCCCGCTTGACCCCTGCTCCGGCCCAACTTACCGTACGGCTAGTAAGGTTGCTGGCCGGCCGGCAAGTAAGTGAATCGAACTCGTGGGGGAGCTTACCGATGAGTCAGGAAAAGGCGACGGTACGGCCCAACGTCCGACTCGTGCTGATCGGGCTGATGATCGCCATGATGCTCGCGATGCTCGACAACATGATCGTCAGCACCGCCCTGCCGCGGATCGCGCTCGAGTTCGGCGGCGCCAACCACTTCACCTGGATCGTCACCGCGTACATCCTCGGCACGACGGTCTCCACCCCGATCTGGGGCAAGCTTGGCGACCTGTACGGACGCAAGACCGTCTTCCTGACCTCGGTGGTCCTCTTCCTGGCCGGCTCGGCGCTCTGCGGCATGTCCGGCTCCGAGGTGCTCGGCGGCGTCGACAACGGCATGGTGCAGCTGATCGCGTTCCGGGCAGTCCAGGGCCTCGGCGCCGGTGGCCTGATGGTCGGTGTGATGGCGAGCATCGGTGACCTGGTACCGCCGCGCGAGCGGGGTCGCTACCAGGGCATGATCGCCGGAATCATGGCCATCGCCATGGTGGCCGGGCCGCTGGTGGGCGGCTTCATCACCGACCACCTCTCCTGGCGCTGGGCGTTCTACGTGAACCTGCCGCTCGGCGGTGTCGCGCTGCTCGTCCTCGCCACCACCATGCGCCTGCCGAAGTACCGCACCGAGCACAAGATCGACTGGCTGGGCGCCGCGTTGCTCTCCGTCGGCATCACCGCGATCGTGCTGGTCACCACCTGGGGTGGCACCCAGTACCCGTGGGCCTCGCCGCAGATCCTCGGCCTGGTCGCGCTGGCCGTGGTGGCGCTGTCCGCCTTCGGCCTCGTCGAGCGGCGTGCCCCCGAACCGATCCTGCCGCTGAGCCTCTTCGCCACCCGCAACTTCGCGCTGATCTCGGTGATCGGCTTCCTGCTCGGTTTCGGGATGTTCGGTGTGATGAACTTCCTCCCGCTCTACCAGCAGACCGTGCAGGGCGCCTCGGCCACCAACAGCGGCCTGCTGCTGCTGCCGCTGATGTTCGGCATGCTGGTGGTCTCGCTGGTCGTCGGCCGGGCCATCACGAAGACCGGCCGCTACCGGGCGTACCCGATCATCGGCGGGGTGGTGATGACCGTCGGCATGGTCCTGCTGACCCGGCTCGACGCGGACACCAGCAAGACCGAATCCTCGCTCTACCTGGTCGTGCTCGGTGTCGGCATGGGCTTCCTCATGCAGACCACGATGCTGATCGCGCAGAACAGCGTCGAACAGCGGGACCTCGGCGCGGCCAGCGGCGCGGCCACCTTCTTCCGTTCCATCGGCGGCTCGTTCGGCGTCTCGCTGTTCGGCGCGATCTTCGCCCACCGGCTGGCCGACTCGCCTGCCGGCACCGCGTTCGGCGGTGGTGGTGGCGGCGAGGGTCGGAGCATGAGCCTGGAGGTGCTCCGCGAGCTGCCGGCGCAACTGCGTGACACGGTGCTGGCGGGGCTCTCCGACGCCATCTCGCATGTCTTCGTCTGGGCGGTGTTCTTCATCGTCGCGGTGCCCGTGCTGGCCTGGTTCATCAAGGAGGTCCCGCTGCGGTCGACCAACGACGCGCCGTCGGCCGACGCCACGCCCGAGGAGCGGGCCGAGGTCGCGCTCGGCAAGGCTCCGGCCGCCTGACCGCTCCGTGGCGGCCGTCGCCCGCCCCGGGTCGGAGGGGCCCGTGGGGTCGCGTCGGTCAGGGGCGGAGGAGAACGGTCAGGCGGCGCCAGAGCCGGCGGAGGCTGAACCGGTCCCGCCGCGCCACCCCGCCCGCCGCACCCGTCAGCGCGCGGGCGAGCGCGGCGGTCGCCTCGTCCAGAGCCGGCGTGGCCAGCGCCAGGTATGCCAGGGAGACCGCGATCGGCACCGGTCGCTCCCGGGCGACCTCCGCCACGTCGGCGAGCCGTTCGGCCACCATCCCGGCGACGTCGGCACGGACCGCGGGGTCGACCCAGGCGGCGGTGACCAGGGCGAACAGGGCGGCCTCGGTGATCCAGTCCTCGACGCCCCAGATCAGCTCGACCAGCACCCGGCGTCGGGTCGACTCGGCCCACGGCTCGTCGGTGCGGTGGTGCAGCAGTCCGAGACAGGCCCAGACCTGCACGCACCGGACCCAGAGCGAGGGGTCCTGCCCGGCCAGCACCCGCCCCACCGCGGTGGCCGGCGGCTCGGGCGGGTGCACCAGCAGCCCCAGCAGGTCGGCGAGGTCCAGGGTGGCAAGTCCGACCGCCGCGTCGTACGCGGCCGGTGGGTGGGGCCAGGCGGGGTG
>NZ_SMKD01000078.1 GCF_004348595.1 Micromonospora sp. KC723
GCGGCGGGTTGCTCATCGGACCCACAGCTCCTCGACCCACTTGGTCTGCATGATGCCCGGATTGTTCGGGGCGATGAGTCGCACCGGGTATCCGTGGTCCAGGTGCAGCCGCTCGCCGTTGACCTCGGTGGCCAGCAGCGTGTCCGGGTGTAACGCGTGTGAGGGGTTGAGCCGGGCCCGGCCGAACATGCGTTTAGGTTTGGTGGTGGTCTGAATCGACCGGACGATCACCTCGGTGAAGTCGGTGACGCCGGCTTCGCGCAGCAGATCACGCACCCGTATGCCGCGCCAGGTCGCACCGACGCTCCAGCCTTGCACGCAGCTGATCGGCAAGACTGCGGTGTGGCTGACCCGGGCAAGGAGATCGTCGATGTCCAGTTCCATCGGGTTGCTGACCAGACCGACCACCCGCAACCGGTAGCCGGGGCCGGTGCTGCGCTCCACCACCCCGGCCGCGGTCGCCTGGGTCTGCACTGGCAGCCCTTGGGTACCCACGTCCGAGCGGCGGGACGGGAGAAGAGCCAGACGGTGCAGTGGGGACACGTTCGCTGCCAGGAAGTTGACGCCGATGATTCCGGCGGCCACCCCTACCGTGATCAGGAAACGGCGCCGCTGCGCGTCGCTGTCCCCTTCGCCGGGCACGGACGCCGAAACCGGTACAGCCACCGGGGCAGTTGATGTCGGGGTCTTTTCCGCGGGTTGCGGTGCGTGGACCGGCGCGGCGCGGCGCCGTATGGCTTGCAGGGTGGTTACCCGTTTCGCGGCGATGTGGATGATCAGCGCGCCCATCGTGATCCAGGCCGCCAGGTAGTGCGTCGGGGTGAACGTGAACGGGTTGACGTATATGTACATCGCGTCGTCGATGCCGCCGACGATCAGGAATAGGCTGCCGCCCACGAGCGGGATCAGGCTCAACCGCTCTACCGCGCGGGCGGCGTTGGCGAACTTTAGCGGCTGCCACAGCTTGGGGTAAACAGTCCACAGTTTTGCCGCCAGCAAGGGGATGCAGGCGAATCCGGTCACCGCATGGGTGGCCGTCACGACTCGGTAGAGGTCACGTGGGGCGGCCGGCCACGGGAACCACGGCTTCGGGTGCTGGATCAAATGGGAAACCAGCCCGGTCACGAAGCAGATGATGAAAGCGACACCTAGCGCGATGCCCAGCAGGGCCGCGGTCCGATCGTCGTGAAGCTTGGACCGAAACGATGCGGAGGTGGGCAGCAGGTGCCGGATGCGCATAACAACCCCAGGTGTCCGGTGTGGACCCTGCCGCGCCCCCGGTCTGCCGGCAGGACAGAACTCCGGTCGCATCGCCATCGGCACAACCGTCGACGACTCAATGTATCGAGGACGGTCACTCGACGGAAGGATGTGGGGTTCGGTCGCCTTGTCAGGAACGGGACAGCCGGATGTCGATCTCCCGGTCGACGTAGGCCCATTCCTCGGTTTGTCGCAGGGTCTGCACCAGCTCCTCGAACACGCCCGCGTCGGCCTGGGCGTACTCGAACCAGGTGAGGAAGTCGAACGGCTCACCAAGATCGCGGCAGTGGTGCAGGCGCCGCGCTACCGCCGGCAATGCCCGCAGACCGGTGGTGACATGCCCGGAGCGCTTTTGGAAGATGGCCCGGCGCTCGTCCTGCGCCAGCGACCACCAGGCATCGTTCTTGCGGATCGGGATCAACGCCGCCCGGTCGGCGTCCGAGCGGCCCAGCAGCGGCTGCCGGGCCCGCAGTTCATCCCGCTCGGCCGCGGTGACATACCGCTCGCTGCTCACCACACCGGCCAGCCGCCAAACCACATCAATACCGCTGGTACCGGCCGACTCCACGACGGCGAGCCTGCTCGCCGCCGGCAGCGGCTCACCGACCACCGTTCGGAGGCTGTCGATCGCCCACCCGCCGGTCGCACCGGCCACGAACTGGACGTATGACAACGAGCTCACGCGTGGAACAATAACGCGGGCCTTCTCGATTCCACTGGCCCACCGCCTGCGGTTGCCTCCTTTTAACAGGTAGCAGGGCTCACGCGGCGGTGGCCCCTCGTCGCACTCGGGGCCGAACTTCCACGTTCAGTCCAGTCGGTTGCCGGCCGAAGGGTGTCCGGTCGCCCGCGTACTTGGAAGTCAATGTCACGCTGAACAGCGGCGGGGTACGTTTCCGGGTGGTGCCCCGCCGGGTTGGCTGGAGATGCGCGGGCGGGCGGGCGGCGGCGGCGTTGCCGTTGGCGTTTCCTCGACGCTGGCCGGAGGCGACCGTGGTCGCGGTTGGGGTGCTGTTTCTGCTGGGGCAGTGGCGGGCCGTCTGGATGGGTTGGCCAGGTCGGCCTGTTGATCACGCCTGCCGTCGCCCCGCAGCTGCCCCGGGGCTGTGCGCCACCGAATCGCTGACCACACCCGCCACCATACCGGCAAGGAACGGACAACCGTGACCAGTCAACAGTTCACCACCACAGTCGCCTCAGCCAGCCGTGGGCGGATTCTGATCCCGGTGCCGTTCGACCCGGACATCGTCTGGGGCACCAAGCCCCGCCACCACATCCGCGGCACCGTCAACAACATGAGCGTACGCGGTGCCGTCGAACCGGCCGGCGACGGATACGGGTTCACCCTCGGCCCGGCCTGGATACGCGGCTGCGGCCTGGCCGCCGGGGACACTGTCACCGTAGCCATCGAACCCGAAGGCCCCCAACGCGGCGACCTCGCCGCAGACATCGCCGCCGCCCTCGACGCGCATCCGGCGGCGGCCGCGTTCTTCGACTCCCTGGCCCAGTTCTACCGACGCGCCTACCTACGCTGGATCAACGCCACCAAGAAACGACCCGACCAACGCCCCCAGCGCATCGCCGAAATGATCCGCCTACTGGAGGCCGGCCACAAAGAACGCCCACCCCAGCACCCCGAGCCCGACGACGCTGGATCGGCAAGAACCAGCGCCGCCGAGGGATCGGCACCGTAGGGCGAGGCCACGCGCGGTGTACGTGCGCCCCGCTCGGTCGTCACCCGTGCGGCCGGCGCACGGCAACGCTGACCACGGCGGAAGTTGACCTCCACTGTCCGGGACCGCAGTTCGTGGCAGGCTAGGCGCGTGAGTTTCCTGCTACCGACGGCCACGTCCACGGACGAGCGTGCCCGCGCTGCCCGTACCGCAGTGCTGCCGATGGGCAGCTTTGAGCAGCACGGCGAATACCTTCCGCTCGTCACGGACACCGTGGTCGCCTGCCTCGTCGCCGAGCGCATCGCGGCCGACCACCGGCTGTTCCTGCTACCGCCGATCACGATCTCGTGCTCGCATGAGCATGCCGGGTTTGCTGGGACGGTGAGCATCAGCGCTCGGACCCTGATGGCGGTGATCGAGGACATCGACGAGTCGCTGCGGGCATCGGGGGTTGAGAACCTGGTGATTGTCAACGGGCATGGCGGAAACTATGCGCTGCGCAACGTCGTTCAGCAGTCGACGACGGTCCGGCCACGGATGGCGCTGTTCCCCGCCAGCGAGGATTGGAACACGGCGCGGGTCGACGCGGGCTGCAAGACCGGGTCTCACGAGGACATGCACGGCGGTGAGCTTGAGGTCTCCCTGCTGTTGCACGGAGCGCCGCAGCTGCTGCGGGAAGGATACGAAACGGCCGACCACGAGGCGAACGCGCGTCCGGACCTGCTGACGGTGGGGATGCGCGCCTACACGGACTCGGGGATCATCGGGCGGCCGTCGTTGGGCAGTACGGAGAAGGGCGCGGCGGTGTTGGACAGCCTTTCTCGTTCGTTCGCTCGGGTGCACAAGCTACTTGAGCCCTGATCAGCGATGTGGCAGGGCCTGCTGGTCAGGTGCTGCGGGCGGGGTCAGCGATGCGGCTTTCGAGGTCGGCGATGCGGCGGTCCTGGAAGCGCAGGGTGGACCGCGCCGCGGTGAGCCGCTCCTCCAGCGTGCGGTTCTCGGTGGTCAGCTGCCGGACCCGCTGCTTGAGCGTGGTGTTCTCGGTGGTGATCCGCGCGATGGTCTCGTCGTCCCACTCGGCTTGCAGGTCGCGGATCTGGCCGAGGAGTTCACCGATGCGGGTGCGTTGACGGGCGATCTCCGCGTAGGCGGTTTTGAGAGCCTCTTCGGCGTTGAGCGCTCGCTCCCGCCAGACGGCCTGCCCCGCGGCGTCCTGCGCGAGGCGCGACTGCGTGTGCCGCTGGTCAGCATCGGCCAAGGCGGCGGTGACCGCGGCTCGTGCTTGCGGGTTGTCGTAGACGAAGGTCCGGGAGACGTTGGCGCGTCGAGCGACCGCGGCGACGCTGACGCGGGCTTTCTCCCGCCGCATGGCGGCGAGCGCGTCCTGGACCCGCTGCACCGCGGCCTGGCTGCGGCGTCGCCGGGCTGCGTCAGCGGCGGCCGTGCGGCCACTGGACGAGGCCGAGGCTGAGTCGTTCATCCGGCCTCCGAAGGGCCGTTGGTCTCGCCGGCTTCCGCGCAGGCTGCCGTGAGGTCGCGGGCGCGGAAGGCGGTGGACCAGACGCGGTGGAAGTAGTCCTGCGGTTTGCGTAGATCGAGCGCGAGAGCGTCGTCGAGGAGTCCGAGCCCGGCCAGGGCCTTCTCCAGCCCGTCGATGGCACGGGCGGTCGGTTCGAAGTGCTGGTGCAGATAGTCGGCGGTGGCGTCGTCGGAGGCGCCTTCGGCCAGCAGCCTCCACTGTTCGCGTTTGCGCCGCCAGTAGAGCAGGTCGGCGCCGGACAGCACGAATTTGTCGCAGTTGTGGCAGTCCAGGTTCCACGGGCAGGTGCCGCCGTCCACGACGGGTTGGAAGGTGCAAAACCCGCCCTCGGCGGGCGTGCTGCGCCTCGACAGGTCGATCGCGAGGGCCTGAGCCTCGGCTTGGGTCAGCGGCGTCGTGTCGGTGGTCAGTAGCTCGCCGGGGTTGGCGGTGCCGGGTCCGGCGACCCACACGTGCTGCAGCACCTGTTCCAGGTCGGAGTGAGCCAAATGCACGTAGTGCTCGGCCATCCGGTCGGAGACCTGGCCGAGGTAGCGGCGGATGTGGGTCAGGGTGGCGCCGTGGCGCAGCAGGTTCGTGGCCAGGGTGTGCCGGGCCTGGTGCGGCACCGGATGGCCGAGGTCGAGTTCGGCGACCCAGGCGCGGAACGGGCCGTAGAACCACTCCTTGGACAGTGACACCGTGCCGTGAGGGTTGCGGTTGGGGCTGGGGAACAGGGCCAGCCGGGCGCGCTGCTCGCCCGTGGGTCGGTAGCCGTGGCGTGCGGTGAAGCGTTCCAGCGTCTTGGCCTGCCGCGCCTCCAACCGGCCGTAGACGCGTTCCGGGATGCGGATGGCGGCGTCGAAGTTGCCGACCTTGGTCTGGTCGTGCCAGAACATCGCCAACCCGCCGTAGCGGCCGAGGCAGTCCCAGCGCACCTCCAACACCTCACCGATGCGCCGCCCAGTGGCGATAAGCGTTTCCCAGATGTCGCGCACGCCATGATCGGCTGGGTCGTGGTGCTCGGCGAGCCGGCGCAGGTTCGTCTCGTCGGCCAGCGCCCGTGCCACCTCGTCCGAGAACGGCCGCCGGGTCCGCACCGGAAGCCCCTCGCCGGCCGGCAGCGCAGTGACGAACTGCCGATCCAGGCCGAGTCGGTCGGCGACACCGCCGTCCAAGGCGTCGCGCATGACCGTACGTACGCTGTTGAAGACCAAGCCCCGAGTGGTGGCGCTGACCATCGACGGTTCTCCGCCCGCCTTAGTGATGCCCAGCGACGGCAGCCTGTCGCGTTCGCGGCGGCGTTGGTCGGCGACGAACCGGCGCATGTGCTCACCACGCAGCGACGTCGCATCGTGCCCGCCGCCCGGGGCATCGACCGCGAGGAAGACACCAAGCTCGACGCACCCGCGCCGCACGTTGTCGAAGCTGCTGGCGGTGCGCGGGCATCGCGGCGACTGCAACAGCCCGGCCAGGTAGTCCCAGGCCAGGTCCCGCAGCCAGCGTTGCGGGATCGCAGTCAGGTCGAAGCAGCTGGTGCGGCGCGGGAAACGCACCCCGAAGTGCTCGGTGTCCAGCATCCCGGTCTCGCGCGCGTCGGCCGGGGTGCGGTAGATGCGCCACAACTCCCGGGCGATTTCCCCACTGATACTACGCACGCAGCGGTCAGAGCTGCCGATCGCAAGGTCGGTCAAGGAGTTCATGCCGGCGGCGCGGCAGGTGTTGACCAGCTTCTGGATCGCCCCCCCATCCCAGCGGGTCGGTCGTGGCTGCTGAGTGTGCGCGAACAGGCCCCGCTGCAACTCCGCCCGCAGCAACGGGCGCAGCCCACGCAGGTTCACCTGTGCCGGCCACGGCGTCGGCTCCGCGCTCGCACACCAGCGCCGGAACGCTTGCTCGTCCTGATAGGACACTGGAGTCGGCCTGCCGTGTTGCTCGTAGCGCCGGGACCAAGCCGACGGCAGCGCGGCCGAACCAGGGCTGCCGGCCTTGCGGTAGCGCGTCTCGTGGCCGAAACACAACCCCAGCGGCGAGTCGGCCAGGCTCGGACACACCGCGACCAGACAGCCACCGGCCGGCGTACGGCTTTTGCCCCGCAACCCAGCCCGCGAAGGCGGCCTCCTTCGGGACACCCCGGCGTTTCCACCGGCTCAGGTGCCGATGGCACAGCCGCCACCGGGCGTGCGCCGCCGGCCGGTCCGGGCAGATCCGGCACGCCGCCTCATCCATCCACTCCGACGGTGCCAGCGGCTCCGCCCCCGCGAGGAACGCGGCCTTACCGACCCCTTGCCGGCTGGCCGGACCCCACGCCCGCATATGCACCGAGCACATGTCCGTCCCGCTGGACCGGACACGCTCACAGGCGGGCACCACCACACCACCACCGGTAGGTGGAATGGTCGCGAGGAATCCGGATCACGTCAGTGCCGAACATCGGGTCGAAGGACGGCGCACTGATCAGCGCTGTGAGGATCTCCAACCGGTCCCGGCCCAACCGGTCCGGTCGCGAAGGCTGCGGTAGCAGCGCGAGCGTCGCGGTCACCGCTCGCCCCAGGTCGTGCGCAGCGCGGCGTCGAACGCCGGGTCGTGCACATCGACGTGCGCGTAGATCTCGTCCACGACGGACGTAGAGGACCATCCTCCGGCGTCGCGGGCGACGACCAGATTCCCGCCAGCCGCATCGAGCACGGCGCTGGCGAAGCTGTGCCGGAACGAGTGAGGTTTCACCGGGCCGAGGCCAGCACGACGTCCCGCGCGAGCCAGCATCCGCCGCGCTGCCACCGGCGCCCACGGCTGCCCATGACCGGGGCCGTGCAGCTGGACCAGCAGCATGCCATGCCCGGCGGGACTGCACGGGTACTCGCTGGTGACGTACTGGAAGTAGGTGTGCACCATCGCCGGGCTAACGCGTTTGACCAGCCCGCCGGTCACCGTGCCGTCCTCGATGCGCCACGGATGCTTGGTCTTCGCCTCCGCCCGGTTCGGGTTGCCCGGCCGGTGGCACACGTGCACGTGCGGCGAGCGGCACTGCCCACACGCGGCGCTCTCGCGAAGGTGCAGGTCCAGCAGATGCAGCCCACACAGCTCGCCAATGCGCAGCCCGCCGTCGGCCAACCACGTCACAACCATCCGGTCCCGGGCCGTCCTCACCTCAGCCAGCAGCCGTTCCCGCGCGCCCTCGGGCAACATCTTCGGATGCCGGCGGTGCGGCCCGCGCGGAGCCAACGGATTCGCCGGCATCCCGGCTTTCACATGGCCCAGAAACGAGCGGCGCCGGTCCGCCCGCGACGGCAGTCGGATCCGGCCCAGCTGCCCGCCGAGCTCGCCGTTAACCCCCAGCGACGCCTGATGGAGATAGAAGCCCTTCAGACACGCCGCCGCCGTCGACAACGCCGAACGCCCGTACGGACGCTTACCCTCCCGCCAAGGCTGCCCCAGCGGCATGCGGACCTCGGCCCCGACCAGACCCATGTACCGCTCAAGATCCCGCAGCCCAACCGTGGCCAGCGACAGACACTCCCGATCCAACCACCGCAGATGATCGACCAGCAGATAGGCATAGGTCCGCTGAGTTCCGGAGCCATCATGCCGTCGCAGGAACCGGTCCGCCTCCACATGGACATTGCCCTCCGGGTAGACGATCGTCCACGCTCGACTCCCGTCACCCAACCTGATTTCTTATACCCGGAGATCTCCGACCACAACAATGCGAGCCACGTATCCTCCACGCCGACGCCCCAACAGGTCGGACGTGCCGGACCCGGTCGGTAAACGAGCACGGGACGTCCGTGGTCACTCGCCAGGGCGAACGTCGCGGACAGTCCTACCCGCGGTCGGTAAAGTTGGACAGAACGTAGTTGCCGCCGTGGCCGTTGACGATGGCCAGCCGGGTGATTTCGCTCGCGGCGAGCGAGGATCGGATGTCCTCGATGATCGCCGAGAGGGTTTGGTGGCTGATGCTGACGGTACCGGCCCAGCCGGCGTGCTCGTGCGAGCACGACAGGGTGATCGGCGGCAGGACCAGGACGTTGTGCCGTCGCGCGATGGCTGCAGCGGTTGCGGTGGCGACGATCGTGTCGGTGGTCAGCGGCAGAAACGAACCGTGCTGCTCGAAGCTGCCGACGGGCAGAACGGCTACCTCGGGTGCGCTCGCGGCGACGTCGGTGCTGGTTATGAGCGGCAGCAGGTCCATGCGGTCATCTTGTCACTGGGTTGTCACCGCGGTGCGGTGCCTGTCGATGAAGGCCCGGGCTGAGGGCAGGGCGCTGTGCCGGCGCAGCGCTATCGCGAGAGGGTGGGTAGCGCGGATGACACGGTAGGAGGCGGTCTCGTCCGAGAGTCGCAGCGCGCGCATTCCGTGGTCGACAGCGCGTTCTGGGTCGTGGTGCAGGTAGCACTCGGCGAGGTGGGCGTGCCAGAGCCCGGCGTCGATCGGTGCGATGGCGGCTTGGTCGCTGAGGAGTTCCTCGAAGATCGCGGTGGCGGATGTCGGGTCACCGAGCAAGTGCCGGCAGCGGGCGTCAACTGCGGCAACGTAGCGCGGGTCGCAGTGTCGGGCGAAGTCGTCTTCATCGACCGCGTTGGCGCCTGCGTCGGGCAGCTCACGTCGGGCTGCCATGATTGCGGTACGTGCCTCGTCGTCGCCGCTGGCAGCCAGTGCTTCGGCCACGCGAGTAAGGCACAGCGCGCGAGTGCGGGCGGGTACCGAACTGGGTGCCAGGGAGCGGCGCGAGAAGACAATCGCGGTGCGGACGTCGCCGTTGTCGAGGGCGCGTTGACTCTGTCGCATGAGCGTGTAGGCGACAAGCGATGAGTCGTCAGCCTCGATCGCGCGGCAGTGCGATCGGTCAAGCCACGCCCAACCTTCGGGCGGGGCGGTGTTGTCGGCGATCCAACTCATGAACTCCGACCAGCGGGCATCGACCCGTGCAAGGTGCGGGCGAACGTGGCCGCCCTGGAGATGATCGAGGACTTCGAGGTACTCCTGCACACGGCCTCTGAGTTGAGGCCAGGTACGCATAGGTTGGTTCGTGAACTCGTCGAGTGCATGTAGCCATGCCTCTGGATCGCCGTCGAGAAGTTTGCCACTGACGTGGACGTGGAGTAGCCGGCGCGTAGCCGGTTGGTCCTGGACGTGGCCAGATCGGATGGCGTCCGGAGTGCGTCGCGGGCTGTAGAGGCCGAGTTCGGTGTCGGTGGTGGCGTCGAGCACCTGGCGGAGGGCAGCGCGGCGTTCGTGGCTGGGCCAGCGGTGTTCTCCGCGTTCGAGTTTGCCGACCCAGCGGTGGTCGACGTAGTGGGCGGTGAGGCTTCGCCCGGTATAGAGGCGGTCGAGGGCGGCGTTGATGGCGTCGGCCAGTTCGGCTCGGGACAAGTGCTGCCCGGGCCGGTGCGGTGACGTCAGGCGCTGGCGGGCCTGGACGAGCAGCCTGTTGGGCGTGATGACGGTGTCGGGGTGGCGTGGCATCTACACCTCCCTCGTGGGGCAGGGTTGTGATCGTTAGCCGAGGTGCAGTTGTGGTACGTCGTACAGGTCGGTGTTCGGTAGCCGGTGCATGGCCGGTGAGCTGACCTCGATGATGAGCATTTCGGTGAGGAATTGGACGGTGGCGTCAAGCAGATGGCTGGTGTGGGCGGTGGCGCTGTGTTCCTTGAGTCCGGCCGTGAGGTGGATGTGGGGGAGAATCTTCTGGTTGGTGTCGTCCCAGGCGATGGTGCCGCCGCCGAGGGCTTCGACGTTGGTGAGGTCGACGTGTGTCCAGACGGGGGCGTCGGGGTTGTCGAGGCGTTGACACGTGCCGACGATCTTGGCTGTGGACAGGCCGGCGATGAACATGGGGATGTAGCCCTGTTTGATGTCGTGGGCGCGGCAGGCGTCAGCGAGGGCGGTGAAGAAGTCGTCGCCGTGGTCGAAGACTACACCGATCATCCGTCTTGGGGTCAGGTCGTGGCTACGCATGCGCGGCTGCTGTCTCCGTTCGGTCGCCGGTCGGGATTGGTGTCGGCCAAGGCCAGGAGGATGGTTCATCGAGGCTGCCCGCGACGGCGAAGGCGGGTGCGATGTCCTGCGGCTTGGCCTGGGCGGCGAGGAGCGCGCGGAGCAGGATGCGGGCTTTGTAGGGGTGCAGCCAGCCTGCGGGGATGAGCCCGCGTGCGAGGAGGTCGCTTTCGGAGCCGGGGAAGCCGTAGGTGCGGGTGAGCATCGGGCCGGCCGGGGTGCGGGAGGCAAGGATGACGGGGATTCGTTCGGCGAGGGCGGTGAGGGTGTCGACGAGGGGCTCGGGTACGTGGCCGACTCCGAATCCAGCGACGACGAGGCCGTCGCAGTGCCGTCCGATGGCGTCGAGGAGGGTGGCGTCGTCGTCGAGGCTGACGGTGTAGAGGCCGACGCGAGCGTGTTCGGCTTGGCGCGGGGTAGGGGTGGTGAGCCGGTGCGGCACGCGGGTCAGCAGCCTCACGGCGCCTTCCGTGACGTAGCCGATGGGGCCGGTGTCCGACGAGCGGAAGGTGGCGCCGCTGGTGGAGTGGGTCTTGGTGACCCAGCGGGCCGCGTGAATCTCGTCGGCGAGAACGACGAGACAGCCTTTGTCCCGGGCAGCCGGTGAGGCTGCGGTTTGGATGGCGGCGAGGAGGTTGGCGGGCCCGTCAGCACCTGCCATGGTGGGGTTTCGCATCGCGCCGGTGACGACCACGGGTTCGGGTCGCTGGTGTAGCAGGTCGAGCAGGTACGCGGTTTCCTCGATCGTGTCGGTGCCCTGGGTGATGACCACTCCGGCCGCGCCCGCGGCGAGTTCGTGGGTCGCGGCGGTGGCGAGCGCGGCGATGTCGGCGAAGGTGAGGGACGCGCCGGGGCGGCGGCGGAAGTCCACCACCTCGATGTCGATTCCAGCCGAGGCCAACCCTGGCACGGCATCAACGAGGTCGCCTGCGGACAGCGTGGGACTGACGCCTTCGCCGGTGCCGCTGGTCATGGCGATCGTGCCGCCAAGACCGAACACCATCACCTTCGGCCCGGGTGTTGTCAGGGGCGGGGACACGGCGATTCCTCTCGGCGGTCACGGCTGTGGTGCGCAGGAGCCTATTACGGAAGGGTGCCGATGAAACGGCATGCCTGGTCGACGCCGTCGAGTGAGAGCAGCCGGCTACGGGGCTCGGCGAGTCCGACGAAGCCGTACTGGCCGAGGTCGGCACAGCGGCCTTGCAGCCAGCGCCAGTCGAGGTTCAGGTACTCAGCCAGGGTTTGTAGCCGTCCGCCGGGTGTGTCATCGGCGGTCACGGAGTGGGCCTGCACGTGGCCGAGAGCGTCACGGTAGGCGGCGATGGTGTTGCGGTGGTCGCTGACATCGACGTGCCAAACGTCGTCGGCGCGAATCCAGGTGGCAATGATGACACGCTGCTTGTCCATAACGAGTCCGGGCAGCGTGGCGTACTCCGGGTCGTCTGTGACCGCGGTGTGGATGCCGAGGGATTCCATCAATGCCACGGCGAGCAGCAGCAGGATCCGTTCAGACATCGAGGATGCGGCCACCGCACGCGTGGGGAGGCAGAACATCCTGGTCATCGGCTGGGAGGCGCTTCGGAACCGTTCGGCGGTGTCGCGCAGGTAGCGCAGCTTGTGGCGAAACAGCAGCCATGTGCTGGCTTCCTCTCCGCGTTGCTCTCGGGTCCAGTAGACGGGCACATCGGATAGGACATCGTAGTGGCGGCGGATGTGATCGGCGCAGAATGCCGATCCCATCCACAGCCGTGACACCGAATCCAAATCCTCGGCGATGTCGCCGCTCCCGGTAGATCTGGCCATGTCCCTGTACGGGGATGCCGCGGCCTGGGCGGCGTCCAACCGAGCATCGTCCAGCAGCAGCGACAGGTCCAGGTTCGTCACCGCCCACAGGACCCCGGCAGTGATCGCGTCGAGCTGGTACGCGCGAGGGATGAGCAGTCGAGCGTCCCGACCGGCCTCGACCAGGTGCCGGTATGCCCGCCGAGAATCCAGCGCGAAGACAACGGCACGATCCAGTGTGTCGACATGCCCCAGGATGAGCCGTCGCTGAACGGACCGGCGCCACCTCTGTTCGCTGTCGGCATTGGTGATCGTGGCGAGAACTCGGCCGTCGTCGACGGCCGGGTACAACTCGACGTCGATCGCTGCACCAGGAAAGTGCTGTCCTGTTGGGGCCGAAACCGTCCGGTACAAGGAATGGTCCCGATCGGGCAGTAGCTGGCGTCCAGGCGTGAGGGCCCCAAGTTGCAGCAGCCGGCGTGGTTCGGGTCGTCGCACCAAAGGCCGTCCTTCGCCTCGACGGCGGGACGCTTGCAGCCGGCATAGCGGTGCCCGATCCCGGTGAGTTCCTGCCCGCGTGCCATAGGTGACGTGCTGAACTGCCGATGAGCGGACGTCAAGAGAATGCCGGGCATTGTCAGTCGGTGTGACGCGCTATCGGCCCCGGCGCCCCGCCCACCGCCGCCACATCTAGTGATGCCGGCGGCATCACCGCCGCAACCCCATCACCACCCGTCCAGCAGCCACAGCCGCGGCCCAGCCGATGCCTCCGGCGACGCCTCCGCCTCCGCCGCGAGCTCGTCGACGAGCTCTCTCGGAATCACCGCGTACCGCCGCACCGCCTGAACCAGGTCGTACGGGTTGCGGATCTCGCCCCGGCATCGTGCCGACGTTGACCAGCCACGGGTCCTTGCCCTCAGCCACCCGTCTGTCCAGCACGTATCCGAAGAACGTCCCGCCGACCGCATCCCAGCCGACCACAACCTCACAACCCTCGAACTCCGGCAGCGCCGACAACAGGCGCCGGCTCATCGGTCAACCGCGCCAATGCCGGCCCGAGTCCCCACGATGGACATATGAGTAGCGAGCAGACCCCTCCCTCCCCCGATGGTGGGTGTCTGAGATCCATTGTCCCGCGTACTCACCCAGGCAATTACGGCTCCTTACCGGGCCGTTCACGACCGGGGTTGGCGGCGGCGTTCGTGGCGTCCTTTGCCGCCAACCCCATGATCAGTGCGGGTTCGGTCTACGGCGCGGCGAGCGCTTCGGTCGGCGCGAGGCGCGACGCGCGGATCGCCGGATACAGGCCGGCGAACGCGCCGATGACCAGAGTGGCCGCCACGCCGCCCCCCAACGCCCAAGCGGGCACGACCGTCGGCCAGGTCTGCGTGATGGCGTACGTCGCCGTGACGGCGGTGCCGAGGACGGCGCCGCCGGCGCCCCCCAGCGCCGACAGGAGCAGGGACTCGGCGAGGAACTGCAGCCGGATCTGACCCCGGGTCGCCCCCAACGACCGGCGGAGCCCGATCTCGGCTCGCCGCTCCAGGACAGAGATGACCATCGTGTTGGCCACTCCGACCCCGCCGACGAGCAGCGCTACGGCGCCCAGGCCGAGCAGCAGGCCGGTGAACGCCTGGTCGGTGGCCTGACGGGCGGCTAGGGCGTCAGAGGGACGGGACACCTTGACCTCGTTGGGTGCCTGCGGGTTGGCGGTCGCGGCCAACACCGCGCGTACCGCCTCGACGGCGGAGTCCTCCGAGCGGGTGTAGACCGTTGTCGGATGCCCGTCGAAGTCCAGATAGGACCGGGCGGCGGGCCAGCCGACCAGAGCAGCCGAATCGAGTTCGGGGGCGAGCGGGACCGGAGCGAGGATGCCGACGACACTGAACCACCTGCCTCCGACGTAGACCTGGATGTCCGGACCCGCCCCGCCGATGCCCAGCCGCTCGGCGGCGGCTGAACCGAGCACCACGGCGGGGTACCTCTGGGTCGCACCGTTGAGCCAGACGCCGTCGGCGAGGGTGGCGCCGACCGTCTCCGGCAGATCAAGGTGAGCCGCCTGGGTCGAGATACCGCCCGTCTGTGCGGCCGGGATCCTGTCAGTGCGGTAGACCTTGCTGTCGGCGACCTTGCCGGTCGCGGCGACCTGCCGTACCGGTCCGATGCGGCCGATCATCGCGACGGACTCGACAGGCAGGGTGGCATCCTCGCCGAACAGAGTGTTACCCGGTGCCACCGTGAGCAGGTTGGTGCCGAGCGCGGCGAGCTGGCGGTCCAGCTCCGCCCGGCTCGACGAGGAGATCCCGACCACCGCGACCATCGCGGCGATGCCGATCGCGATGCCCAACGCGGACAGGAACGCCCGCATCGGCCGGGTACGCAGCCCGGCCCCACCCACACGCAGGACATCCCGCGGCCCCATCCGGGCCGGCGACAGCGGAGCGTCCACTAGACCACCGCCCCGTCCCGCATGGCGACCTGCCGGGGCAGGCTGTCCGCGATCTCCCGGTCGTGGGTGATGATCACGACGGTGGTGCCGGCCGCGTGCAGCCGCCGCAGCACCTCCATCACGGCCGCCCCGGAGGTCGAGTCGAGATTGCCCGTCGGCTCGTCGGCGAGCAGCAGCGCCGGCTCGCCCACCAGCGCCCGAGCGATCGCGACCCGCTGCCGTTGGCCACCGGACAGCTCGTGCGGCCGGTGATCGAGCCGATCGCCGAGACCGACGCCGATCAGCGCGGCCTCCGCCCGCTGCCGCCGCCGGCTCATCGGTACGCCTGCGTAGAGCAGCCCGTCGGCGACGTTGTCCAGCGCCGACTGACCGGGTGCGAGGTGGAACTGCTGGAACACGAATCCGATCCGGCGGGCCCGCAGGGCGGAGAGTTGCCGATCCGACAGCGCTGACACGTCGTACCCGTCGATACGCACCGCGCCGCTCGACGGGCGGTCGAGGGTGCCGATCAGGTGCAGCATGGTGGACTTCCCCGAACCGGACGGACCGACGATGGCCACCAGTTCGCCGTACCCGACCGACAGGGTGACGCCGTGCAGCGCCGTCACCCCGCCGGGGTACGTCTTGGTGACCTCGTCCAGCTCGATGAGCGCTCCGTTTTCGGTGACTCGCTCGCCGCACCCGCTCATGCCGGTATCCCCACCGTCATGCCCTCGGTCAGGCCGTCACCGGACACCTCGACCCGTCCGCTGGCGAACAGGCCGGTCTCCACCGCCACGATCCGGGTGGCCGCCCCCTCGACCACCTGCACGCCGTACCCGCCCTCGGCGAGGGCGAGCAGCGCCGCCACCGGCACGGTCAGCACGTCCTTGCGTTCCGAGGCGGTGAAGTCGACCTTCACCGCCGCCTGGCCGAGCCCGGCCATCGCCTTCGCGTCGTCGAGGCTGATGGTGACTTCGATCTTCGTCTCAGGTTCCTCCTGCCCCCCTTCGCCGCCGCTGGCGTCGACGACGGTCCGGGTCTTACCGATCTTCCCGCCGCTAGTACTGCCGCCCGGCAGTTTGACCTTCACCGGGGCGCCCTTCTTCGCCAGCCGCTGGTCGGCCACATCAAGGTCGACCGTGACCACCCGGGCCGTACCGGTGTGGGTGAGCAGGGCCGTCCCCGGCTGGACCGCATCGCCGACGGCGGCCTTCTGTTCGTCCACGCGTACCGCCCCCGCCGCGTAGACGACCCGGCCCAGCTCCACCGTGCCCGTCTCAGGCAGCCCGAGATCCTCCTGCCACTTCTTGACCGCGCTGGCGGTGCTGTCGCTGTACTCGTCGTCCACCGTGAAGCCCGAGTAGCCGAGTGCCTTCAGGTTCTGCTCGAACTGTTCGACATCCGTCCCCTCGACCCCGGTCCGGAGCACCCGGTACGCCGGCAGCGAGCCGTACAGCAGCACCACCGGCCGGTTGTCGATGCGGCAGATCGGCTGACCGCGGTTGACCGTCGAGCCAGGCGCCGGCAACGCCGTCACCGTCCCGGCCAACCGGGCGGAGACCGTGGTCGCCGGACCGTGCCCCAACTCGCCGTCCTCGGTCTGCGTGTCGACCAGTGTCTGCCGGCTCACCTGGGCGGTCGCCGGTGGCAGCGGGCCGACGCCGTCCCCCCCGCGGTCATCGCCACCGAGCGCGGGAACGAAGCCGAGACCGGCGGCGGCCGCCACCGCGCCCCCGGTGACGAGCACCGCCGCCACCGCGATGCCCAACCGGCCGCGTCGCCGCCGTTTGACGCCGCTCACTCGCCCTCCTTCATCATGGGGCTGGGCGGGGGATTGAGCTGCCGGCACTCCTCCTCGGCGGCCTTGAAGGTCGGGTCTTCGACGTCAACCCCGGCGTTCTTCCCGATCGCCAATCCGCCGTTCTCGTCCGGGTCCGGAAAGTTCGGAACGCCGTTCTCCCGCATGCACTTGGCCATGTCCCGTTGCCGCTCGAGCGCCTTCGCGTCGACCTTCGGCCGATCGCCGCCATTGGACAGATGCTGCTTACACGCCGCTGTCGCCGACTTGATCTTTTCCGGATCGGCTCCCTCGGGTGCTCGAATCCGAACGCCCTCGCCCGGCTCGGGGTCCGGGAAGTCCGGCACGCCGTTCTCCCGCATGCACCTCGCGAACGCCGCGGGGCCGGCCGGCTTGCTGGACTCCGTACTGCTGGCGCTCTTGTCGCCGCCCGCCGTGGCGATCCCGTCGCCGTTTTCGTCACTGCCGCCGCAGCCAGCCAACGCGATAGCCAACAGCAGAACCGGCACAAGTCCTGACCTGACTCGCATGGTGTCTCCTCGTGTGGCGGCCGGTCGTTCGCCGGCCGCCACACGGGACAGTGGAATCGAGGCGGGATTTCCCCGGCGTCAACGAAAAAGTTGACGGTCACGTGACATCACGCCGGGTCACCATGGACATCATGCGAATCTTGGTGGTCGAGGACGAGCGGCTGCTCGCGGACGCGGTGGCTCAGGGGCTGCGCCGCGCCGCGTACGCCGTGGACGTGGTGTACGACGGCGCCGCCGCGCTCGAACGCGTCGACGTCAACGACTACGACGTGGTCGTCCTGGACCGCGATCTGCCGGTCGTACCCGGTGACGAGGTGTGCCGGGCCGTCGTCGCCAGCGGCTCCCCGACCCGGGTGCTCATGCTGACCGCCGCGGCGGACATCGACGACCGGGTCGCCGGGCTGGCCCTCGGCGCCGATGACTACCTGCCCAAGCCGTTCGCGTTCAAGGAGTTGGCAGCGCGGGTGGCGGCGCTCGGACGGCGGTCCCGGCCGGCCGCCCCGCCGATCCTGCAACGGGCCGGCATCCGGCTCGACCCGCATCGGCGCGAGGTGTACCGCGACGGCCGGTACGTTCCGCTATCGCGGAAGGAGTTCGCGGTCCTCGCCGAACTGCTCCGCGCCGACGGCACCGCGGTATCCGCCGAGCAACTCTTGGAGAAGGCGTGGGACGAGCACGCCGACCCGTTCACCCACGCGGTGCGGATGACGATCCTCAAACTTCGGCGCAAACTCGGAGATCCCCCGGTGGTACTGACCGACCCAGGAGTGGGGTACCGCATCCCGTGAAACGCATCCGCCCGGCCAAGCTGACCATCCGCGCCCGACTGACCCTGGTCTACGGCGGGCTCTTCCTGTTCGCCGGGTTGTTGCTGCTCGGCGTGACGTACGTGCTCGTCTCCCACCAGTTGCCGCAAGCGAAAGGCGGGGAACGCGTTCTGTCGGCGCCGTCGGCGAACAGCGCGAGCGGTCAGCCAGCACCACCACCACAACCGATCGTCGGGAACGCCGCCGTCGCGCCGCCGTACGGCAGCCAGCTGATCGTGCAGAAGGCCGTGCGGGAAACTCGGAACGACGCGCTCAACTCGCTGCTCACCCAGGGCGGGATCGCGCTGGCCGTGGTCGGCGCCGCGGCGATCGCCTTCGGCTGGTTGATCGCCGGCCGGATGCTCCGGCCCCTGCACCGGGTGACCGAGACCGCCCGGCGGATCGCGAACGCCACGACCGCCGACCGTGGCCTGCACGAACGCATCGCTCTCGACGGCCCACCCGACGAGGTGAAGGAGCTCGCCGACACCTTCGACGTCATGTTGGAGCGCCTGGACAACTCCTTCGACAGCCAACGCCGGTTCATCGCCAACGCGTCGCACGAACTGCGTACCCCGCTGACCCTCAACCGGACGCTGCTGGAGGTCGCGCTCGACCCCGAGACGGTGTCGCCGGAGGTCCGCCAGCTCGGCAGAACGCTTCTGGAGATCAACGCCCGGCATGGCCGGCTGATCGACGGCCTGCTCCTGCTGGCCCGATCGGAGCACGAGGTGCTTGACCGATCCTATGTGGATCTGGCGGACATCGTGGAACACGTGGCGCAGCAGGTACCGCCAGGTGCGGTCACCGTCGAGGTGGCCTCCGACGAGGCGCCCACCAGCGGTGATCCGGTCCTGCTGGAACGACTCGTGCAGAACCTGGTCGAGAACGGGGTGCGGCACAACCTTCCCGAACACGGTTGGGTACGGGTCACCAGCGGCGCCGGTCCGAACAACACGGTGACCCTGCGGGTGAGCAACAGCGGGCCGGTGGTGCCGAGGTACGATATTCCGTCCCTCTTCGAGCCGTTCCGTCGCCTCGGGGCCGACCGGCTCGCCGCCTCGTCCGGAGCCGGCCTCGGCCTGTCGATCGTCCGGGCGGTGGCCCACGCGCACGGCGGTGACGTAACCGCCGAACCACGTGACGAGGGGGGTCTGGTCGTCACGGTGGCCCTCCCCGCCGCGGAACTCTGACCCCTCACCCTGTCGACGGTGCTGGCGAACTCCCTACCGAGCGTTGATCATGAGGTTGGCAGCAGAAAATCCAGCTCGGGCTGCTGCCAACCTCATGATCGATCGGGTGGGATCAGGACCTTGATGGCCTGTTCCGGTGCCATGAACGAGGGCGTGCCGACCGGGGTGTGGCTGAGCGAGATGTGGGAGGCGTCAACGCCCGGGCGATGCCGAAGTCGATGACCCGGGAGCCGTCTGCGGCGAGGATCAGGGTTGCGGGGGGCAGATCCCTGTGCGCGACGTCGGCCGGTGGATCGCCTGCAACGACAGGGCGGGGGCGGCATCGCCAAGATGCCGCCCCCGCCCGCCTACCTCAGCTGGCCGTGCAGCTCAGCGTCGGCGCGGTGTTCGTACCGTTCCAGGCTCCGTTGAACCCGAAACTCGTGCTTTGGCCGGCGTTCAACCGGCCGTTGTAGCTCGCGTTCGCGGCCGTCACCGCCGAGCCGCTCGACGTTATCGTCGCGTTCCACGAACTGGTGATGCTCTGGCCGCTGGGCCAGGTCCACCGCACCGTCCAGCCACTGATCGCGCTACTGGTGGCAGTCACTGTCACGTTGGCGCCGAAACCACCGGCTCACTCGCTGGTCTTTGTGTACGTCGCGGTGCAGCCACCGTTTTCGGCGGGCGGCGTCGTCACTGGCGGTGTGGTCGGTGGCGTGGTGGGCGATGTGGTCGGTGGGGTGGTCGTCGGCGGTGTGGTGCCGCCGCCGAAGATGACGTCACTGCACAGGTAGTACGGCTGGTCGAGGTGGCTCGCCTGCCAAATCGTGTAGACGACGTGCCGGCCGGTCCGGTTCCCCGCGTTCACCTGGGCCTGGTAGAGCCCGGTGGTGGGATAGCTGCCGGTCCGCTGGATCAGCTCCAGGCTGTCCCAGGTGAGCGGCTGTGTTGTCGGGTCGAAACCCTGCTTGGGTGATGTAGATCAGCAGGTAGTCGGCGCCGTGCCGTGCCGCGTCCGTGAGGGTCAGGGTGAAATTGTTCGGCACGGACTTGGCAACCCACGCGCCGACCGCGTCGAGTGAGGCGTACAGCCCACCCTGGGTGCGGCCACCGCTACAGAGTTGGCCGTCCGGCACGACCGCCTGGTGGTTGCCTCCCACGTTTTCGCGGTACAGCCCGTTCCAGTTCCACCCACCGATGTCACCGATCAGCCGGGCGACGCCGGACGACATCGCCCGGTTCGCCAGCCGCGGCCACTTCGCGTCGTGGAACGGCACCGCCCCCTGGACGCCTCCTTCGGCGACCAGAACCGCCACCGGCTCTCCCGATCCGGGAACCGGCGCATCAACCGCGACCTTGTGGTCGGGGATCAATCGGTGGGCGCCTGTGATGTCAGTGCTTGGAGGACGTTGTGGCCGTGGCGGCTGGAAGCTACCGGCCGTCGGAGTCACCGCGACTGGCCGCGTCGTGGCTGCGGGCAGCAACGATATCGGCCAGTGCGACGTAGGCGGCTGGCGCGAGATCGTCGCGGTGGCGGCCGGATTCACCCAGATTCTCAGATTACGCGCGGACGGAAACGTTGTCGCTGCCGGAAACAACGAGCACGATCAGTGCGACATCGCCGGCTGGGACGCGATCCGGCCGCCCAACTAGTGCCCCGTCATGCAGCCTTGAACGGGTAATCCGGGTGGCGGATCTTGGAGTCGGCGGCGAATCCGGATTTCGGTCGGGCTCGCTGGTTGCGCCAGCGGATGTAGTCGCCGATGGCGGCATCCTGTTCGGCGTGGCTGCGGTGGTCGGTGCCGTTGAGGGCGAAGTACCGCACCGCGGCGAACTCCGCCTCGATCCAGTTCAGCCAGGACGCGTAGGTCGGCAGGAACACCAGCTCCACCTGGTTGGCAGTGCACCAGGCGCGAACCTCGGGGTGCTTGTGTGGGGAGAAGTTGTCCACGATCAGGTAGAGCTTGTCGCCGGGCCAGCGGCGGCGCAGGGTCTTGAGGAAGCCGAGGAACTCGCGCCAGCGTTTGCGGTCCCGGATGCGGTAGTGCAGGCATCCGGTGCTCAGGTCCAGGGCGGCGATCATGTGCCGGACGCCCTGGTCACGGGTGTAGGTGGCCCTCAGCCGAACTGGTTGGCGCTGCGGACGCCAGGCCCGGCCGGGACGGGGTTGCAGGTTCAGTGGCCCGAACTCGTCGACGCAGATCACCCTGCCGTCGGCGGGCGGGTGGTCGTAGAGGTCCAGGATCCGGCGCATCTTGGTCGTGAAGTCGGGGTCTGTGCTGGTCTTCCACGTCTTGGTGGCCTGCCACGACACCCCGCGCTCGTGCAGGATCCGGCGGACGGTCTCGACGCTGATCGCCGTGACGTAACCGGCGTCGATCAGGTAGTCGCGCAGCTTGGCCAGGGACCAGCAGGAGAACGGCCGGCCGAGGAAACGGGGGTCGCACCGGGCGATGACGCAGATCCAGTCGCGGATCTGCTCATCGATCCGTCTCGGTGCGCCCCCGCTCCATTTTGGGTCCAGCGCGGTAAACCCCCGCTCGTTGAACGCGTGGATCACGTCCCGCACGTAGTCCTCGCTGGTCTTGAGCAAGTGAGCGATGTCCGGCGCCGGCTGCCCCTGGGCCGACATCAGCACCACAATCGCCCGCCGCAGCTTCACCGGGTCCTTCGCCGTGCGGGTGATCCGCTGCAACCGCTGACCCTCAGCCATCGACACCTGCCGGACGAACACCTCCGGGCGTCTGCCCACCGGCCACCACCTCCCATGAACGTCGGGAGACAGCCTGCCCGATCCGTCCTCAGAACCGACGGATTACACGATCAACGTTCAAAGACGAGGCACTAGATACTCGCGAGGTTGCTCCGCTGCCGTTCCAGGCACCATCCTCCGGATATAACGAACCGGTCGGAGATGAGACGTATGCTCACCCCCGACTGGTTCCCTCCGAGCGAGGTCAGCCCGTCGAGTCGTTCGCCCGGGCGCTGAGCGGGATGCAGCGCGCTACCGATGTAACGAACGTGGCTAACTCCTGCAACCGCGCCAGGCCAGTGCCGTCCAGGTCCGGATCGTCGCGGAGGGCATCGAACACCTCCACAGCCTGGTTCTCCAGCTGGGTCAGGGCGTCGAGGTCGAGCCCGTCCAGGCTCGAAGGGATCTCAAAACTCCACCGTCGGCTCCTCAGCACGGTAGGGATCTCGTCCCGACCGGCCCGCAACCAGCATCGGCGGTTCAGCGCACAGCCTAACGCAGCCCGCAACGTTCCGACCTCTTACCGGTCACGCTTTGTCACCTGTGGGAACAGGTCCAGTTGGGTGATCTTGTCGCCCCTTGTCGGCCCGTACCATCTCTGCTCGTGGGCAGCAGCTATCAGACGATCCTCACCACCGGCAATCTCGTCGACGTCTGTGCGGGGGTTTCCGTGTCGGAGCAGGTGACCGTGATCATCCCGGTCGCCGAGTGTCGGTGGGCGGTGGTGCCTGCGCGGGAGGACGGCATCTACGCGGAGACCGAGAACCTGGCCGAGTTGCTGAGTCTCGCCCAGGGCGCGGTAGCCGCCACGTTCGACGTGTTCGACTCCGACGTCATGGTGATCAAGCTGTTCCGCGATGGTCGCAGCTATCACGAGTACCTGTCTGACCAGGCTTATCTCATAGAGATTTGGGACGACGACGACAACGAGATCCTGGTCGACCTACTCGGCCGACCGTACCCGCCGGGCGTGAGCCCGCCCTCGGGTGCCTACGGTGCCGATCCGGCTGTGTTCGCGGCGCTCAGCGTTGCGCCGATCGATGATGCAGAGCTAGGCGCCGCGCTCAGGCGATCAGGACTCAGAGCCGAGGAACACCATCATGCAATCCTGCACGCGCTGAATGTCGACTGCGGTCCGCTCGCGATGTCCTACGAGGAGGCTGCCGCCTCGGGCCTGGGCGTCTAGGCCAATCTGCAACCGGCAATGTCGGAGCACGAGCCAACAACCACAGTACGCACGGCTGGACGTGCACAGCATCGTGCAGGTGGACGCTGAGACGAGCGGAATCATGTCCGACGCTTCAGCTGGTGAGCAGACCCAAAGGTTTACCGATAGGCGCAAAATGGACCAGCGGCCGCCGTGGCGTTCCGTAACCAGCGGCCGAGCACCGACCGTAGGATGCGCATCCACTTCTGCCGATGAGCGCACACGTCATTATCCGGCGCGCCCATGTGCAGCGAGGGTGGCGAGGGCGCGCAGTGTCACGGCGCCGCGCCACTCCACGCGTTGCCCCGGGGACCAGTCGAGCCAGTCGAACATCCAGCCGCCGTCCTCGAGTTGGTCCTCCTCGAGCCGGTCCAGCTCTGCCTGGATGTGCTCCTCGGTGAACAGAGTCCGGCTGCGTAGGCCCGGGCGTGGCGAGAGAACGAGGGCGTTGAGGCGTTCGTTTTCCGTGCCACCGGGGACGGGTAATGTGCCGTCGGCCCCGATCTTGGTCCGGAGCGACTCGATGGCTGCGCGGGCGCGGTTCTCGTCCGATTCGTGGTCGAGGAAGTCGAGGGCGAACTTGACCCAGTAGGCGTCGAGGTCGTCAGGCCGATCGATCCGGGACCAGCACCAGGATTTCGCGACATCGAGCCAGGGGGTCTGGATGCCGGCCCGGGTCAGGACGGATACGACCCCGAATGTGATGAACGAACCGTTCGGGTTGGGCGTCATCCACGGTGCGTGCGGATGGTTGGCCGCGCTGGGCAGGACGAAGGGCAGGGCCCCGTCGGCGCGGGCGTTGCGGGCTGCCCAGCTTGCAGCCTGGGTGACCATGGGGTCGTCCAGGGCGTCGACTTCAGCGAGTACCTCAAGTGCGTGCAGCGCGGCAGTCGGCTGGCTCGCGGGGTCCCGGACGTCGGGTTCCAGGGCATGGCCGAAGCCGTGGTCGGGGTTCTGGTAGGCGTGCAGTGCCGTGAGGACCGGTTCCACCGAGGCGTCGTGGAGTAGCACTGCGAGTCGGTGCCTGTCCAGGAGGCGGGCGGTGTTGTGGATGAACTGTTCGGCAGCAGCGATGTCGACGGGCACGGTGCCCACGCTAGGCGGACGTGCCGCCGAGTGCTTCCAGAAATCGGACGGGCGTCATGCCGGTGAGCCGCCGCACCTCGTCGTTCATGTGCGCCTGGCTGGCGTAGCCCGCCAAGAGTGCCCTGCCTGCCAGGTCAGGGGCGCGCAGATGCATGAACCGGCGGAGCCGGCCGACGCGCGCCAGCATCTTGGGTCCGTAGCCCACCGCCGCCACCGTCCGCCGATGCAGCTGTCGTTCGCTAACGCCGAGCTCTGCCGCCGCCGCCGCGACCCGAGCATGCGGACGAGCCAGATGCAGTGCCGCTGCCTGGACCAGCGGATCGGGCGTGGCGCCGCGCGAGGTCACCGCCTTGAGCATGTGACGACCTCGACAATCGGTGGGCACCACGGCGAGTGTCTCGGCGAGCCGCAATGCCTCCTGGCCCCACAGGTCGGCGGCATCAACTCGGCGGTC
The DNA here is from genome assembly GCF_004348595.1 of Micromonospora sp. KC723. Classification (GTDB taxonomy): domain Bacteria; phylum Actinomycetota; class Actinomycetes; order Mycobacteriales; family Micromonosporaceae; genus Micromonospora. The sequence continues at coordinate 24,469 of NZ_SMKD01000078.1, forward strand.
GCGCAGCTCCGCAGCGTGCCAGCCCAGCACAGCACCCGCAGCTCCGGGACGGAGGCGAACCCCCGCCACCTCGGTATTCGCCGGCAGATCAACCAGCCGCGGGCCCGTATCCCCACCCGCGACCACCAACTCCCCGTCGCCGAACCAGATCAGATCGAGGCAGCCGTCAGGCACTACCAGCTGGCTATGCCGATGGCTGACGCGCTGCTCCCACACGCACGCCACGAGCGAGGCCGCCGGTCCGGAGACCACGGCCTCCCAGTACTGCGAGGTCACACCCTCACCCTACGGAATAAGCCGCCAAGCCTCGCGAGGCGCGAGAGCATCACGGCGATGGCAATCGAACGTCTGGATTGCCGCGGAGAACGCGCGCCGATTCTCTGCGGCTGGTCACCCTACGTGAATTGTCCGGCTACCGGCGACTGGTGGCCGCCGGCGGGGCTTGTCGGTGGCGGACTACCGCTGGCGTGGCCGTCTTGGCCTGCCGTAGAGGTGGACGCGGTGATCGACGTGATGGTCGGGCTTACGGGAGATGAACCCGTCGCTTCGCACCTGGCTGTTGGCCACGAGAATCAGCCAGTCCTCGTAATGCCAGTTCGGATTGCACGCGCAGGTAGTAAAGGTGAACCGGAAGTTCGCCCGGCAGCAGCTGATCTGCCCCGGCAGCAGCACGAAGAGGCGGGCCAAACCGCTCAGTCAGGAGGTTTGGCGTCTCGCGGTGTTTGCGCCGCTGTGTTGGACGGTGTGGGAGCCGGCGTGGACAGCGGTGGTGAGAGCGTCTGGTAGCGGGGTCTGGCGGGCGAGGTCGAGGGCGAGACTGCCGAGGAAGGCGTCGCCGGCTCCGGTGGTGTCGATGACCTGAACGGTGGGTGCGGGCACGATGCCGGAATCCGTGGGGATGGGTGTAGGCGGCGCCGTGAGCGCCGGCGGTGATGACGACGGTGTGTGGTCCGAGGCGCTGTAGCGCGGCGGCGGCGTCGAGGGGGTTGCCGGTGGTGGTGCCCAGGATGGTGGCTGCTTCGTGGTGGTTGACCACGAGGACGTCGAGTTGCTGCAAAAGGGTGGGGTCGAGGTTGGGGTGG
>NZ_SMKD01000079.1 GCF_004348595.1 Micromonospora sp. KC723
TTCTACTACTGCGGCCCCGCCGCCACCCGCACCGCCCTGTCCGTCACCGCCGAAGGCACCCACTTCGACACCGTGCTGGAAGGGCGCCGCAGCTACGAGATCGGACTCAAGGCCGGGGTCACCAACGCCTTCCCTCACCTTCGCCACCTGGTCTTCTCTCGGACCCTCACCGAGAGCCCCGATCCCACCGTCGAGCTGGCCGAAGCCGACCCGGTCCAGACGGTACGCGACCTCAAACGCGAGGACGGCAAGGACATCTGGTTACTCGGTGGCGCCGAACTGGCCGGCGCGCTCTACCAGGAGATCGACCAACTGATCCTCAAAGTGGGCGCACTGACCGTCGGCACCGGCATCCCGCTGTTCTCCCGCACCGCCACCTTCGACCCCCGCGCCTGGCGACTGACCGACCACACCGTCCTCCACAGTGGTGCCGCCTTCCTCACCTACAACCGCCCCGCCGAACCCACCACCGCATAAGGAGGACGTGCACTAACGACCCCGCTCGCCCCGGTCGGCCAACCACACACCGCCACAGCCCGAGGTGATCGGTGAGGTGACAGCCGGGCGGATGCGGGTCGCGTTGAACGGACATTGGCTCAACCCATTGGTCTCCAGAAAACCCCTTCGGCAGATGTACCGGGCCGGTGGTCAAGGCGACGGCGGGTTCTCCTGCTCCTTTGCCCTGCCTCTGAGCTACGCCAGCCGAGCCGGCGGCAGGATTCAACCTGTGACCCGAGGATTACTCGATGAGAAGTATCCGTGGTCTGGGCACCGGCCCGGTACACGCTGTAAAGTTATGTCCCCAGTGGTCAACGTGACGGCGGCGTGTTTCCAGCAGGAGAGAAGCAACCGCCACCATGATCCTCTGTGCCGCTGGCGACATCCACGGAGCCCTCGACCGGCTCTTCGAAGACATCCTCGCCTTCGAGGAGTCGTTCGGCGCTGCGCGGCGAGCGCGAGGAGGACGCCGCGCTGCCGGTGAGCTGGCGGCGATGGACTCCTGTGATTCAGCGCGCGCGGCGGTAGTGCATGGCGACCGCGCCGTTGCGGAGCGGCTCCGCCGAGAGCAGCTCGAGCTGGCGCGTGCCGGGCAGCCCGCCCTGGTACAGCGTCGGGCCGTGGCCGGCGATCCTGGGATGGACGAGCAACCTGTACTCGTCGATCAGGTCCAGCCGGTCGAGCTCGGTCGCGAGCTTGCCGCTTCCGAGGAGGACCCCGGCCGGGGTCGAGTCCTTGAGCTTCTGCACGCCCTCGCGCAGATCGCCGGCGATGTGGTGGCTGTTGGTCCACGGGAAGTCCTTGCGCGTCGACGACACCACGTACTTGGGTTTGGCCTCCAGCTTGACCGCCCACTCGCGCATGGCCGGCGGCGCCTCCTCGTCGCCGCGGGCGACGGCCGGCCAGTAGCTCTCCATCATCTCGTAGGTGACGCGACCCCACAGCATTGCCCCGCCCTCGTTCATGAGACGGGTGAAGAAGGCGTGCGTCTCGTCGTCGGCGATCCCCTCCTAGTGGTCGACGCAACCGTCCAGGGTGAGGTTGAGGCTGAAGGTGAGGAGTCCCATGGCCGGCGAGTCTAACGCCGACGCGTCGGCAATGCCTGGCCTGCATTTTCTTCTGCGTGCCCCCGGCGCGATTCGAACGCGCGACCCCCAGATCCGTAATCTGATGCTCTATCCACTGAGCCACGGGGGCATGGTGTCGTCGGGTGGAGTTGAACCACCGCATCTCCCGGTTATCAGCCGGGTGCCCTTAACCAGCTTGGCCACGACGACATGGCGGAAGGTGAGGGACTCGAACCCCCGACGGTGTGACCCGTTACGGGTTAGCAACCCGCTGCCTTACCAACTCGGCCAACCTTCCATGCGCGCTGACGACGGGACTCGAACCCGCGAACCCCCCGGCTGACAACCGGGTGCTCTGGCCGCTGAGCTACGCCAGCATGGGCCCGGCCAGCGGCCGGGAAGTGAAGACGAGGGGAGTCGAACCCCTGACCTCTGCATTGCGAAAGCAGCGCGCTACCACCTGCGCCACGTCCCCATGGTTCGACCGTGCGGAGTCGACCGGTTCTTTCGGGGTGCCCCGGGGGTCGCGGCTCCGCTCCGCCTTCGGCCTCGCGTGCGCTCGGGGGGAGTCGAACCCCACGCCTTCCGGCACCGGCTTCTGAATCCGGCGTGTCTACCTGAGTTCCACCACGAGCGCGTGGTGCCGGCGCCCGGTGTCGATCCGGGTGCCTTCCGGTTATGAGCCGGATGCTCTGCCGTTGAGCTACGTCGGCTCGGTGCCCCCGGCCCGATTCGAACGGGCACTGTTGGCCGCCTCACGACCACGTCTCCTGCCAGTTGGACTACGAGGGCATTTGCCGCTCCCAGGCCAGGATTCGAACCCAGCTTTCCGCATCCAGAGTGCGGCGTCTTGCCGACTAGACGACCTGGGACGGGTGGCCGGCGAGCCCACGGTCCCGCCGGCCGGTGATCAGCGCCGCATCATGCTCGACCAGGTGGGCACGACCGGCTGGAACCGAAGTTCCATCCCCGCCTCGGCGGGGGTCAGGTTCGCCTTGCGCTGGTTGCACGCGTAGCACGCGCTGATCGTGTTCTGCCACGTGTTCCGCCCGCCCCGCGAGCGGGGCACGATGTGGTCGACGGTGGTCGCCGGCGCGGAGCAGTAGCCGCACCGGTGGCCGTCGCGGCGCAGCACGCCGCCCTTGCTCCAGGCGGGCCCGTGGGTGTAGCGCCACTTCGTGACGACGTACCGGACGAGCCGAAGCACCCGGGGCATCGGGAAGATGCCGAGGTGCCGGTCGGGCTCGGCTTCGTGGATCTCGGCGACCTGGCGCACGAGCATCCGGATCGCGTGTTGAATCGGGACCCGGTGCAGCGGTCCCAGGTCGGCGTTGAGGACCAGAACGGCGTCCACCGGGCCTCCTTCCTGTCGTGTGCCGGTGGTTGTCGGAGCGGCTGACCGGTTTCGAACCGGCGACCTCGACGTTGGCAACGTCGCGCTCTACCTGCTGAGCTACAACCGCATGCAGCCGCCGCGGGAAGTCGAACCCCGGACCTCTTCCGTACCAAGCAAGCGCTCGGCCACTGAGCTACGGCGGCATGGCTTCCATGGTGCCCCGAGCGGGATTCGAACCCGCACTGTGCGCGGTTTGAGCGCGCTGCCTCCTACCAGGTTGGGCTACCAGGGCGAGATTCCGCATGCTCCGGGAGCAGGAATCGAACCTGCGCATGTACCGGATCCGAAGTCCCGTCGCCTGCCAACCCCGCAATGGTGGAGCGGCCGGCGGGCATCGAACCCGCTTCTCCGGTGTGGAAGACCGGCATGTCCGCCGAGTTCACCACGACCGCATGGCATCGTGCTGCGTAGGCCGTACGGGGCTCGAACCCGTAACCTCCTGGCTGAGAACCAGGTGAGCTGCCAGCTCGCTCCAACGGCCCATGGATCCGGCGGGGAACCTGGTCGCGCGCGCGACCGCCGACCCGCCAACGTGCCCCCCGGGGTCGAACCGGGAACCTCTCGGGCTTCAACCGAGCGCTCCACCACCTGAACCTGACGGGCTTGCGGTGACACTTCCGTACCCGCGCCATCTTCGACGCGGTCACCAGGCGGGCCCGTGGAGAAGAGGGGACCCGAACCCCTGAACTTTCCTTCGGCGTGCCACGCCGACGCTCTACCAGCTGAGCTACCACCCCATGGTCCGGGAGTCGAACCCCGTGTCTCTCGCTCCCAGAGCGAGCGGGTCAGCCGTCTCCCTCGTCCCGGAGGTGATGCTCCCCGGCCGGGCTTGTGGTGGTGCCGGCCGGGGTCTTGCTAATGCCATCCACTGTGGAGTTGAAAATCAACAACGTCACCGGCCGCAGCCGGGACGAAAAGCAGGGGCGACAGGACTCGAACCTGCAACCTTCGGTTTTGGAGACCGATGCTCCACCAATTGAGCTACACCCCTATGAGTTCTTGTCGGGTAACGAAGAAGCCGCCCTGTCCCTGGCGGGGTGGGCGGCTTCGCAGCTTGCGCTGACGCTATTCGCGCCGCCACCCCGGCTTCCAGTTCTGCTCGCTCGCGCACAGATCGTGGGCTCGCCCGACCGAGGGCAGCACGACACCGCCACGCGGCACGAACGGCGTGGATTCGGTGGAGACGTACTGCGACACGGGGAACTCCTCGGGTTGGTCCGGTTGGCCTTGCTCATTCAAGGTAGGTGCCGCGCCGTCGGGATGGCAATGGATATTCCGAGACACGTTCATGTGATTAGCTGTCGAGCTAGGTGTGGGTCACGGTCCGAAGACAACCGTTTGAGTATCCCCACGGTAGCGATGATCAGCATCGCGCCGTCCTTCCGAATGTACTCGAACTCCTTCGTCACGTCGTCCTTGTGGCTGGCGCCGCTCTCGAAAACAGGTCCTCGACCATGAGCGCCACCGCTCGTCGGGGGAGCGTTGCCGTGGCAACTTTGCACCGCCTCGGCGAACACCTTCCGCGTGCCGTACGCCTCGCGGACCTGCTCCAGCGCCCTCGCGCCCGGCCAATGGCGGCAGGGGCGTCACCCTCACGCAGCAGGCCGCGCGCGTCGCGCAACAACTTCACGGCGTCAGCGAAGTCGGCGCCATCGGCGAGCGGCACCAGCAGCTCAGGGTAGGTCCCGCCTTCGACTTCCTCCAGGTCTCAGCCCACTCGCCGGAGCCAATGCCAAAGGACACTTGCCCCGTCGGCTGCGCGAAGCGGGCCGGCTTGCCCTCGTCCTGAAGCACCTGAAGGGCCAGGATCAGCCAGATGCGCTTACCTGCGCGCTGCTCTTCGATCACGTGCATCTGGTGGTCGCTGATGAACCCGCGCATCCGGAACGAGCCCTGCTGGTTGATCACGGTCACCAGGTGCTCGCCGGCCATCCGGCACACGTAGTGGCGGTCCTGCTGCGAGTCGCGGGGGCTCACGTACAGCGCCACCGACAGCCGAAGATGCTCATCGAGGGGCCTCACCGGCGAATCCTCACTCCGCCGCTGGGTCGGGGCCTGCCGGTAGATGGTCAGACCGAGGTTGACCTGCGGTCTGCCGATGCCGGGCGGCATCGGCAGGGCGTGACACCTTGACCTTGGTGCGCTGCTCCAGGTTCCGCGGGCGCGCCAATGTGCTACACGGACAGGTCGTCAAGCGTGATCAAGCCCGTCATGAACTCACCGTCTCTGAGCGTTGCGGTGGCGCTGTGCCCGGAGTAGGCGGAGCCGCCGATGGAGGCGACAGCGTTATGGCTAGATCCTCAAGTCCGCTCGGAGTATCCTGCCCACTGATGGCGCGGCAGCGCAGGCCCGATCAGCAGCCCCGGGATCAACAGAAGAACTGGGCAAAGTTGATCCAATCGAACCTTGGGATATGCGACAGTAAGGCTCGTCCTCGCCCGACACGTTTGGCGCGCGCATCGAGATCGGATGATGCCCAGCCTGCGGTGATGGTACCGGGCCAGACCCGAAGACCGTCACGACCTCTCCCCCGCACCCGGTTGCACGCCGTGCCCGTTGACGCGGAGGCCGTGATCAACGACGGTCAGCTCCTGGGCGTAGCTGCCCGCACGGTCGCGCAGGTCAAGCCAGGTCACTCGGTGCGACTGGGAACCAGATCAACACGGTGCAGCGGCGAAGTACGCAACCGACGACGCCGAGCGAAGCCACGGTGACCGCCAGCGTCGTGAGCCGTACGAGACCGCGTCGCTGCGGTTGGCGCACAGCCTGGCACCGACACCTGATCTTGACGTACCGTCCACGACTACGAACGCCTACCAGAACACCGTGCTGCCATGGTCCAGTGGGCGGATGCTCGTGAGGCTCCGCCGAGCCCTCATCGCCATCCAACTGGCCTGAGCCACAGCGCTGACAAACCGCGAAGATCAAGATCAGCACTCGCCGTGTCACAATCGGACCACTGCTTGACCAGGTCATGCCTACACGTCTCGCGCCATCACACGAATCCTTGGGCCATGAAGAACGCACTTGTCATCATCGACGTGCAGGAGTCTTTCCAACACCTCGCGGACTGGCACCTCGTCTCCGAGCCGAACATCGTCGGCAAGGTCAACCATCTCGCGGACTGGGCGCGGGCACGGGGCGACTACATCGTCTGGGTCCTCGGCTCGCGACCGGGCACGGGCACGGTGTTCGATCCCGAGCTGGGATTCGTACGCCTGATGGACGGTCTCGATCGGCGTGCCAACGAACCGGTGCTCCTCAAGAACTCACACAACGCTTTCACCACGACGAGCCTGCACCAGCACCTCACCCGGCGCGGTATCCGCGGGCTGACCATCTGTGGCATCAAGACCGAGCAGTGCTGCGAGACCACCGCCCGCATCGGTTCCGACCTGGGATTCGACGTGACGTTCGCCATTGACGCCACCGCGACCTGCCCGATCCCCCACCCGGAAGGCAACGGCGTACTCAGCGTTCGGCAGATCCGGCAGCGCACCGAGTACGTGCTCAGTGGCCGTTTTGCCGCCGTCCGTACGGTGGCGGACCTGACCGGCACCAGCGGAGGCTGACGACACCATGCCCAAGGTCGTGTTCCTCCTGGTCCCGGACGTGCACCTGCTCGAGATCGCCGCCCCCGCGCAAGTGTTCTCCACGGCTGCGGACATCGGGCTTGCGTACACCCTGTGTTATGTCTCGGAGCAGCCCCGAGTGACGACGGTTCAGGGAGTGGCGCTGACCGCGGACATTCAGTGGCCGGACCTCGACCGCGAAGACCTGCTGATCGTGCCGGGATGGCGCGGTCCTACCCGGATGATCGGCGCCGCCACCGCAGAGCGCCTGCGGGCGCATCATGCGGCCGGCGGCACGGTCGCCAGTGTGTGCGCAGGAGCGGATACGCTCGGCCGAGCGGGTCTGCTCGATGGCCGTCGTTGTACCACGCATCACACGATCCAGGAGGAACTGGCCCGAAGATATCCAGCTGCCACGGTCGTGCGGGACGTCCTGTACGTCTCCGACGACCGAGTGGTTACCTGCGCCGGCGCGGCCAGCGCCGGCGACCTCGCACTGCACCTGCTGAGCACACGTCACGGCCCCAGCGCCGCCTCCACCGTGGCCCGCACCCTGGTCGCTCATTCGTGGCGGGACGGGGCCGACGACCAGGAAAGCGTGGCGCTGCGTTACCGGTCGCACCTCGACGAAGCCGTCCACCGCGTGCAGAACCTGATTGGCAGCCGGTTCGCCGAGCGGCTGCCGCTTCGCGTGCTGGCCGCCGAGGCCGGATGCAGCCCACGGACGGTCACACGCCAGTTCCAGCAGGCCACCGGCATCACACCACTGGCCTACCAGCAGAGCCTGCGCCTGCAACGAGCCGAACACCTCATGCAACGCGGCGCCACCGCCGAAGCGGCCGCCCGCCAGGTCGGCTTCGTCGACGGAAGAATGCTGCGGCGTCTTCGCAGCCGGGCAACGCAGGGGACGACAACAGATGACACCGCGTGACCGGCAGCTGTGACAGCGCGTGACCAGCTGATCCCGAGCCGGCCCCAGGCCAGGTACGGACTCAGGTCACCGCCGCAGGTGTGGATGCCTGCCTGCTGATGCGCGCGGGCCACCCAGGCCCGGCACCCACGCCGCCGTACCCCGGGGGACGTCACCGGCGTCGTCGATGCAACGGCGCACACGTACCGGCTCGGTGGCACGGCCAGCAGGTGATGGCGCTGACGCTGAGCCGCGGCCTCGCCAGCCATGTCTGCGTGCCGGCCTCGACCGCGTCGGACTCCCCCACACCGTCAAGGAGGACGACACCGCTTGCCTCCCGCTCACTACCTCACTGCCCACGAACTGCCGCACCACGCCGCCCGCGTCGACCCCGGCGAACGGGTACCCGTCCATGGCGCGGCCGGTGGCGTGGGCACCGCCTGCTCGACCTCGGCCGCCCACGCGGCGCGACAGGTACGGCGTCGCGGCGCCCCGCGAACAACCAGGGCTCCTGGGAGCGCGACGCCCGCGACCGGGCGGCGTACTGGCAGCAGGTGGTCACCGAGGGCTGGCTGCGGAGGAGGACATCCGGCCCCGGCGCCGGCCGGACCGGGCGGGCGTGAGGGGATCCGCGCCGCCCGGGTGAGCGGGGGCGGTGGGGTCGACCGCCGGGGCAGGACGGGCCCCACTCCGGCGGTCCACGCTCAGATGCCGCGGAACACCGCCGTGGCGGCCACCGTTGCGGTCGGGACCGGTACACCGGCACAGGAAACATCGATGCGGCCGGTGTCGAAGAAGCCGATCACGTCGGTCGCGCATTCCACCAGCGCCGAGCCATGCACGTCGTCATCTACCGTGTACACCCGGCCACCTACGATGGCGTGCGTCTGGATTGTCCACCCGTACGGCGACGGCGTCTCCCAGCGGTGTCCGGCGAGCACCAGCGACCCGCCGCCGGGACGGATCCGGAACGCCTGTACGGGAAGCGGCCAGCCGGCGCATGCGGCGGAGAAGTTGTTGTCCCGTCCCGTCATCGGGTTGCGCGCGAGGCGCTGTTGGTAGGCCGTCCACGCGGTGGCGAGATCGGCCCGGCTCGGGTCCTCGTTGCAGAGCGCGGCCCGGTTCATCGTCGGGTTGGACCGCTCCGGCGCGTCGGCCGGTGGCGTCGGCTCCGGCGCGCCCGAACCGCCGACAATCTCCTTGACCGTGGTCCGCGAAGACGGCAGTGCTGAACCGCGGGATGGCGACGCTGTCCAGGAACATGCGGCCAACGCGCAGCGGCTGAAGATCACTGGTGTGCGTACCAGGTCGCTGAGCAGCTGGTGAGCCCGAGGTGCCACCGTACGAGGTTCCAGCGCTGTTCGAACCGTTCCGCCGCCTAGGGGCGCACCGCCAACTCACGGCAACAGGCGCTGGGCTCGGCCTGTCCATCGTTCGGTCGGTGGCGGCAACCCACGGTGGACAGGCCGCCGCGACTGGCCGGGAAGACGGCGGCCTCGTGGTCACGGTCACGCTCCCAGGCGACCCAAGCGATTGACGACGACCCGCCCGATGAGCTCACGACGCGCATCGGCGGGGCTGAAGCGTCCGTCCAAGCGATCGTGGACGACCGGCACCCGTCCCTGGCCAACAGGCGGCGGGGCGGCTTTCGGTTGCTGTCGGGCGGGTAGGACGTCCAGTCGTCACACGGCAATCGCGGGTAGTGGGGGGCGGGGTGCGACCGCGGCAGCAGCGAAGCCGACCCACGCCCGGGTGAGCGCGGCGACGGCGGCGCTGATCGTCTCCGGGGCGGCGACGTACGGCAGGCGCAGCCGGTCGGCGCTGCCTCCGGACGGGTCCAGCGAGCCACCGGGCAGCACCGCCACGCTGTGCCGCATCGCGGACTGTGCGTACGACGCCGCCTCAACGCCGGGCAGTTGTACCCACAGCGTCTGCCCGCCCAGGGCCGGCTGGGAATCGCCAGGTCGGACGGTTTCGCCGCAGTTCGTCGCAGAGGTGGCGCTGATCGTCTTCTTTCCCGTGCTCGGCCCGCTGGTGGTGACGCCCGAAACGGCCGAACAGTGGAGCGGCAGTTCTTCGCCCCGAGCATCGACGAGGTCGAACGCACCCTGGCCGTTCGCGCCGTCTACCTCGCGGTCCGGGGGACCTGATGCCCACGCGCGCTACGGCGACGTTCGGTCTTCGTGCGCCAGCAAATCCTGGCGCAGCCGCTGCGGCCCCCACGCTCGACAGCCCCGGCGATCTAGCCTGTGTCGAAGTCGGTGCCAGGGCTTAGGTCGGCTTGAGGGTCCCCGCGTGTCGGTGATCGCAAGTGGCCGAGGTCGCCGGTAGATGGTGCAGCGACCAAGCAGAACCCGAAACCGGAGACCTCGTGGACGCCCTAGCGGTGACGAGGCGGTTCGACCTGACCGACGGGCCACTCGGCGGCCTCCTCGCCCTGCCTGAGCCGGTCGACTACGTCGGCGACGGCGCGGCGGGCGGCGTGCAGGTCATCGGCGTACGCTGGCGACCTCCGGGCCAGGGCTTCGTAGATCGTGACCAGTTCCTCCGCTGCGGCCAGCGCCCCCGGTAGGTCGAGGCCGCGGCTGGTACGCACCCGGACGATGCCATGCAGCGTTTCGATGAGGCCGAGCAGATGGGCGGGCGGGTTCACCTCGGCAAGCTGTCGCCGAATGATCACCGCTTCCCTCGTCGGTGTGACCGACTGCAGCACCCGGCCGATGGCGAACAGACGATGACCGAGGTTGTTCAGCGACGAAGCGAGGTACGGCAGGTGGTCAGGGTCGTGATCGGCCAGCCTCCGGTGAATCGTGACGGATTCCTCGATCGGCGCTACGGCCTCGTCGTCGCGCCCCTGCCTGGACAGCTGCGTACCGAGGTTGTTCAGCGCGATCGCGTAGTCCATCAGATGCGCGGCCCGATCCGCCTCCGCCAGCCAGCGGTACGCCTCGACGCTGTCCCGACTGACGTCCAGGGCCTCGTCCCAGCGACCCAGTCGGGCCAGCAGACCGCCGAGCTCCTTCAGCGCCGACGCGAGGCGGCCCAGGTGCGCGGCGGGGAGGCTCTGCGCCAGCCGCTGGTAGATCGCCGCCGCCTCTCTGGTCCGGATCAGCGCCTCCTCGTACCGGCCCAGTTTGGACAGTTGGATTCCCAGGTTTCGCAGCGCCAACGCCAGGTGGGGCAGGTTCGCGGCGGGGACCGTCTCGGCCAACCGTCGGTAGATCGCAGCCGCCTCTTCGGTGGGGACGAGGGCCTCCTCCTGCCGGCCGAGGTGGGACAGGCGGGCACCCAGGCCGGTCAGCGCCAGCGCGAACTCGGGCAGGTGGGCGGCGGGATCGACGTCGACGAGGTGCCGGTACAGCTCGACGTTCTCCCGGCCGAGGGCCAGCGCCTCCTCGTTGCGGCCCAGCCTCGACAGCCGGATACCGAGGTTGTGCTGCACCATCGCGAGGCCGGACAGGTACTCGTCGGGATCATTGGCGGCCAACTCCCGGAACAGGTCGACGGCCTCCCGGCTGATCGCGAGGGCCTCCGCGTGCCTGCCCAGCCGCGACAGCACGATGCCAAGACTGTTGAGCACCAGGGCCAGTTCGGGCCCGTGCTCGTCGGGATCGGCGGTGGCCAGCTCCCGGAACAGGTCGACGGCCTGCCGGCTGACCGGGAGGGCCTGCGCGCTCCGGCCGACGTCGAGCAGGTGCGTGCCGAGGCTGTGCAGAGCCATCGCGAGCGCCGGCAGGTGGGCGGCAGGATCTGCCTCGGCCAGCCGTCGCCGAATCGCCACCGTCTCCTCGGCGCAGGCCAGCCCCTCCTCCCACCGGCCCAGGTGGGACAGACGCATTCCCAAGGTCTGCAGGTGGGCCGCACGGTCGGCCGGTGGCGCGTCGGCGGGCAGGGTGTCGAGCAGGCGCCGGGCGAGGTCGTGGGCCGCCCGGCTCAGGTCGGTGTTGAACCGGGGAAGCTCCCGGTACACGGCGACGGCGAGCGGGCGGGGGGCGTGAGCGGTGACCAGGTCGAGCAGCGGCGCGGTGGCGTGGACGACAAGTCGTGGCCGCTCGGCCAGCCGGTCGAACAGGGCGGTGCGCGCGGTGTCGTGACGGGCAGCGGCGGCGGCCAGCACGATCAGGCTGCGGCGGACCGCCGCCGCGTCAGGTCCGGTCGGCTCGTCGGTCAGGAGGCTCCGCAGTAGTTGCCCGGCCAGTGGATGGGCGAGATGAGCGGCAACGAAGTCCTCGCCGAGGCGGTCCGGACGCAACGGTGTGAAAAGCTCCACCGTGGACGCTTCGGCGGACGCCAGCGGCGGGTACAGCCGGCCGTGGACGTCGAGGAGCCGGTGGGCGGCGGCGTCGCCGTCGGCGAGCCGGGCCCGGCGCACCAGCGCGCAGGCGGTGACCTCGTCAGGGGCGGGGCCGAACAGCGTTGCGACAAACACCGCCCGGCGGATCTCCTCGACGCGGGCCCCGGTCACGTCGGTGGTCGCGCTCCAGTACCGCTCCTCGTGGCCGAGCAGGTACCGCGACAGGCCGGCCCGTTCGGGCGGTGCCTGGCCCTCGACGCAGGCCCAGACCGCGGCGAGGGCGGCCATGTGCAGGGTCAGCGGGGAGGCGTAGGCGACGTCGTCGAGATCAGCCGGGGCCGTTACCGGCTCGGACGGGGCACCCAGCCGGGCGGCGAAGGCGGCGGTGGCGTCGGCGTAAGCGGCCCGCCGGGCGGCCGGGTCGGTGGTGAAGTCGCCCAGGCCGAGCGGCGGATCTTGGTCGACGCCGACGCCGTCGAGCTGCGCGGACACCGACTCCCACCAGCCGAACTGCGGTCGGGCCAGCAACAGCACGCGCACCCGCCGACCGGGATGGTCCAACGCCAGGCTCTCGATCATCGAGGTGAGTACCGACAGCCGCCAACGCTCGGCGTAGTCGACCACAACCAGCAACGGGACGTTGTCGGCCAACGGCTTGGTCTCACCGGCGGTTAGCCGTGGGTTTTTCTCCACCGCCTGCACGACCATCCACTGTCGGCCATAGCAGCCGGAGGCGAACCGGCTGGCCAGGCGTGTTTTGCCGGCACCGCCGGCACCGTGCAGCAGCAGGACAGACAGCAGCTCGTCGCACTCGTCGCGCCAGGCGCGCAGTCGCTCCTCCTCGACCGGCCGGGGCCGGTAGTCGACTACCTGCCGGTGCGGGTCGAGCAGAAAGCTGGGCCCCTGCTGCGCCCGCGGCAAACGCACCGGAACCACCGGCGCGGGCCGGCAGAGTTCCAGCCGGTAGTCGACCCGGTCCAGCAGCACGGTCACATCGCCACCGGCGTACCCGACCTGGATGTTGTGACCGGCGACCGCCGCCCCCTCTGCGACGATCTGGGTGGCGATCGGCGCGGTGGCGTCACCGGCCACGGCCACCGCACCGGCCCCCGCGGCGCTGACCGCCGGGCTGGCGCCGCCATCCGGCCGCTTCACGACGCCGTACCGGGGCCCCGGAACCGGGTCGTGATCGGCGCCCGGCTGTCGCCGCCCACCACCACCGACCCGGGGCCCGCCGCGTGCAACCCCGACACCGGCGCCACGCCGGTTGTCCCGCCGCCGGCCGTCACAGAAGCGACACCGGCCACGTCGGTGGCAACCCCAGCCACGTTGTCGCCAACAACCACCACCGCACCCGGCGCGGCCACCGCCGCTCGACTCGACGGCGGCGTCCCAGGTACGCCACTCTGTCGCCACGTCGGCCACGCCACCGCCAGGCCGGCGAGGCCCACGGCGGTCGAGACGAAGAATCCCACGATGGTGACCCACTTGTCGGCCCGGTCCACACCTTGCCGTCGTAGGAAAACCAGCCAGAGGGCGGCAGCCACAACGAAGACCGCCAGCGCCACTGCGATGATCACTTTACGTGCCCGGGCCATGCCCTCATCATGGCCGACGACGGCCAGCAAGGGGTGACGGCGGATGTCGCCGTGGCCGCGGCGCGACGGGCCGCCACCAAGCGCATTGGTGAGGGGCGGCAATCTCCTCAGCGAAGAATCGCCCGACGGTGCGTCCGGTGACGGCTTTCACGAGCCCGCTGAGGATGTAACCGTAGGTGACGCCGTGGTATCCGTGCCGCTCGCCCGGGTTCCACCAAAGCCGCTGCCGCTCGATCCGGCGCAACACCGGGTCCAGCGCGACCGCATCGTCGTTGCTCACCGGCCGGTCCAGGGCGGCAAGGCCGGAACGATGCGAGAGCACCAGGTGCACCGGAATCTCGGCCTTGTCCGCCTGCCCGAAGTCAGGCCAGTACTCGGCGATGGGCCGTTCCAGGTCGATGACGCCACGCTCGACTAGCAGCAGAACGGCAGCCGTCGCCAGCGACTTGCTGATGGAGGCGATGGTTGTCACCGTGTTTCGTTCCCAGGCCTGAGTCCGTTCACGGTCGACGTGGCCGCCCCATATCTCCACAATCGGCCGGCCGCCCCGGTAGACGCCCAGTGAGGCACCGATCTCCCGCCCCGACTCGAGGGAGTCGGCGAAGACGTCCCACACTGGCCCGAAGCCATCCTCGCAATGTCCTCGAACCACACTTCCGATAGTCACTATCAAAAGATATCAGGTAACATGAAGGCATGGAAGCGAGGGACCTCCGCGACCCGAGAGTGCAGGGGAGCGGACTGCGTGCGCGCAAACGGAGGCAGACCGAACGCCGCATCCAGGCCGCCGCGCTCGGCCTGTTCAACCGGTATGGCTTCGACGCCGTCACCGTCGAGCAGGTCGCGGCCGAGGCCGACGTGTCAGTCGTAACGGTCTATCGGTACTTCGTCACCAAGGAGAACCTCGTCCTCCAGGACCCCTTCGAGGGCGAGCTGACCGACGCTATCCTCGAAGCGATCCGCACCGGCCACGACATCCCCTCGGCCGTCCAGCACGTCCTCGAACAGCTGCCCGCGGAGCGCGCGGAAGACACCGAGCAGGACGCCCGAGTTCGCATCCGCCTCGCCAACGAGATCCCAGCGATCGCCGGCGCAGCACACATCCGCGCCCGCGCCCGCGCCAAGCAGCTCGTCGAGGCGCTGCCCGGCGGGCGAACGGACAGATTGGACGCACGAGTACAGGTCCTCGCGACCCTCGCCGCCCTCGAAGCTGCCGCCGACCACTGGCACGACGCCCCGGATGCGGGCACGCTGCGCGACGTCTCCTTAGCCGCTGTACGAACGCTGCGCACGACGTGGTGAGCCAAGAAGTCCTCGCCGGATGTCTGCCGCGAACTGATCGTCACCGTGGGTGGGAGCGGTGCTGGTCGCCAACTTCCGGACGATGAGCGGATGTCACGTCACGTCCGCGTTCCTGCGGTTGTCGACGAGTAGAGCTACCAGCTCGTTCAACAACACTTCGAGGTCCTCGGTGGGTGGCTGGTCGTAGTGCTTGTTGACCATCCGGCCATCGGAGACACGAATCGTCGCGAGTTCCACCCTCGCCGGGCATCCAGACCATGATGTCCCCGAGCGCGGCTTCGGTCTGACGTTCGCTGATCACGACCGGTTTCTCGATCGGACGCCCGTGCCAGACGATGTCCAGCTGCGACCAGGTCATGGCTCGGGCCGTGAAGGCAGTCGACAGCTCTTGGGTCCCAAGGGAGCCTGCCCGGCAGTTCGGGTTCGTGTGAGCTCTCCGCGTCGTCAGAGGCCGTCCGACAGGGCCGCCATGCTCTCGGCATACCGGCGTAGTGACGCCTTGGAGGCGGTGACGGCGTAGCGCCGGGAACTGGTCCCGGCACCCTCGCCGAGGGCAACGCCGGCCACGACGGGTAGCTGGGAGAACGACATGCCCGCCAGGCCGGCTGCCACACGGCTGGGATGTCGGCGGCAACGTCATCCGGCGCCTCCAAGCCGTAGTCAACCTGGGAGACGCCGAGCGCCATCGCCGCCCCGGGGGACACGAGACAGGGCTCCACCGTGATCGCAAGAGTCAGCGGATGCATGCGGGGCTCCAGCCAAGTCGCCGATCGGCCTTTTCCACCGCACCGCGATTAGATCGGCCTGCACCAATCATCGGCCCTGTGTCCGCTCTTGGGTGTGCGCGTCCAATGATCGTCACCGACCGCGATGCCGCGCCGACGGGCAACTCGCCGGCCCGCATGCCCTCCTCGGAAACGTCCAGCGCCAGAGCGACGAGTTCGGTCAGGTGTCACGCCGGCATATTGGCCGCGTCCGCATCTGCCGCAGCCACTGGCGGTCGTGTTGATCAGCTGTCGTCACGTCTTGAGAGCCTCGATGGCAGGCCGGCCGAGGGTGGCGGGGAGTTGCCGTATGGTGTCGCCTATCCCGATTGTTGCGCCGACGAGCACTCGGGCGTTGAGGCCGCGCAGACGTAGTCGCTGGCCTTCCTCGGTCCAGACGATCTTGTGGGCGTCGCGTCCGAACCGGGCGGCGAACTTGGCACAACCGTTGTGCGGCTGGTCAGTCACTTCGATTACGGCCCGGTCGCCGATCACCAGGCGTGACCCGGCTGGCATGGCGTCGATGCTCAGGTCGAGATCGACGTAGAGCTGATCCCCGGCAAGCGCCCAGGCGTCACGATCGGGACCGGCGATCAGTTCGATGAAACGGGAGTTGATGATGTTCAGCTGCATGTCGGGGTGCGGTGAACGGTCGGTCGTTCGTGAGCTGGGCCGTTGACTCCAGCTGTCGCCGAGCAGCCCGGCGTCAGGGTCCAGTTCGGCCAGGGACAGCACCTCGCGGGCGTCAACGGCCGGCCGACGTACGGCCAGCGCCAGGGTGCCGATACCCCGCGGGGACCGCCGCACGAGGCGCAGCCCTTCCATGATCTCGTCCATAGAGCGAGGACGTACGGTGATGGAATTCTCCATGGTCCGACTGTGCTCCACGCATATCCTCGGCGTCCAAACAGTTCTCGAAACACGAGACCGGCACAGGGGCATGCTCCGTTCGCCTTCAATGGCGCTGTCGCACGCCATCGCTGCATCCGCATCTGCCGCCAACCGGGCGTACGTTGCGTGACGGGCCTGGGGTGGGCTGAACGCTGGTCGTTCCGATGACAGGACTCCTCGGCGGGCCACGGTCGTAGGTCAACGAAACAAGTAGCCGAGTTGGGTGCGTTGGTTCGCCGGACGATGTAGGGGTGTTTCTGTCGGTTCAACGGAAGGCGATCACCGTTCCGATCGCGGCGGTGGCTGGTACGAAGAGCTCTCCGGATGCCGCTCGACACAGCGGGACCTTGTTGGTCTGGAGGAGGTCCTTCGTCGCGGCCAGGTCGCGGACTGCGACCGTGTAGGCGACGAGGGTGGGCAGCGCCGGTGGTTGCTGTCCGGGCAGAGCCTCGGCGAGGCGGGATGCCGGCACCAGGGTCAGTGTCGCCGCGCCGAGATCGAACACACACCCGCGTCCATTGGCCTTGGGTGTGCGGTCAAGGTAAGCCTCGTAGCGTGTCCGGACCGCGTCCAACTCAGGGTCGGCAATGCAGAGCGTAGCGTCGACGAGACCGACGGCACCGTTGGGATGGTCGGCCGCGCGGGAGCTCTGGATTCCGGGATCCAGATCCGCGGCGACACCGATCCTGCCTTCGGCCTCCACGCCAGGTCGAACGCCGTCGATCTCCAGATATCGGACTGTTTCGACTTGCGGGCCTACTGGGCGTCGCACGGTGTTGACCCCGCCGTGTTTGATCCCGGAGTTCGTGAGACGAGCTGCGGTCGCCTCGATATCGGACGAGGACAGCATCAGGATGTGCAGGCCCTCGTACCGGTCCAGACAGTCGGACAGGTTGGCGCTGGTGGCGTTGATCCGCTCCATCAGCGATGGCAGCACGGCGGGCGGGGCGTTCAGCGGGACCAGTCGCGCGTCGGCCGGCACTCGGCTACCCACGCCGTCGACGTCGACGACGGTCACCAGTTCGACGAAGTCCTGAGAAAAATCGGCGTGGGTGTTGGCTGCGCCGAACGGCTCGAGCGCGCCTCCGTCCTGCGGCACCATCGCGGGATAACTCGGCGCGGGCAGCGCGAACCCTAGCCGTCGATACAGCTGGAGCGCGGCGGGCATATCGCGGACCACGTGACCGACGTGGTGCAGGCGGGTGATCTCAGGGGTCATGTCGACCACGCTAGAAGTAGTTTGACCACATGGTCAAGCTACTTTCGGGGTGGGTACCCTGGGACGAATGAGCGCCCAGCACGTAGACGGCAGGCGTCTGCGTTACCAGCACCGGCGGCCCGAACTACTCGATGCCGTGGTCAACTACGTTCTCGCGCACGGGTTAGCGGATCTGGCGATGCGGCCGTTGGCCGAGGCAGTAGGGGTCAGCCACGCGGCTCTGCTGCACCACTTCGGCACAAAGGAGGCCCTCCTCATCGAGGTGACCGATGTGCTTCGCCAGCGGCTGGCCGACGCGGCCGGCGTGGCCGACTCATCCGGCAGCCTGGCCGACCTCGGCTCGTGGTGGCGGCGGTCGACGACCGAGGACCGCCTGCCGGTCTATCGCTTGTTGTTCGAGGTCCTCGCCCAGGCCACACGAGAACCGGAGCGCTACGAGCGTTTCCTTCAGAAAGCAATGCACGACGCGCTTGGGCTCATGCAGCGGCTGGTCTTGGCGGAAGGATGCCCCGGCGAGCAAGCGCCCTTGATCGCGTCGATGATCGTGGCTCAGGCACGCGGCCTGCAACTCGATCTCCTGGCCACCAACGACCGCGAACGCGTCGACCACGCCTTCTCTGTCTTCATCGACCTGATCGACCGCCTGAGACAAAGCTGGACCAGCCAGTCACCACCAACGCAACCGCACTGACCCCACCCCCTCGTCCAAGGTCGCTTCGGAGTGCACGCTCATGCCGCGAGCCACTCGTTACACACGGTCACCTTCCTGAACGTCGTTGACCGTGCCGTCTTGCCGATAACCGATTGGTCCGGCTTGGCGGAGCGCCTCAGGCCGCAAGCTCGGTCGCGATGCGGTGGCCTGGTCGCCGCTCCCCACCACAGGCCTCAGATCAGCAGCAGGGTCTTCCCCACGGCGGTGCGGTTTTCGACCGCGGTGTGCGCGTCGGCGGCACGCTCCAACGGAAAGGTCTGCCCGATGATCGGTCGGATGAGTCCCGCTGCCACCTGGTTTATCACCAACTCCGCCCACCGCACTGAATTCGGTCCGAAATCAAAAAGCTGCTCGATACCGATCACCTCCACGCCCCTGTGGCGCGCCTCCTCACGATCGATGACCGTGGCCTCGCCGCTGGAGGCGCCGTGCACCGAGAAACGGCCGCCGCGGGCTGTCACCTCGAACGCGGCCCGCCCGATCTGGCCGCCGACGCCGTCGAACACCACATCCGGTCCCGTGCCGCCGGTCGCCTCGAGCACTCGCTCGGTCCAGCCTGGTTCGGAGTAGTCGACCACCACGTCGGCACCCAGTTCCCGGGCGACATCGAGTTTCCGCGATCCGCGAGCGGCTCCGACGACTTGCGCGCCCGCCGCGCGGGCGAGTTGCACCAACAGGCTGCCCACCCCACCCGCCGCCGCTTCGACCAGAACCCAGTCGCCAGGGCCGATCTTGGCGTGTTCGACCAGCCCCTGCGCCGTGCTGCCATCGCTGTGAAGGGCGGTGGCCTCCGGCAGGCCAAGTCCGTCCGGCACCGGGAACAGCTTCCCGACCAGTGCCACCGCCCGCTCGGCGAAACCACCGGTCGCTCCCGTGCTGGCAACGACACGCCGCCCCAGCCAAGCCGGATCCACCTGCGCGCCGACCGCGCTCACAAGCCCGGCAACCAGACCGCCCGGCACATACGGCAATCCCGGCCGTTCATGCCACCTGTCGGTGCCACGCCGGATCTGCGTCTCGACGAACGATATGCCCGCCACCGCCACATCGACCACGACCTGGCCCGGCTCGGCCACCGGATCCGGCGCCTCGCCTGGGACCAGTACCTCGGGACCCCCGAAACGGATCGCCTGAACCACTCGCATACCACCTGCTCCCATCCGTTCGCCGACGCGAACGCCGAAAGCATGCAACCTCAAGTTTGGTCGAGGTCAACCGTCGCATCCCTGGCGAGACGGCGATCCCACGCATCGCATCAAGCCGTCGTCTGAGCACAACCGCAACATCCGCACGTAGGCAGGGCGCGCTGGTGTTGGCGCGCCTGTCACTTTCGGTAGCCGTCAATCGGCGTACCTCAGCCGGGCGGTGCGACGGTCGCGTCACGGCGACCTGCGCGACCCAGGGACTCGGCGACAAACCCGCTGGCCTTAAGCTGCTCAACGAAGTCGTGCAGGTAGGCGACGGTTTGTTCGCGACGCGATCGGGTGGTGCCCACCGCCTGGCGGATCTCCATGAAGTGTGGTTCGAGCAGGCGAACGCCGCCCTGGGCGGCGGCAAAGTCGGCGAGCGGCTGGCGGATGCCGGCTGCGACATCGAGCTGCTGCTCGGTGAAGACCGTGGTCCCCTCGACGCCGCGTACGACCTCTGCGTGCTTGAGGGTGCGGGAGAGGTGCAGATCGTAGGCAGATCCTGCCTTGACCCCGACGCGAACGCCAGGGCGATCGACGTCGGCGGCCGAGACGAGGGGTGACATCTCGGGGACTGCGAAGGCCCCCTCGATGACAACGTAAGGAGCCGTGAAGGCGACGCTCTCCGTCCGTGCTGGGTCGATAGCCAGAAAGCAGATGTCGGCCTGGTCCTGCTCCATCGCCGCGAATGACTCCCGGGCCGCTGCGAAGCAGAGCAGTTCGAGCGGGATACCGAGCTGGGCGGAAAGTTCGCGAGCGATGTCCACTGTGATGCCGCTAGGGGACTCCGGCGTGCCCTGGGCGAGGACGGGATTGCCAAGGTTGATCGAGGCTCGCAGCGTGCCGGTGGGAGCGAGGTCGCTGAGGATGTCCATGTGACGTATCCTGCCCGTCACCCCGCGGACGACAGCGGCCGGGCACGTCGAGCGCGGCGACCTGCGCAACAAGGTTCACCTGGCGGTTCCGCCTCACCGGGCCGGCCGGGGTCCACCTCCGGCGGGTACGTCCGGATCCGGCAGACTGGCCATCATGAGCCGTAAGACCATCCTCGATGTCGACACCGGAACAGACGACGCCGTAGCGATCCTCGTGGCCGCACTACACCCCGATCTCGACCTGATCGGCGTCACCACGGTCAGCGGTAACGTGCCGGTCGAGAACACCACGGACAACACCTTGCGTGTGCTGGATCTCATCAACCGGTCCGACATTCCGGTGTTTCCCGGGCTGGCTCACCCGATCGCTCGGCGCGGGTTCCCCGGTCAACGGCATTTCACGCCGGGTACGAAGGGAGACATGCACGGCATCTCGCTGCCCTTGCCCGAGGCGCGTACCGCGGCGCAGTCGACCAGCGCGGTCGAGTATCTCCTCGAAACCCTTCGGCGCACCACCGAGCAGCTCACCTTGGTTGCGGTCGGCCCGCTGAGCAACATCGCCACCGCAGCCACGATCGACCCCTCCATCCGAGACGCGGTGGACGACCTGGTCGTCATGGGAGGCGCGCACGCCCACGGCAACGTGACCGCATCGGCGGAGTTCAACGTCTGGGCAGACCCAGAGGCGGCGAACATGGTGTTCTCGGCCGGCTTCCCCCGCCTTACGCTGGTCACGCTCGACGCCACCCACCAGGCGCTGATCACCCGCAAGGACTGCGCCACGTTCGCGGCACTGGAAACTCCAGCGGGTCACGCCGCCGCGGACCTGATCAGCCGTAGGATCGACGCTTACAGCGCGAACCATGGCGCGCGGATCGCGGAAACCGCGCCGGTGCACGACGCAGTCTGTGTCGCCTACCTTCTACGGCCGGACATCGTGACGACCCGCCATCTGCACGTCACCGTCGACACGACAGGCCCGGTCACGGTCGGTCGCACCGTCTTCGACATGCGCCCGAACGCCACCGGCACACCCAATGCCCACGTGGCGTTCACCGCCGACGCGCGCATGCTCGTTGGCCTGCTCGTGGAGACCTGGGCCCATGGCCAGCGTAGCCTCAGGGTGCCGGGTGATCTGACCGGTTGACCTCGCCGGTTCCGACACGACACAAAGGCCTGCCGCCGTGCCGGGCGAGACCCGATCAGCCACACCACACCGTCCCGGGCATCCCGGACCTCCAGCCTCGAACGATTAGCAACCTTATGGTCCCGAGCACCGTGCCCACGTCCGTCCCTCCCACGAGTCGCTTGTCAGTTGGCTTCCGCGGCTACCCGCATCCCGAAGCCGATCAGCACCACACCCGTCACACGGTCCAGCAGGCGCCGGACGCGAGGCCGTTCGAAGACCGAGCGCGCCCTGGACACGAGGTAGGCATAACACCCGAGCCACGTCAGAGTCAGCGCCGCGTGCAGCACGACCAGCAGGCCCAGGCCGGCCGCCGTGGGCAGTCCGTGCGGGGCCAGGGTCGGCAGCAGGCCGGTGTAAAAGACGGCGATCTTCGGATTGAGAACGTTCGTGGTCAGGCCCGTCACGTACGCTCGCCCCGAGCCGGTCACCTTCAACTCGGCGGTCCGCGGCGCGGAGCGGCGGCTCTGCCACAGGGCATGCAGCCCGAGGAAGACCAGGTATGCGGCACCCAGAATCTTGACGACGAAGTACGCCTGTGCCGAGGCCGCGAGGATCGCCGCGAGCCCTACCACCGTGAACACGCCCCACACGAGCAGCCCGGTGGCGATTCCGGCAGCGGTCCGCAGGGCCGCCCCTCTGCCAGAGGCGATCGCACGCTTGGTGACCACCGCCATGTCCGGCCCCGGTACCACGGTCAACAGGCCGAGCACTCCGACCGCTATGGCTGTCTGCGTCCACATGCAGCCAGTCTGCTTCCAAACGATCACAGCTGAGATGTCACAACGGTCATGATCGCACACTCTCGGCTTGAGGTACGAGACCGCATCTGCGCAGGGACAGAGGAGCGCCTCTGGCACCTCCCCCGTCGATCAGGCGTGGTTGAGAAGCCGTAGCCGACCTGGGCCGTGAGCTTGATCAGGTGCGCACTTCCGCCGCCGACCGCGTATTCGTTCGACGATCGTCCGCCTCGACGAACCGCCTCGCTGACACGTCGGCCAGCAGTAGTGTGCTCTCGCCGATGTCCGCTCACCAAGTCTCGCCGCGCTGTATGTCTCATCCGCTCCATCCACCGGCGGCCAGCGGATCCTCCTCACGCAAGAGGCCGCCTGATCTCGTCGACGACATCCGAGGCGGCCCGATCGCGAGAACATCCGGGTCCAGCGCCGCGGTCAGGCGGCGCCAGCCCCCGCAGCCGCCAGTCACCCGTCGATGTAGATGGCCTTGAACTCCCAACCCTGCTCTTGGCCGCCGGTCATGCTCCACTGAACCAGGCGCGCGCCCACGTCGACGCTGCCGCCGCCTTCCACGGAAACCACCTTGCCGCTCTTGCCGTTGATCAGGTAGCCGCCGCTGCTGCGCCAACTCTGCTCGAGTCCGCCGTTGCAGGTCCATTGGATGATCGCGGCGCCGTTGGCGGTGCTGCCGCCGTCCGCGACGGACAGGCACTTGCCGCTCTTGTCGTTGATGATGCGCGAGCCAGACCAGTGCCAGAAACGTTCCGGCGTGCTGTCGCCCGGGAAGGGACAGCCCCATTGGATGATGTGGGCACCGTTGGCCAGGCTGCCGCCGCCACCGACGGACATGCACAGCGCACTCTTGTAGTTCATGATGTTGTAGTGGGTGGCGGCGTGGGCCGGAGACGCGACGGCCAGCGTGGACGCGGTGACCGCCGCGGTCGCCGTCAGACCGGCCAGGATGGTGCGTACGCTGCGTGACATGCGGGCCTCCCCATGTCGAGTGTCCTCAGTGACTTTCATGCAGGCCGATCTCGAAGATCACCCAACGCGGACTCTACGATCCGCCGCACGTGGACGGAACCGACGCAAGATCGAATTTGGGTGATGTTCACCGGCTTTATGCCGCGAGCCTGGCCACCCAGAACACCGGTCACGACATCGGACCGTCTACGAGGTGGGCCGCTTGGACCCGCTCATCTACGGCTGCGCGTCACATCGCGGTACGACACTGGGCGGTGCGAGTGCCGCCGAGGCCCACAGCCCTTGACACACGCCGCATCGGTCGGCCCCGATCCAGGGCTCAGGCGATGGCGGACAGGTCATGATTGCGGGAGCGGAAAAGAGGCAGGACGTTGACGGCGCGCTGCGCGTCACCGGATCTCGTTGTCGGGGTGGTCGCCGTCGTAGGCCTGACGGGCTTGGGCGATGGCTGCGCGGTGTGCCAGTGACCAGTCGGCGAGCGCTTTGACGAGGTGGGTGAGGCTTGCGCCGGTTTCGGTGAGGCGGTAGTCGACCTGGGCGGGCACGGTCGGGTACACGGTCCGGAGGACGAGGCCGTCTCGTTCCAGGCGGCGCACCGTGAGGGTCAGCATGCGCTGGGAGATCCCGTCGATGGCGCGCTGGAGTTGGCGGAAGCGTCGCGGCCCATTGGCGAGTTCGACGATCACGAGGACCGACCACTTGTCACCCACCCGGTCAAGAACATCTCGGATGCCGCAGTCCGGGTGATCCGGCTGTCCGCATGGTTCGAGCTTGGCTGCTCCTGGGGTTACATCAGTGTGCCTTAGTGACACGAGACTGCCTCCTTGTGAGCCGCCGGGCGCGGGTTCAGGATCACCGTAGTTACTGAAGAGAACCACGATAGGAGACCGAACCGCAATGATCATGGTGACCGGCGCCAACGGACAGCTCGCTTCCCTAACACTCGCAGAGCTCGACGAGCGGGAGGCACCTGCCCTGGGAGGGAGTCGCACTCCCACCAGCGCACAGCGCCACCTTGACTTCGACGACCCCGCAACCCTCGACCTCACCGGCGTTTCGACCCTGCTATTCGTCTCGGCCGGGTATGCCGAGGACGACCGGGTCATCGCGCGTCACCGGACTCTTCTCGACGCTGCAGGCCGCGATGGCGTGGCCCACGTGATTTACACCAGCCTGACCATTGCCGGCGACCACCTCGGGTTCGCACTCGCCCACCGGGCCACCGAGCAAATGATCAAGACCAGCGGGCTCGCGTGGACCATCCTGCGCAACGGGCTGTACGCCGAACTCTTCGGTGCCTTGCTCGCCTGGACTCCCGACGGCTTGGAATCAGCATTCGGAACCGGCGCACTCTCCGTGGTACCACGGGCCGACCTGGCAGCTGCCGCGGCCGTCGTCGCATGCGAGCCCACCACGCATGTCGGAAAGGTCTACGACCTGGTTGGCGACCCGATTACCGCTGGCGACATCGCCAATCGTCTCGGTGTCGTCCACCGCACGATCGGACTGGGTGAGTACCGCACCCGCCTACTCGGCAACGCCAACCTGCTGCCATTCCAGCCGCCGATGCTCGCCTCAATCGCCACCAGTGTCCGCCACGGGTTTCTCAACAACACCAGCCCCGACCTCGTGCGCCTGCTAGATCGACCGCTCACAGATCCACTCACCGTCGCCGCGGGTGCCGCGACCGCCATGCGTCCCGGCACGCACTGACACAGATAATGCTGGCGAGTACTGGCCACTCAAGAACCCGCAAGCGTCCGGGTCATGTTCTCGATCATCCTGGTCGCCGGCCGGTGGGCCGCCGAGAAGCCCCCGGACAGGATCTCGCCGGACCGGTGGACGCGGGACATGGCTGCCGAGTACGTCGCCGACACGATGACCGCCGTGGTCGGCCAGTGGGCCGGCCACCACCTGAACAAGACCAACTCCGGCAAGAAGCTCCGTGCCTCCGGCATGGCCAACCGGCTCGACGCGCCGCGCGGCTTCCTCTGCGATCTGATCGAGTGGGAATGGTTCACCCCCGCGGTTCGACCCGCGCCGGGTGCTGTCCCCACCGGTGTCGGTCCGCGCCGCGCTCGGCCCCAACCCGCGCATCATCGACGACGTGGCCTGGGCCAAGCTCATGGCCGCCGGACTCACGTTCAACCCGAGGACCTCGCCGAGTACGGCTCGCCCGCCGCACGCGAAGCCGGCAGCCTCCAGACCGGTGATGCGCCTGGTTGCGGCCCGTGGACCTGCCTCCACGACGAGCCAGTGACAGCCGACGCCGGGCGGTGGCGGTGG
>NZ_SMKD01000007.1 GCF_004348595.1 Micromonospora sp. KC723
GAAACCGGACGCGGACCGACCGGCGCCGCCCCGGTCGCCGCGCCCCCGCCTGCCGCCGTGCCCGTCGCCCCTCCTCCGGAGCACGGGATCGACCTCGGTGAGGGACCACCCCCACGGCCGCCGGTCCGGATCACTCCGCTGGAACTACCGCAACCGTCCCGCCGGACGCTCAGCCGCCGCCGGGGACGCGAAGGAAGCACTCGATGATCATGACTGCCGGAACCGGGCAGCCCCTCCTGCTCCGCCGCGAGCAACGGTCCGTGCTCGACCGGATCACCGCCGACCCGTCCGGACCGCTCACCCTCGGCGTGACCGGCGTCGGCGGGCACGGCAAGACCGCCCTGCTGGCCGAGGTGGCCCGGCTGTACCGACAGGCCCGACAGGCCGTCACGACCACGGTCGACGACGACGCGCCACCGCGCCCCGACACGGTGCTGCTCGTCGACGACGCCCACCTGCTCGACGACGCCCGGCTCGCCACGCTGCACCGGCTGGCGGACGGCGGCCGGCACCGGCTCGTCGTGGCGTACCGGCCCTGGCCCCGGCGGGCCGCCCTGACCGAACTGGCCGACACGCTGCGCCGGCACGCGGAGCCGGTGCTGCTCACCCCGCTCACCGCCGACCAGACCGCCGCCCGTCTCGGCCCGGGAACGGAACCGGGACTCCGGTCCGAGCTCGTCGACTTCGTGCACGGGCAGACCGGCGGCGTGCCCCGGGACGTGGACCGGCTGGCCCGGGCCCTACGCGGGACACGAACGCCGCCGGCCGAGCCACCGCAGCCGGCCGTGCTCGAGTTCGGGCCGGACCTCGACCGGCTGCCACACGCCGCACGCCGGCTGCTGCTGGCTCTCGCCGGCGGCGTACCCCTGCCGGTGGACCTGCTCGCGGCGCTGCTCGAGCAGACTCCGGAGGCGGTGGCCGACCTGGTCGGCGTGACCCGGGCAGCCGGCCTGCTCACCGCCGAGCACCGGATCACCCCCCTGGTCCGGCACGCGGTGATCACGCTCAGCCCGCCTGCCGACCGGACCTCGGTCTGGCGCCGGCTGATCGACCTGCGACTGGCCCGAGGCGGGGCGGTGCTGCCGCTGGTCCGTTCCTCCCACGCCACCGGAACCCTCGGTGACTGCACCGCGCCGGCGCTGCGGGCGGCGGCCGAGGAAGCCCTGGCGGAGGAGCCGGCCCTGGCCGCCGAACTGTTCGCCACCGCCACCGCCGCCGGGGGTGCCGCCGACGCGCGGCAGGCCGCCGCCGCGGCGCTCGCCGGCGACCTGGACACCGCCCTGCGGCTGGCGGACCGGCTGCTCGCCACCGCCGCACCGACCGGCCGCGCCGAGGCCGCCACGGTCGTCGCGACGGCGCTCGCGCACCGTGGCCAGGTCGCCCGCAGCGTCGAGCTGTACCGCTGGTCCGGCACCTCCCCGGCCTCGGCGTTCGCCACGATCGGCGCGTTCGCCACCGGCCAGCGCGGCGACCCGCCGGGCGGAGACGGGGCCACGGCTGGCGCGCCCCCCACGTTGCTGGCCGGCGCGGCCCGGCTGATGGCCGAGGGGGTCCGGGAGAGCGTCGACGGCAGCCCCACCGCCGCGCTCTCCGCGCTGCTCCAGGCCGCGGCCCTGCTGGAGCCGGACGGGCGTACGGTGCTGCTGCCGGACAGTCCCGCCGCGCTCGCCGCGCTGACGGCGGTGCACTGCGCCGAGCTGGACATCGCCGAGCGGGTGCTCGACCGGGCCACCGCCAGCGGGACCGGGGGTCCTCTGCTGGCCCGCCGGCACCGGCTGCTGCGGGCCTGGATCCTGATGCTGCGGGGCAGCACGGCCGCCGCCGCGCAGGCGGTGACGGCGGCGACCGCCGAGGGCGGCCCGCTGGAGTCCCGCGACCTGCTCTTCGTGACCGGGTTGGAGATGGGCGTCGCCCGACGCAACAGTGATCTCGCGGCTCTCCAGCGCGGTTGGGGTCACGCGCTGGAGGCCGTGCTCCGGCACCCGGTCGACCTGTTCACGCTGCTGCCGCTCGGGGAACTGGCCATCGCCGCGGCCCGGCTGGGCGAACTCGACCGGCTGGAACCACACCTGCGCCAGGCCCGGCGGCTGCTGGACGACCTCGGCGGCCCGGCGCTGTGGAGCGCCCCGCTGCACTGGTGCGGGCTGCACGCGGCGATCCTCGCCGACCGGCCCGCCACGGCGGACGAACACGTCGCCGCCCTGGTCACCGCCGCCGACCACAGCCGGTACGCGGCGGTCGTCTCCACCGCGGCCGTGAGCTGGGTGGAGGTGCTGCGGGGTACGGTCGACCCGGTCCGGGTGGAGGCCGCCGCCCGCGGCCTGTACGACGCCGGACTGCGCTGGGACGCGGCCCGCCTCGCCGGGCAGGCCGCCATCCGTACCGCCGACCGGCGGGCGATGAGCGCCCTGCTGGACTGCGCCCGAATGTTCCAGGGTCGACCCAGCGGGGCCAGGGGCGGGCAACGCTCCCCGGTGGACGAGCCCGCGTCGACCGCCGGTACGCCGGTCGACGCCGCGCCCCGCCACCGGCTCAGTGAGCGGGAGCAGGAGGTGGCAGAGCTGGTGCTGGCCGGGTTGACCTACCGTGAGATCGGCGACCGGCTGTTCATCTCGGCGAAGACCGTGGAGCACCACGTCGCCCGGATGCGTTCCCGGCTGCACTGCGCCAACCGGGCGGAGCTGCTGGCCCTGCTGCGGACCGTGGTGACCGAACGGGTGGGCGCGTCGACCGTGCCGGCCTGGCCGGAACGGATTACGCCGTGATCCGCGTGGCCGGCGCGCGGGATCCGTGGCGTGGGCACCTCGACCTGGCCTCGCTGGTGGTCACCCGGGCCGGGGCGTGCCCGTCCCTGCGGCTCCCGCCGGAGCAGGCCCGGATCCTCCTGCGGTGCCGGCGGCCGCTGTCGGTGGCGGAGATCACCACCGAGCTGCGCCTACCGCTGGACACCGTCCGCGCCCTGCTCGGCATACTGTCGCAGGCCGGTCTGATCGACGTGTTGGAGCTGCCGTCGCAGGTGGGACGGCCGTCGCGTGAACTGCTCCAGAAGCTGCTCGCCGCGCTCCACGCGCTGTGAACGGACCCGATCGAGGGAGAGGATGTGCAGGCAGCGGTGTCCCGACCCCGGCGCACCATGGCTGTCGTCCTGCTCGACGCGGCCGGCGGGGTGCCCGCAGGGCTCCGGCGGGCCCTCACCGGCCGTGGTGGGGGTTCACGGGTGCTCGGCTGGAGCGTCCTCGCCGTCGTCGGCATGGTGCTCGCGACAGCGCTGGTGGCGTCCGTGGTGCTCCGGGCCCCCGACCGGCTGACGCCGCTGGTCCGGCTGCCGGCACCACCGCCGGGGGTGGTGGGCGTACCGGACCGGGGCGAGCCGCGGGTTGGCTCGGCCTCACCGCCGGCTCCCGCACCGGCCGACGTCCTCCAGCCGCCCGCCGCGCCGGACGGGCCACCGGCCGCCCCGGAACCGGACCCGGCGTCGCCGTCCGGGCCGCCGGTCGCCGGGCCGCCGTCGGCGACGGCGACGGCGACGCCGCTGCGTGCCGAGTTCACGATCGAGAGCAGGACGCTGTTCGGGTACCGGGCCGCCGTGACGATCAGCAATCCCGGGTCGAACCCGACGGTCGGCTGGACGTTGGTCGTGACGCTGCCCCGGGAGTCGTCGGAGGTCAGCGCGGTGACCGGGGCACGGGTCACCCGCAGCGGCGCGTCCTGGACGTTCGTCCCGGACGAGACCACCGAGCGGGTGGTCGGGGCGGGCAGCGTCCAGGTGACCTTCCGGGTCAGCGGTTCGGTGACCAACGCGCCGCCGACCGGCTGCGCCGTCGACGGAACCGCCTGCGCCGGCCTCGCCGACTGACGCCGAGGTCACCCGTCGGCCGCGCGGGGCGGTGCCGTCAGTCCCGACGGGCGGACGGCACCGCGCAGGCGGCGGTGCCGCCGGGCATCCGGTGCCGGTTGCGGGCCACCCAGCGGTACGCGGGCCAGGCGGCGGCGCGGACCGGGGGGAGGCGCAGACCGGCGCCGGCAAGCCGCCACAACGGACCGCTGTCGCCGAGCAGCCTGGCGATCGCGTCCGGGCCGGCCGCCCGGGAGCCGTCCGCGCCGACCCACTGCACCGCCGCCTCGCACTCGGCCTCGGTCAGGCCCAGGGCGTCGAGGTCGGCGAACTGCCAGGGCACCACCCGGGCGTCGGTGGGGACACGGCGCGCGACGAACTCGGCGCACCGGGTGCAGAACGCGCAGTCCCCGTCGTAGACGAAGGTCGACCTCTCCATGCCCCCATCCTCCACCCGGCACGGCGGGCGCGGGTACCGGTGTCCGACGGGTCACTTGCACTTCTCTCGTACGCGTGTTCGAATGAGGGCCATGCGCTGGGAAACCTCTCCGCTCCCCCGGACGAGGGGCATCCCGAAGGGGCAGCGCCGGCGACTCCACCCCTGCCGCTGGCGCTGCACCTGCGCCCCGGCGCCCGCGAGTGGTACGCGCGCTGGCTGGCCCGGGCGCACCCCCGGCTGGTCCCCCGTTACCGCGAGCTCTATCGGGCGGGCGCGTACGCGCCGCAGGCGTACCAGCGGGAACTGACCGCTCGGGTGCGGATGGCGGCCCGCCGGCACGGGCTGCACCGGGCCGAGCGCGGCGACGACCGCCGGCCGCCGCGGCCGGCCGGGCCGTCGCGTACGCCGGCCCCACCGGCCGCCGCCGAACAGCTGTCCCTGTTGTAGCGAGCACTCCGGTGGACGGTGGGGTTAGAGTCGGCGGATGCGCAGCGCTCAGCAGATCCTCGCCGACTCGGCCGTGATCGCCGTCGTGGGCGCGTCCCGCGACCCGGGCAAGGCCGCGCACCGCGTGCCGGCACAGATGCAGCGGTACGGCTGGCGCATCATCCCGGTCAACCCGACGGTGGACGAACTCTTCGGCGAGCGGGCGTACCCGTCCCTGGCTGACATCCCGCACCCGGTCGACCTGGTGGACGTGTTCCGGCCGGCGCGCGACGCGGTGCAGGTGGTCCGTGAGGCGGCGGCGATCGGCGCACCGGCGGTCTGGTTGCAGCTGGGCATCGTCTCGGCCGAGGCGCGACGAATCGCGGAGGCGGCCGGCATGGACTACGTCGAGGACCGCTGCCTGATCGTGGAGCGCGCCGCCGCCGGGCTCACCCGCCTTCCCTGACCCGACCGCCCGCACCCCTCCAGGTCGCGCTGGTGGGTGGGGCCCACGCTGCGGGCGTGCGGATGCCGGCGACGCGGGACGGGCTGTGGGGGCGGCGCGTGCTCGCGCTGCTGGTCGCCGTGGCGGTGGCGGGGCCGGTGGTGCTGGGCCTGTCCCGGCTGCCGTCCGCCGACGAACTGAACCTCCACATTCCTGTCTGGCTCCTGCTCGGCGCCGCGCGTGCTGGCGCGGCGGTGGTGGCCGCACCGCGACGGTCGCCTGGGGTGGCGGGTCGGGACGCGGTGGAGCCCGGGCTGGTGGCACGGCGCTCCGTCGCCGGTTGGGTCGAGGTGGTGGGCAACGTCGTGGTGGTCGGCGTGTTCGCGGCCGGGGGGCTCAACGCGCTGTCCGGGGGACCGCCCTCGACCCGGTTCGTCCGGCCGGTGCTCCTGGTCGGGGGGCCACACCGGCGGGACGGTCGGGTCGAGGGGGTGTGGCCGCGGCCCACGGACTGGCCGCCGAGGGAACCGGATCCGGTGGTGGGAGGCGGGGACGCGGCGGTGTCCGAGGAGCGGCTCATCGCCGCGATCGAGCACTTCCGCTCCCAGCCGGCGGCGGTCGGCGTGGGCTGCCGGTGAGCGCGCCGGAGCCGACCGGCGGGTGACGCGTAGCGGTCAGAGCTTGTACTCCTTGAGCAGGCCCCGGGAGATGATCGTCTTCTGGATCTCCGAGGTGCCCTCGCCGATCAGCAGGAACGGAGCTTCCCGCATCAGCCGCTCGATCTCGTACTCCTTGGAGTAGCCGTAGCCGCCGTGGATGCGGAACGCCTCCTGGACGACCTCGGCGCAGTACTCGGAGGCGAGCAGCTTGGCCATGCCGGCCTCGACGTCGTTGCGCTGGCCAGCGTCCTTGAGTCGGGCGGCGTTGACCATCAGGGCGTGCGCCGCCTCGATCTTGGTGCCCATCTCGGCGAGCTTGAAGGCGACAGCCTGGTGCTTGGCGAGCGGCTGGCCGAAGGTGCGGCGCTGCTGGGCGTACGCGACGGCCAACTCGAAGGCCCGGATGGAGATGCCGCAGGCGCGGGCGGCCACGTTGACCCGGCCGACCTCGATGCCGTCCATCATCTGGTAGAAGCCGCGGCCGACCTTCTCCTCCCCGCCGAGCACGGCCGATGCGGGCACGGTCACGCCGTCGAGGACCATCTCGGTGGTCTCGACGCCCTTGTAGCCCATCTTGTCGATCTTGCCGGGAATCGTCAGGCCGGGGGCGGTCTCGCCGAAGCCCGGCTCCTTCTCCAGCAGGAAGGTGCTCATGTTGCCGTAGACGGAGTCGGCTCCGGTGTCGGTCTTGACCAGGGTGGCCACCACCGACGAGTACGCCCCGTTGGTCAGCCACATCTTCTGGCCGTTGAGGACGTAGTAGTCGCCGTCACGGACCGCCTTCGACCTGATCGCCGAGACGTCGGAGCCGCACTCCGGCTCGGACATCGAGAACGCGCCGCGCACCTCGCCGGTGGCCATCCTCGGCAGCAGCCGGGCCTTCTGCTCGGTGGAGCCGTGCTGGGAGACCAGGTACGCCACGATGAAGTGGGTGTTGACGATTCCGGAGATCGACATCCAGCCGCGCGACAGCTCCTCGACGACCAGGGCGTAGGTCAGCAGGGACTCGCCGAGGCCGCCGTACTCCTCGTCGATGGTGAGGCCGAACAGCCCCATCTCGCGCATCCCGTCGAGGATGTCGGCAGGGTACTCGTCGGCGTGCTCCAGCCGCTGCGCGTGCGGAATGATCTCCTTGTCGGCGAACTCCCGGACGGTTTCCAGGATCGACCGCTGTACGTCGGTCAGGCCGGGCGTCTGGGCGAGTCGGGCCATCTCAGCCTCCGGGGTCGGCGCATTACTCGTGGGTAACTGAACGCTCGGTCAGTATCAGCCTCCGGGCCGGGCGCGCCAAGGTGACCAGTCCACACAACCGCTGTGAAAAGGTTCACCGCTGCGGGTACCGTCCGCAAGAGAGAAGGGCACCGGGCTGCGGCGGAAGGGGTGAGCGGGCGTGAGTCATCCGCCGTCGGACGAGTCGGGGCAGCCGCAGTGGGGGCAGCAGCCGGAGCCGCCGCCGTCGCCGTACCAGCGGCCCGGCGAGCAGCCCTCGCAGTGGGGGCAGCCCTCCGAGGAGCAGCGGTTACGCCAGCACCAGCAGTGGGGCCAACAGCCGCCGTACCCGCCGCAGGGCCCGTACGGGCAGTACGGTCCGCCCACCGGTGGCGGCGGACCGAACGTCATGGCGATCCTGTCGCTGGTCTTCGCGTTCGTGTTCGCCCCCGCCGGGATCGTCCTCGGCCACCTGGCGAAGCGGCAGATCAGACAGACCGGCGACGAGGGCGACCAGCTCGCCACCTGGGGGCTGGTGCTCAGCTACGCCTTCACCGTGCTCGGCCTGCTGGCCTGCTGCGGCTGGCTGGCCTTCGCGGTCTGGGCCGGCTCGCACGACGGCACCACCTACTGACCGGACCGCAAGCGCGGCAAGGGGCTGCCGGCGCAGACCCGACGGTCAGCGGAACTGGGCCTCCCGGACGCTGTTGCCGCCGTCCACCACCAGCATCTGACCGGTGATGTACGAGGCCGCCGGCGAGCAGAGAAACGCGATCGCCGCGGCGACCTCGTCCGGCGTGCCGGGCCGGCCCACCGGGGTGCCCATTCCCTGCTTGAGCTCGGCGACGGTGGACGCCGCGGTGTGGATCGTGCCGGGGGCCACCGCGTTCACGGTCACCCCGTCGGCGATCATCTCCATGGCAAGCGCCCGGGTCAGCCCGACCACACCCGCCTTCGCCGCCGCGTACGCCGCCTCGGTGGGCAGGGCGTTCACCGGCCCGGCGGTCGCCGCCAGGTTGACGATCCGCCCCCACCCCCGCTCGGCCATGCCGCCGATGAAGGCCCGGCTGCACAGGAACGCGGTGTTCAGGTTCCGGTCGATCTCCCCCCGCCACTCGTCGTAGCTGAGCTGCGCCACCGGGCGCAGCACCTCCGGGCTGGCCCGACTGGCCAGGCCGGCGTTGTTGACCAGCACCTCCACGTCGCCGAGCTGCTCGGTCACCGCGTCGGCCAGCGCGCCCACCTCCGACTCGTCGGTGAGGTCGGCGACGAAACCGGTCACCCCCAGTTCGCCGGCCCGCTCGTGGATCCGGCGGGTGGTGGAGACGATCGCCACCCGGGCGCCCAGGTCGGCCAGCCGGCGGGCCGTCGCGTACCCGATCCCGTCGGCGCTGCCCGCCCCGGTGACCAGGGCGACCCGCCCGTCGAGCCGCATCGTCACCGGCTCGGGCAGTGGCGCCGGCTCGTCCTGGCCGGGGACGGCGGTGGCGCTGAGCGCACGGGCCCGTCGCGCCAACCCGGGACGGCTCACGTCCCGCCTCGGTCGGCTGCCGGAACGGTCGCTGCCACGCGCGTCGATGACCATGACGCGATCCTGCCCGCTCCGGGCGATCCGGGCAACGCGGCACCACGGGCTGAGGGGATTACCTCATGCTGACTACCCTGACGGCGCACCCCACACGCGACGGAGAAGACCTGATGACGTATCCCCCACCAGCCGACGGCTGGAGCAACCCGACCGGCGACCCGACCCAGCCGGTCAGCGGCCAGCCGATCCCGGCGCAGCCAGTCGCCCAGGACCCGTACGCCCCGGCCGCCGCGTACCCGGGCGCGCTGCCGCCGCCGGCCGCGCCGGTCGATCCGTACGCGCCGCAGGGCTACCCGCCGGCCGCCGGCTACCCGCCGGCCGCCGGCTATCCGGGGTACGCGTACCCGCCCGCGCCGCAGAACAACGGCCTGGCCATCGCCGCGATGGTGGTGTCGATCATCGGTGCGCTGGGCCTCTGCGGCTACGGCCTCGGCGGCTGGATCGGCCTGGTCGGCGCGATCCTCGGGCACGTCGCCAAGCGCCAGATCAAGGAGCGGGGCGAGGCCGGCGAGGGGTTCGCCCTCGCTGGCGTCATCGTCGGCTGGATCGCCACCGTGATCGCGCTGCTGGCGACGATCGCCATCGTGGTGTTCATCGTCTGGGCGGCCAACCAGGACTCGTCGAGCTTCGACTCGACCAACTGATGACCGGCCGCGTGCCGTCCCGGGGCAGGCCCGGGGCGGCACGCCCGGGTCACTCCGCGGGCGGGGTGAACCGGGAGGTGCGGGTCATCCCGGCGGCGCGCCCCTTG
Organism: Micromonospora sp. KC723; assembly: GCF_004348595.1. Classification (GTDB taxonomy): domain Bacteria; phylum Actinomycetota; class Actinomycetes; order Mycobacteriales; family Micromonosporaceae; genus Micromonospora. The sequence continues at coordinate 9,353 of NZ_SMKD01000007.1, forward strand.
GCGGCGATCACCAGCGCCATCTTCCGGGACGCCTCGTCGATCATCTCGTCGCCGAGCATCACCGCGCCGAGCTTCCCGCCCGCCTCGGACGTGTAGTAGTCGTAGGCGTCGAGGATCAACTCGGCGTGGTCGTAGTCGGCCTGGGCCGGCGAGTAGACCTCGTTGGCGGCGTCGATCTGACCCGGGTGCAGCACCCACTTGCCGTCGAAACCCAGGGCCGCGGAGCGCCTGGCCACCTCGCGGAACGCGTCCACGTCGCGGATCTGCAGGAACGGGCCGTCGATGGCCTGCTTGTCGTGCATCCGGGCGGCCATCAGGATGCGCATCAGGATGTGGTGGTACGGGTCACCCGGATAGTCCGGGATCAGCGCGCCGACGACCAGCGACCTCATGTTGATCGAGGCCATGAAGTCGGCCGGGCCGAAGATGATGGTCTCCACCCGCGGCGAGGCGGCGGCGATGGCGTCGACGTTGACCAACCCGGCGGCGTTCTCGATCTGCGCCTCGATGCCGATCCGGCCGACCTCCAGGCCGAGGGTCTTCTCGATCTGGGTCAGCGTCATGTCCAGCCAGTGCACCTGGGCGGCGTTCTGCACCTTCGGCAACATGACGCAGTCGAGGTTCGCGCCGGCGCCCTCGACCACCTCGATGACGTCCCGGTAGGTCCACGGGGTGGTCAGGTCGTTGACCCGGACCACCCGGGTCTTGCCGGCCCAGTCGCCCTCGTTCAGCGCGGCCACGATGTTCTTCCGGGCATCCGGCTTCGCCAGCGGCGCGACCGCGTCCTCCAGGTCGAGGAAGACCTGGTCGGCCGGGAGGCCCTGGGCCTTGCCGAGCATCTTGACGCTGGAACCGGGCACGGCGAGACAGGACCGGCGGGGGCGACCGACAGCGGCCATGGATACGCTCCTTCCAGCGTCCGGCGGGCACGCCGACGCCAGCAGAGATGACAGACGAGAACTTAACGATCCCAAAGGCGTTGTGACGCCACGGTAACCTCGTGCCGTGACCGGGGTGAATGGACCTGTGGAAGATCTCACTGGCCGTCGGATCGTGGTGGTGACCGGAGGCAGCTCCGGCATCGGGCTCGCCGCCGCCGAGGCCCTGGCGTGCCGGGGCGACCAGGTGGTGCTGGTCGGGCGGGACCCGGCCCGGCTCCAGGCCGCCGGGGACCGGGTCCGCGAGGCCAGCGGCGAGCGTCCCGAGCTGTTCCGCGCCGACTTCGCCGTCCTGGACGACGTACGCGGCCTCGCCGAACGGCTACGCGCGGCGTACGACCGGATCGACGTGCTCGCCAACAACGCCGGGGCGATCGCGCTGGCGCCGCTCACCACCGTCGACGGGTTCGAGCTGTCGATACAGGCCAACCACCTGGCCCCGTTCCTGCTCAGCAACCTGCTGCGCGACCGGATCGGCCGGATGGTGACGACCGCCTCCGGGGCGCACCGCAACGGCGCGCTCGACCCCGACGACCTGAACGCGGCGCTGCGCCGCTACCGGCCGATCCAGGCGTACGGCACCAGCAAACAGGCCAACATCCTGTTCACCGCGGAGGCGGCCCGACGCTGGCCGGACGTCCCGGCGTACTGCTTCCACCCGGGCGTGGTGCGGACCCGGTTCGGCGCGGACAGCCGGCTGGTCGCCCTCGGCATGCGGATCATGCCGTTCCGCAGCCCGGAGAAGGGCGCCGAGACCCTGGTCTGGCTGGCCCAGCAGGATCCGTCCCGGTTGGTGAACGGCGCATACTACACCGACCGCCGGCTGCGCCGGCCCTGGTCGAAGGCAGCCGATCCGCAGCTCGCCGCCCGGCTCTGGGCGGCCAGCGCCAAGGCCGTCGGGATCGACGGATGAGCCGGCCCGACACCGCGGTGCTCCTGGTGGCCCTCGTCGAGTACCCGCTCGACCAGCCCGAGGCGGCCCGGCAGTACGAGGACGACGTGCTCGACCTGCTGGAACAGCACGGTGGTCACCTGGAACGCCGGTTGCGCAGCACCGACGGGTGGACCGAGGTGCATCTGATCCGGTTCGCCTCGCGGGCCGGCTGGGAGGCGTTCCGGGCCGACCCGCAGCGGCGGGCCCTGCGGGCGGCACTTGGCGACGCGGCGCCGGTCGGCCGGGTGATCGAGGTCCGCGATCTCTGAGCGGCGACGGCCGTCCCGACCGTCCGGAGCCGTTTCTCGACGACACCCGCCGACACGTACCGTCAGCGCTTCGTTACCATCATGGCCACCTCGCCGCCGACTCCTCACCTCCGGAGGCGCTCTGCCATGCCCAGGTACCAGGCGGTGCTGTTCGACTTCTTCGGCACACTGACCCGCCGCGTGCAGCGCGGCGCGGCCCACCACGTCACCGCCGAGTTGCTCGGCTGCCCGGTGGACACGCTCACCGCGGTGCTCGACCGAACCTTCTACCAGCGGGCCAGCGGCCGGCACGGCACGGCCGAGGCGACCCTGCGCTGGGTGTGCGCCCAGGCCGGGGTGCAGCCCTCCGACGACGCGGTACGCGCGGCGGTGGCCTCCCGGCACCGCGCGATACGCGCCGACACCCGGCTACGCGACGAGGCGGTCCCCGCCCTCGCCGGGTTGCGCCACCGGGGCGTCCGCACCGGAGTGATCAGCGACTGCACCCACGAGCTACCGGCGTTCCTGCCGCAACTGGCGGTCGCGCCGCTGCTCGACGTGCGGATCTTCTCCGTCCAGTTCGGTCGCTGCAAGCCCGACCCGGCGCTCTACCTGGCGGCGTGCTGCCGGCTCGACGTGCGCCCGCAGGACTGCCTCTACGTCGGCGACGGCGGCAGCCAGGAGCTGACCGGCGCGCGGCGGGCCGGGATGACCGCTGTTCGCCTCGCCGCCCCGGACCTGGCCGGGCACCTGGTCTTCGACGCCGAGCAGGGCTGGGACGGGCCGGTGATCGGGTCGCTCAGCGAGCTCGTCGACCTGGTCGACGCGGTGCCGGCGGCCCGCTGAGCGGCGGATGCTGCGGCCGGACGCGGCGCGGCAGGGCCGGCGGCCCGGTGCGACCGGCCGGTCCGGCGCGGGTCAGCGGCGGCGGACCTTGTGCAGGCGGAACGGCTTGCGGGTGGCCCGGACGACGGTGGCCCCGCGCGGCTCCTCGGCGAGGGAGGTGGCCGGCAGCGCGTCGGCGGCGTCCGGCGCGCCGGCCGGCAGGAGGCGGTTCAGGGCAACGCCGTCGGCCGCCCAACGGGCGACCAGCTCGGCGGTGGGCCCGGGTGCGTTCAGGCGTTTCGCGGCCACCAACGGGGCCGTGGCCGCCCACTCCTCGGTGCCCGGCGCCAGCCGGGTCACCCGGGCCGGCCAGGTCACGATCCGCCCGCCGTGGTCGCCCCGCAGGGTCACCCGGGCCGCGGAGGCGTCGGCCAGGCCCGGCGCGGACTGCTCGCCCGGCCCGCTGACCACGAAGAGCGACCCCTCCAGCGGCACGCACCACAGGGCCAGCGCGGTGCCGTCGCCGACGGCCACCCAGCAGACGGCCGCCTTCTTCATCGCCTCGTCGACCAGCGGCGTCGACCCGGGAGCGTCCACCTCGTCCGTCACCCGGCCATCCTCCCGTACGTCGCCCGGACCGGACGGCCCGATCACAGGATCGACTCTGCTTGCGCCAGATCGCCAAGTCTCGCCACCCGGATACCCCAGCATGCCGCAAACCGGGGCGCGGCGTCCGGGCGGGACCCCTAGCCGACGAAGGGCGGCACGGCGATCTCGCCGCGCGCCACCGGCATCACCTGGCCCGAGACGGTGGCACCGACCGTTGCCCCGCCTGCTGCGGTCACCGTGCAGGCCAGGGCCGAGGGCCGGCGGATCTCCACGCCCTGCCGGACCGCGTACTCGGAGCGGCCCTCGCCGGGCAGCAGCCCGCTGGCCACCAACCAGACACCGAGCCCGAGGGCGGCCGATCCGGTCGCCGGGTCCTCCGGGAACCCCAGCCCGGCCACGAAGACGCGGGCGTGCGCGGTTTGCGTACCCCCGTCCCAGGAGAAGACGCTGACATGGTCCAACCCGTACCGCTCCGCCGCCGCCGCGTTCCACCGGGCGCGGGCGACCGCGTCCGGGCGTACCGGAAGGTAGGGGAACTCCAGACCACAGCCGGCCACCCGGGGGGCCGGGCCGACGTGGTCGGCCGCGTCGAGGCCGACCATCTCCAGCAGCGGCTCCGGGTCGAGCTCCGGGCTGAGAGTGGGGAGGCCGCCGGTCAACGTGGCGCCGGTCGCGGTGACCTCGATCGGCAGCACCCCGGCACCGCACTCCTGGGTGACCTGCCCCACACCGAACATCCCGCGCCGGCTCGCGGTCACCGCCGCGCCCACACTGGGATGCCCGGCGAACGGAAGCTCGTCGGCGGGGGTGAAGATCCTGGCCCGGTAGGTGGCGCCGACCTGGGTCGGCGGCAGCACGAACACCGTCTCCGACAGGTTGAACTCCAGAGCCAGCGCCTGCATCTGTTCGGTGGCCAGCCCTTCGGCGCCGAACACCACCGCCAGCGGATTGCCGGCGAACGGGCGGTCGGTGAAGACGTCCACGATCTCGTAGGCCAGGGTCGACATGTTGTTAGACATTAGGCGCTTAGGCTGGTGCCCGTGAGCACGCCGAACCGGGTCTACCTGGCCCGACTCGCCGGAGTTGCCGTCTTCGATCCCAACGGCGACCTGGTGGGACGGGTCCGCGACGCGGTGGCCCGGCTCCGGCCGACGCAGCGCCCGCCCGAGGTGGTGGGGCTGGTCGCCGAGATGCCGATGCGCCGGCGCATCTTCCTGTCCATCAACCGGATCACCTCCATCGACGCCGACGCGGTGGTCCTCGGCACCGGCACCCTCAACCTGCGCCGTTTCGAGAAACGCCCGAACGAGCTGCTCGTGCTCCAGGAACTGCTGGACCGGCGGGTCCAGCTCGAACCCGGCGGCCAGCCGGGCACCGTGGTGGACGTGGCGATGGAACGCAGCCGGGACGGCGAGTGGTCGCTGTCCCGGGTCGCCGTCCGCGAACACACCGGCCGGCTCACCCGGCGGGGCCACCTCCACCAGGTCCCGTGGGACCGGGTACGCGGGCTCAGCGGCGTCGCCGACACCCGGGGCACCGCCAACCTGCTGGCCGTGCTGGAGGACATGCGCCCGGCCGACCTGGCCAACGCCCTCCAGGACCTGCCCGACGCCCGGCGCAACGAGGTCGCCGCCGCGCTGGACGACGTACGCCTCGCCGATGTGCTCAGCGAGCTGCCCGAGCACGACCAGGTGGAGATCCTCGCCGCGCTGGACCGGGAACGGGCCGCCGACGTGCTGGAGGAGATGGATCCGGACGACGCGGCCGACCTGCTCAACGAGCTGCCCCCACCGGAGCAGGACGTGCTGCTCGACCTGATGGAGCCGGACGAGGCGGACCCGGTCCGCCAGCTCCTCCGGTACGCCTCGGGCACCGCCGGCAGCGTGATGACCTCCGAGCCGGTGATCCTGCCCCCGGACGCCACCGTCGCGGAGGCGCTGGCCCGGATCCGGGAGGAGCAACTCTCCCCCGCCGTGGCCGCGCAGGTCTTCGTGACCCGCGCCCCGATGACCACACCGACCGGCCGTTACCTGGGCATGGTGCACTTCCAGCGGTTGCTCCGGGAGCCCCCGGCCGACCTGCTCGGCGGGGTGGTCGTCAACGACATCGACCCGCTGCGGCCGACCACCCCGCTGCCGGAGATCACCCGGCGGATGGCCACGTACGACCTGGTGGCGATGCCGGTGGTCGACCGGAGCAACCGGCTGGTGGGCGCGGTCACCGTCGACGACGTGCTCGACCACTCGCTGCCGCGTGACTGGCGGGACCGGGACGCGGTACCGGTGCCGGGCGGCGGCGGCGGCGAGGAGACGCTGGACGGCGCGGATGGTTGAGCGCCGGCGGGCCGAACGGCTGGACCAGCCGCGCGAGTCCCGCGTGAAGCTGCCCCGGTTCGACCCGGAAGCCTTCGGCCGCTGGTCCGAGGGGATCGCCCGGGGCATGGGTACCGCCAACTTCATCGTCTACATGACGGTGGTGATCGCGGCCTGGTTCCTGTGGAACACCCTGGCCCCACCGACCCTGCGCTTCGACCCGTACACCTTCACCTTCCTCACCCTGATCCTGTCGCTCCAGGCGTCGTACGCGGCCCCGCTGATCCTGCTCGCGCAGAACCGGCAGGCCGACCGCGACCGGGTGGCGCTGGAGGAGGACCGGCGTCGGGCGACCATGCAGAAAGCGGACACCGAGTACCTGGCCCGGGAGATCGCGGCGCTGCGTGTCGCGATGGGCGAGGTGGCCACCCGGGACTTCCTCCGTTCCGAGCTGGCCCGGTTGGCCGAGGAACTGGACGAGGCGGCGCACCGGCGGCAGCGGTTGGAGCGCCGGCATCAGGGGCGGGCGTCGCACCGCTCCGGTGGGTCGGATCCGCTCGACGAGCCCCGCGACGAACTGGACGGCGACTACGTCCGCGACGGCCGCCCGGAGAGCTGACCGGGCGGCCCCCGTCCCGCCGGTCGCGGCCGATCGATTCGCTCACACCGGTCGCGGCGGCGGCGGGGACGGATCGCCGCCGACGTAACATTGCCGGCATGTCAGCACCCGTCAGCACCGTCTCCGACGCGATCCAGGCCGCCCTGGCCACCGTCAACGACCCGGAGATCCGCCGCCCGATCACCGAACTCGGCATGGTCCGCTCCGCCGTGGTCGGCGACGACGGCGTCGTCCGGGTCGAGCTGCTGCTCACCGTGGCCGGCTGCCCGCTGAAGGACAAGCTGCGCAGCGACATCACCGCCGCGGTGGGTGCCGTGGCCGGCGTGACGGGTGTCGAGATCGAGTTCGGCGTGATGAGCCCCGAGCAGCGCCAGGAACTCCAGACGAAGCTGCGCGGCGGCGGTGCCGCCGCCCAGGAGCCGGTGATCCCGTTCGCCCAGCCCGGCTCCCGCACCCGGGTGTACGCGGTGGCCAGCGGCAAGGGCGGCGTCGGCAAGTCCAGCGTGACGGTGAACCTGGCCGCCGCGCTGGCCGCCCGGGGCCTCTCCGTCGGCGTGGTCGACGCGGACATCTACGGCCACTCGGTACCCCGGATGCTCGGCGCGGACGGCAAACCCACCCGCGTCGAGGACATGATCATGCCGCCGCAGTCGCACGGCGTGAAGGTCATCTCGATCGGCATGTTCACCCCGGGGAACGCGGCCGTGGTGTGGCGCGGCCCGATGCTGCACCGGGCGCTGCAGCAGTTCCTCGGCGACGTCTACTGGGGCGACCTGGACGTTCTTCTGCTGGACCTGCCCCCGGGCACCGGCGACATCGCCATCTCGGTGGCCCAACTGCTGCCCAACGCCGAGATCCTGGTGGTGACCACCCCGCAGGCCGCGGCGGCCGAGGTGGCCGAGCGGGCCGGCGCGATCGCCCTGCAGACCCACCAGCGGGTGGTCGGCGTCATCGAGAACATGGCCTGGCTGGAGCTGCCCGACGGCTCACGGATGGAGGTGTTCGGCTCCGGTGGCGGCCAGACGGTCGCCGACTCGCTGAGCCGGACGATCGGCGCGCAGGTGCCGCTGCTGGGGCAGATCCCCCTCGACACCCGGGTCCGGGAGGGCGGCGACGCCGGTACGCCGATCGTGCTGGCCGAGCCGGACGCCCCCGCCTCGAAGGCGCTGAGCCAGGTCGCCGACCGGCTCGCGGTGCGCCGGGAGTCGCTGCTGGGCAAGCCACTCGGCCTCAAGCCCGCCGGTCGCTGACCCGGCCGTTTCCAGGCCCGCCGGCCACCTGACCCGGCCGTCCGGGTCAGGTGGCGTCGTCGTAGCTGCGGCGGGGGGCCGGTGCCGGCGCGTTGCCGGTGGCCGGACGGCCGGCGTCGGAGCGTACGTCGACGGCCTTCGCGACGTCCTTCAGCTCGTCGTGCACGCCGGTGACGTCTGCGCGGAGGTTGTCGTAGACCCCCTGCAACGGCTTGCGGATCGCCGCCTCGTCCTCCTCGCTGAGCAGGTGCTTACGGATGAACGCCTTCGGGTGCAGGTCCTCCAGCTGGATGTCGGTGCCCAGCTCGCGACTCAGGTCGCCGGTGGCGTTCTGGGCCATGGTGCGCAGGTTGCGCACCATCCGTAGACCGTCGTTGATCACGTTGGGCAGCCGGTCACCGAAGATCAGCAGCGCCAGGAGCAGCAGCGCACCGATCTCCCACCAGTTCAGGTTGTCGAGCACTGCTGGGCCTCCTCGTCGGCGTCAGGGCAAGACTACGCACGCCGAACGGCTGCCCGGGAGGGGGTGACCGTCCTCACTTGGCATCTGCGGCGAGCGTCACGGACGCGTTCTGTCGGCTCGCGCCCCGCCGGTACTCCACCGTCACCACCGACCCGGGAGCGAACTTGCGCACCAGGGCGATCAGGTCGGTCGGCTCGGTCATCGGCCGGCCGTTCAACCGCAGGATCACGTCCCCGGCCCTGAGGCCCGCGCCGGCCGCCGGGCCGGACGGCTCCACCGCCGCCAGCCGTACACCCGCGCCGCCGGTGGCCGACCCCGCGCCGCCGACCTGGGCCCCGATCACCGTACGGCGAGCCTTGCCCGTGCCGATGATGTCCTGGGTGATCCGCTTGGCCTGGTTGATCGGAATGGCGAAGGCAAGCCCGATGTTCCCCGCCTCCTGTCCCTCGGCGACCAGTGACTTGATCGTGGAGTTCACCCCGATCACCCGACCGGCCGAGTCGACCAGCGGGCCGCCGGAGTTGCCGTGGTTGACCGCCGCGTCGGTCTGGATCGCCGCGTAGTAGCGCACCGGGCCACCCGGCTCCCCGGCCTGCATGGTGCGGTCGAGGGCGCTGACGATGCCGGCGGTGACCGTGTTGGCCAGCGACAGCGGCGAGCCGATGGCGAGCACCGGGTCACCCACGGCGAGGGCGTCGGAGTCGCCGAACTCGATCGGGCGCAGCCCGGTGCGGCTCACCTTGATCACGGCGATGTCCGACTCCGGGTCCTGGCCGACCACGCGGGCCGGTGCCGTGCTGCCGTCGTTGAAGATCACGCTGGCGTGGCCGCCGCCGCTCCCGACCACGTGGTCGTTGGTGATCACGTGCCCGTCCGCGCTGACGATGAAGCCGGAGCCCTCACTCACCCCGCCCAGAGTCGCCACCCGGACGGTCACCACGCTGGGCAGGACCTTCTCCGCGACCCCGGCCAGCGACTCGGGGCGACGCTGGGCCAGCCCGGGGGCATCGGCGGGCCGGGCGCCGAGGGTCACCCCACCGGCCCCGCCGCGCACCGCGAAGGCGTACCCGAGAGCACCGCCGAGCGCCCCCGCGAGCAGTGCGGTGACCAGCGGGATCAGCAACAGTTGGCGCAGCCCCGGTCGGCCCGGCGCGTCCGGGTCGCTGACCGGCTCGGGCGTCGCACCGGCCGCCGGCGCGGTCGGCAGCACCACGGCGGCGGGCGCGTACGGGTCGCGCCACGGATCGGCGAGCGCGTCGGACCACCACGGTGACGCCGTGCCGCCCCCGGCGCCGTGCGTCGTCGGCGGCCCTGCCGGCGGCGTTCCCGTCGGCTGTCCCACCGGCGCAGGCTTGCTGCCGGGCTGGCGCCAGTCCCAGCCGTCGGTCACGTCGGTGCCTCCCACTCCGTCCCCGGATCCCCCGTCCGGGGCGGCGCGACGGCCGGCACACCACGGGGGACACCGCTTCCAGGATTACACGGATGGGCCGGGATCGAGCCGGCTCCGGCGGTCGTGATCGTCATCGCCGGACGGGGCGGCTGCGCCGCGCCGGTCTCGCCTCTAGGCTCACAGTGCCAACCCGCCCCTCGCACCACTCCCGCCGCCCGGAGGTGTCCCATCGCCACGGTCGCCAGTTCCGGCACCCCGACGGCGCAGACGTTGCAGTTCGCCGAGTCGTACGTCGGTGAGGACCTCGTACTGCGGACCGCCCGCGCCCTCGCCCGTGAGGTGGGCCTCGACGCGGTGACCCCGGGGGCCGGGGCCGCGCTGCGTCTGCTCGCCGCCGCCGGCAACGCCCGGGCGGTGGTGGAGATCGGCACCGGCACCGGGGTCAGCGGGGTCTGGTTGCTGCGCGGGATGCGGGCCGACGGGGTGCTCACCACCATCGACGTGGAGGTCGAACACCAGCGGATCGCCCGACGCATCTTCGTCGAGGCCGGCTTCCCGTCGGGGCGTACCCGGATCATCACCGGCCGGGCGCTGGACGTGCTGCCCCGCCTCGCCGACGGCGCGTACGACCTGGTCTTCGTCGACACCGAGGCGACCGGCTTCGCCGCGTACGTGGATGCCGCGCTGCGGCTGCTGCGCCCCGGCGGGGTGCTCGCCCTCAACGGCGCCCTGGCCAACGGGCGCATCGGTGACCCGGCCGCCCGGGACGCCGAGACGGTCACCGTCCGGGAGACGGTGAAGGCGATCAGGGAGTCCGAGCACTGGACGCCGGCGTTGCTGCCGGTCGGGCACGGTCTGCTGGTCGCGGTGAAGTGCTGACCGCTCGCCGACCGGCCTGCGGCGGCCGGGCGGCGGCGGCCGGTCAACGCAGCGTCGCCAGCCAGCGCAACAGCCCGCGTACGCCCCAACCGGTCGCACCCCGGGTCAGCTCGGCGTCGTCGCTGTCGGCCCAGGAGGGCGCGGACATGTCGATGTGCAGCCAGCGGTTCCGCAGGTCGCCGGTGAACTCGCGGAGGAACAGCGCGGCGGTGATCGAGCCCGCGCCGGCGTCCGGCGAGCTGTGCAGGTCGGCCAGGTCGCTGCCGAGGTGCTCGACGTAGTCGGCGGGCAGCGGCATCCGCCAGGCCGCCTCACCGGCGTCCTCGATCGCGGCCAGCAGATCGGCGGCGAGTTGGTCGTTGTCGCTGTAGAGCGCGCCGTGCCGCTTGCCGAGCGCGACCGCGTTGGCACCGGTCAGGGTGGCCAGGTCGATCAACAGGTCCGGCGCGAGCTCGCGGACCGCGTACGCCATCGCGTCGGCGAGCACCAGCCGACCCTCCGCGTCGGAGTTGGTGGTCTCGCTGGTCAGGCCGCCGTAGTGGCGGACGATGTCGCCGGGACGGAACGCGGAGCCGCTGACCATGTTCTCGGCCAGCGGGGTGAGGGTGGTGACCCGGACCGGCAGGCGCAGCGCCGCCGCGCCGAGGGTCGCCGCGACCACGGCGGCGGCGCCGGCCATGTCCTTGCGCATCAGCTTCATCGCCGGCAGGGGCTTGATGGAGATGCCGCCGGTGTCGAAGGTGATCCCCTTGCCGACGAGCACCACGTGGGTTCGGGCCTCGGCGGGTCGCCAGTCCAGTTCGAGGAGGCGGGGACCACTGGCCGAGCCGCCCCCGACAGCCAGGATGCCGCCGAAGCCCTCGGCGGCCAGTTCCTCCGGGCCGCGTACCCGCAGGCGCAGGTCGGGAAGGTCGGCGGCGGCCTCGACCTGGGCGACGAACCACTGCGGGTTCTTCACCGACGAGGGAGCGTTGGTGAGGTCCCGGGCGAATCGGGTCATCCGGGCGGTGGTCTCCGCGACGGCGACCGCCTCGCGGTGGGCCTGTGGGTCGGCGACCAGCAGTTCCACTCCGGCCAGTGCGGGCGTCTCGGCGGCGTCGGTCATCCGGAACCGGTACGCGGCGAGCTGGAGCCCCTCGACGAGGGCACGGACCGCGTCGCTGTCGATGTCGGTCGGGAGAGCGACAGTGACGTGCGTCTCATCCTTGGCGGCGCGGGCGAGGGCCGCCCCGGCGGTCCGCCAACTCCTGCCGGTGCCGTCGCCGACGCCGAGCAGCAGCAGCCGTTGCGGGTTGCCGGCGGGGCGCAGATGGGCGAAGGTCTCGCCGGCCCGGCCGGCGAGCCGGGTGGCGGGCAGCAGGGCGGTCGCCTCCGCGGGAACCTCGTCGGGCAGGGCAACTCCGGTCGCAACCAGCGTCGCCGGGGCCCTGCCCCCGTCGGTGGCGGCACCGGCGCGGACAGGCAGGACGAGAGTGTCCAGCCGGTCGGGGCCGGCTGTCAGACGGATGGCGAGCACGCTGGGCCGTACCTCCGGAGATGATCGTGGCGCGGGGCCGGACCGCCCCCGCGTGCGGGATGTGAAGACCCTGAGCCACCGGAGACTCCGGTGGCTCAGGGTCACGACGAACCATCCGCGCGGCGCCGCGCGGATCGTCGATCGGTCAGCCGGCGGCCGCCTTCAGCGCGTCACCGAGCGCGTTGGCCTCGTCGGGAGTCATCTCGACGACGAGCCGGCCACCACCCTCCAGCGGGACCCGCATGACGATGCCCCGGCCCTCCTTGGTGACTTCCAGCGGACCGTCGCCCGTCCGCGGCTTCATCGCCGCCATGTTGTCTCCCCTCAGACCTACACCAGGGTCGGTGGGTTGCCCCACAGCCACTTCGCCATGACCACCCGCAAGGCACACGGGGGTGTCGACCAACGATTTTCCCTGATGAACACCGCCGGACCCAAACCGAAGCAGCATTGATGTAACAGTACCTAGCTTATCCTGGGTAGGCCTGTCACAATGTGCGGTCATGCAGGCACGGTCGGCACTCTTCGACCTGTACGGCGACCACCTCCGGCCGAGAGGTGGCCGCGCACCGGTCGCCGCCCTGGTCAAGTTGCTCGCGCCGCTGGGGATCGCGCCCCCGGCCGTGCGCACGGCGGTCTCCCGGATGGTCCGCCAGGGGTGGCTGGATCCGCTCCGCCTGACCTCCGGGCCCGGATATTCGATCACACCCAAGGCCGCCCGGCGACTCGACGAGGCGGCCGCCCGGATCTACCGCACCGGACGGGTCACCTGGGACGGCCGGTTCGACCTGTTGGTGCTCCGCACCCCGCCGTCCCGGCGGGACCGGCAGCGGCTCGCGGCCCACCTCAGCTTCCTCGGCTACGGCGCCCTCGACGAGCACACCTGGGTGGCCACCCGGGCCAGCGACGACGTCGACCTCCTTCTGGAGGAAGCCGGCGTGCGCTACGAGCGGTTCACCGCGGCGCACGCCGCCGGCACGCCGGGGGCGATGGGGGTGGTCCGGCGGGCCTGGGACCTCACCGAGATCGGGCACGCGTACGAACGGTTCGTCGCCGAGCAGCGCCCGCTGCTGGCCGGGGTGACCGTGCGCAGCAGTGACGAGGAGGCGTACGCGGCCCGGTTCCGGCTCGTGCACGCGTGGCGTACCTTCCTGTTCCGGGACCCGCAGCTGCCGCCGGCGCTGCTCCCGGAGCGCTGGCCCGGCATCGCCGCGGCCAGCTTCTTCGACCGGCACGCGGCCCGCCTGCGGCCGGCTGCCGACCGGTACGTCGAGCAGTGCCTCGACGCCAGCAACCGCACCGCCCGACAGAAGGGTCGTTGAGAACGTGACCGAGCCGCTGCTCGTCGACCGCACCGATGCCGTGGTCACCCTGACGCTGAACCGCCCCGCCGCGATGAACTCGCTGGACGTGGCGCTCAAGGAGGCGCTCCGGGACACCCTGGCCGAGCTGGAGGCCGACCGTTCCTGCCGGGCGGTGGTGCTGGCCGGGGCGGGCGGACAGTTCAGCGCCGGGCAGGATCTCCGCGAGCACGTGCAGGCCCTCCGGTCGACCGGCGCGAACCCGTTGGACACGGTGCGGGCGCACTACAACCCGATCGCCGCCCGGTTGGCCAACCTGCCCAAGCCGGTCGTGGCCGCGGTCCGCGGGATGGCCGCCGGTGCGGGCGCCTCGCTGACGTTCCTGGCCGACTTCCGGATCGGCGGGCCGAGGACGAGGTTCCTGATGGCGTTCGCCGGGGTGGGCCTGGCGGCGGACACCGGCGCGTCCTGGACGCTGCCCCGGCTGGTCGGCCACGCCAAGGCCGTGGAGATGCTGATGCTCGCCGAGCCGGTGAGCGCCGAGGAGGCGTTTCGGCTGGGCCTGCTCACCCGGCTGGTCGACGACGACGAGGCGGTGCTGCCGACCGCGCAGGAGTTCGCGGCCCGGCTGGCCGCCGGCCCGACCGTGGCGTACGGGGCGATCAAGCGGCAACTCTCCATCGCCGACGCGGGCACCCTGGCCGACGCCCTGGCCGCCGAGGCCCAGGCGCAGGCGATCTGCGGCGCGACGGCCGACCACCGTCGCGCCACCGAGGCGTTCGTCGACAAGCGCCAGCCCACCTTCGGGGGCCACTGAGCCCGGGGCGGCCTGACCGGAAGGATCGCGTGCTCGCCGCAGCATGGCGACGCATGCGCGCACACCGGGGTGATCACGGACCGTCACCAGGGCGGTGCCCCCGCTAGTCGTCCTCCTCCGGATCCTGGTTGGCCTCGGCGCCCAGCACGAACGCCTGCATGGCCAGCTCGTCGCCGAAGGGCGACACGAACGTGGGCAGCTCGCCCGGCCCCAGCTCCTGCACGTACGACCAGAACAGCCGCACCGCCTCGGCCTGGGTGTCCGCCTCGATGGGCAGGTCCAGGCTGACCAGCCAGGTACGGCGGGGTGTCGGTGGGCCGAGCCGGTCGGCCAGTTGCCCGAACACGACCGGGTCGAGCGGGCTGACCGGGCCGGTGATCTCCACCTGCTCGGCCGGAACCGGCTCGTCGAAGGCCCGCCGGGTGTACGCCACCAGCAGACCCTCACCGGACCGGGTGACCCGGCCCAGGGCCACCAGCCGGGGCGGCGAGTCCGCCAGCACGGCCACCGGGTCGCCGGGGTGCGGGCTGCGCCCCGGCGGGCCGGCGGGCAACTCCAGGGAGTCGTGGTGGACGAGGCGCTCGGCGTCGAGGCGCCCCGGCGGGAGGAGCACCGCCCAGGCGCCCTCACCCCGCCCGGTGCCTCCGCCGCCGTCGGTCGCGCCGCTGGCGCGGTGGTCGGTCGCGGTCATGCCCCAATCCCATCACGCCCCGCCCGGGCGGCGACGACGTGGCAGGCCGCGAGGTGGTCGTCGACCATCCCGGTGGCCTGCATCAGGGCGTAGGCGGTGGTCGGGCCGACGAACCGGAAGCCGCGCCTCTTGAGCTCCTTGGCTAGCGCGGTGGACTCGGCGGTCAGCGCCGGCACCTGCGCGAACGACTCCGGTCGGGTGGCCCGGGCCGGCGGCGCGTACGACCAGAGCAGCGCGGAGAGCCCCTCCGGCAGCGCCAGGGCGGCGCGGGCGTTGGCGACCGCCGCCTCGACCTTGGCACGGTTGCGGACGATGCCCGCGTCGGCGAGCAGGCGGGCGACGTCGGCCTCGCCGTAGCCGGCGACCCGCTCGATCCGGAAGTCGTCGAAGGCGCGCCGGAACGCCGGCCGCTTGCGCAGGATCGTCAACCACGACAGGCCGGACTGGAACGCCTCCAGCGTCAGCCGCCCGTAGAGCGCGTCGTCGCCGCGCAGCGGCCGGCCCCACTCGGTGTCGTGGTAGACGGCGTAGTCCGGGGTGCTCGCCCCCCAGGCGCAACGGGGCAGCCCGTCAGGGCCGGTTACCAGGTCAGTCACGGCGTACACGGTAGGGCAGGCCCCCGACGGCGGGCCTCAGGGCAACCGACCCTGCTCGACCAGGCGGGCGAACCGCTTCAGGGCCAGGGTCAGGCTGCCCTTGGAACCCGGCCAGAGCAGCGGCCAGGCCAGCCGGCCGGCGGCCCCACCGGGCAGGTGGAACCACTCGTGCCAGACCACCTGGGTGCGGTCACGGGCCAGCGGGGTACAGCGCAGCACACCCGGGCCGCGCAGGAGCGGACCGCAGTGCACCACCCCGACCTCGTACGGCGCGTCGACCCGGACCACCCGCATCTCGTCGCGGAGCGCGGCCGGGCCGAGCGCGGTGACCGCCTCGACCAGGCTGCCCTCGCCGCCGTCGCCCTCGACGACCCGGACGGTGGTCAGCGGGATCCAGTCGGACTGCCGCTCCCAGTCGGTGAGCCCCGCGAAGACGCGGTCGGCGGGAGCGTCGACGATCACGGTCGCGGTGAACTCGCCGGCGCCCCGGCGGGCCGCCTCGCGCAGCCCGTCCGCGCCCTCGGCACCGCTCACGTCGGCTCCGAGCGGACCTTGACAGCGTCGGACGGGTCGCCGTCGGTGCCGGTGGGACCGACGGCCGGGCCGGCAGGGTCGGCGTCGGCGGCCCGCCGGGCAGGCGCGGCTCCGGCGGGGTCCGGGGCGTCGGCGTCCGGTGTCGCCCCGGGGGCCTCCTGGCCCGGGGCACCGGTTGTCGCCTCGGCGGCCGGCACGGCCCGGGCGGCCTCCTCACGGGCCCGGCGCAGCTCGTCGGCGTCGGCGGTGCGCCCCTCGCGCAGGGCGGCGACCTCGGCCTCCAGCACCCCGATCAGCTCGGCCTTGTAGCCGATGTCGTAGGCGGCACGGCGCATCGCCTGGTCGACCTGGGCCATCCGGTAGCCGCGCAGCGCGGTGTCGAAGCGGACCTCGCCGACGTCGGACTCCCGCAGCGGACGGCCTGCCGGCAGCGGCACGGCCTCACCGTCGGGCTCGGCCGGCACCAGGCCGGGATCCCGCCCGGAGACCAGCACCGTCACCCCGAACACCACCGCCGCCACGGTCAGCGCGATGACCAGTACGAGCAGAACCTGACCCATGCACAGATCGTGACACGTCGACCCCCTCCCGAGCGACCCCAACCACGCCCGTCGCCGCCGATCCCCGCCGGCGTGCCGCGCGACCGGCCGGATAGCGTCGTCAACGGTCGGGGTGGTCCGGCCGGTACGGGCGGGAGGCGGGATGGCCGGGACGCTGCGGCTGGGTGGGCGGACGTTCGCCCCGGGCGAGCTGGTGGTGATGGCGATCGTCAACCGGACGCCCGACTCGTTCTTCGACCGGGGAGCCACCTTCGCGCAGGACAGCGCGCTGCGCGCGGTGGAGCGCGCGGTCACCGAGGGCGCCGAGATCATCGACATCGGTGGGGTGAAGGCCGGGCCGGGCGACGAGGTCGACGTGGCCGAGGAGATCCGGCGGACGGTGGACACCATCGCCGCCGTCCGGGCCGCCTTCCCCGAGGTGGTGATCTCGATCGACACCTGGCGGGCCGAGGTAGCGGTGGAGGCGGTGGCGGCCGGCGCGGACCTGCTCAACGACACCTGGTCCGGGGCCGACCCGGCGCTGGCCCGGGTCGCCGCGGCGACCGGCGCCGGGCTGGTCTGCTCGCACGCCGGCGGCCTCGCCCCGCGGACCCGGCCGCACCGGGCGGCCTTCGACGACGTGGTCGCCGACGTGCTGACGACGGTGACCGGGCTCGCCGAACGCGCGGTGGCCCTGGGGGTACGCCGCGACGGCGTCCTCATCGACCCGGCGCACGACTTCGGCAAGAACACCCGGCACTCGCTGGAGATCACCCGGCGGCTCGGCGAACTCGCCGGCACCGGCTGGCCGCTGCTGGTGGCGCTGTCGAACAAGGACTTCGTCGGCGAGACGCTGGACCTGCCGGTGCCGGAGCGGCTGGAGGGCACCCTCGCCGCGACCGCCGTGTCGGCCTGGCTCGGCGCGCGGGTGTTCCGCGCCCACCAGGTGCGCCCCACCCGCCGGGTGCTGGACATGGTGGCGTCGATCCGGGGCGACCGCCCGCCGACGCTCACCCGCCGTGGCCTGGCCTGACCGGGCTCAGCTCCAGCGGAGGATGTTCTTCCGCCAGGCGTAGAGGATGCCGAGGGCGACCACGGCCACGAAGACGCCCATCTCGACGACGGTGACCAGACCGAAGCCGGGACGGTCGAAGACCAGCGCCCACGGGAACAGGAACACCGCCTCCACGGCGAAGAGGACGTAGAGGTAGGCGTACACGTAGTAGCGGATCTGCATCTGGGCCCAGTCCCCGCCGACCGGGTCGACGCCGCACTCGTAGCTGGCCCGCTTGCCCCAGGGATCGGCCGGACGGGCGGGACGTAACACCCGGTTGGCCGAGAACGCCGTAACGAAGAAGAGGACGCTGGCGAGCAGCAGGAGCCCGAGCGTCGCGTACGAGCCCAGGTAACCGGTCACGGTGGGTCAGCCTACCGGGCGGCAGCACCCCGCAACGGCCGGTTCCGCAGCCGTACCGATTGCGTTACGAATTTGTTTCTCTGCGGGACTAGTACCCTCGGACAACTATCGCGAATATGGGAATTCCACCCAGCGTCACGGAGGACAGATGCCCCGCGTGGACGTACCCCCCGCTCCGCGGGGACTCGCCCGGCGTACCTCTTCGCTGGCGGTCGCCTCGCTGGCGGCCGGGCTGGCGGTGGGACTGGCGGCGGCCCCGAGCCTGGCCACGGCGGCACCGACGACGGCCCGGCCCACCGCTGCGGTCACCGACGCGACGCTGCCCGGTCGCGGGCCGGCCGGCGACTCCAGCAACCCTCCGGCGGAGCCGACGGCCACCGAGCCCCTGCCGACCGTCGCGCCGCCGACCCTGTCGCCCGACCCGACGACCCCCGCGCCGAAACCGACCACGGCCGCGCCGACCACCACGGCACCCGGCAAGCCGGCTCCGACCACCACCGCGCCGACCCCGTCGCGCGGCGGCACGGTGAAGTCGGCTCCGCCGGCCGCGCCCCGGCCGGGCGCGCGGGCCGGTGAGAGGCTCGGCGTCCGTATCACCACCCAGGACATCTCGCTCGACCCCGCCTACTGGAACGCGGAGAGCACGGAGACCGGGCTGCGGGTGACCGTCGAGAACACCGGCGCGGTGACCGAGCAGGTCCGGCTGGCCTACACCCTGCCCACCGGGGTGAGTGACGCCGGGACGCCGGGCTGCGCGGCCGCCGGCGGCGGTAGCTGGCGCTGCGGCGAGTGGACCGCGCCGCCCGGTTCCCGGTTCACCAGCGTGATCAAGGTACGTGTCGACGGTGACGCCTGGCGGGGCATGCCGCTGAGCGGCACGGTGCGGGTCACCGCCGGCGCCACGGGGACGACCGGCGTCGCCGAGGACAACGAGGGCTTCGCGGTGCTGTTCCCGCCCGGGCCTCCGGTGCCCGGGATCCTGCTCGAGGCCGACGAGGTGGCCTTCGACATCAGCGGTGGCGAGACGGAACTGGCCGTCCGGCTGGGCAACACCGGCCGGGTGGACGCCGCCGGGCGGGTGGAGGTGGTCCTGCCGGCCGGGGTGAGCGTGCCGAGCCCGCCGGCGGGCTGCACGGTGGACTCGCTGTCGCGTACCCGCTGCGACCTCGGGCTGCTGCCCGCCGGGCGGACGGAGATCCTGCGCCTGCCGGTGGTGGCCACTGCGGAGGCCCAGCGGGAGGCGCCGCTGGCCGGCGCACTGATCGGCGTGCTGGACCCGCGAAGCGGCCGCACCCGTGAGATCCGGACGAGCTTCAAGATCACTGCGGCGGCGGCGCTCGCCACCCCGGTGGCCACCCCGACACCGACCGGCTCGCAGGGCGTGCTCCCCGCGGCCAGCGGCGGCAGGGCCGGCGGCGGGTCGGTGCAGCGCGTCGCGGTCACCCTGATCTCGATCTCCGTGCTGTTGGTGGCCGTGGCGCTCGCGTGGGCCACCACGTCGCTGCGGCGGCGGATGAACGACCCGGCGCCGCAGTCGGCGGGAAGCCCGGCGGTTGACTGACCGGACCGACGGGTAAGGGCCGTCGCCGGTGATCTGGATTACGGCGGCCGCCCCAGATCGGGATAAACGCTGACATAAGACCGCTACATCCGTTCCCAGTCGTCGGACCTCCACCAAGGATGACCTAACGACTCGACGTAGGCTCTGAGGTGAGAAACGACAGCGGGCCGGACCAGCCACGGGGTGATTCGGCGCAGCGGCGCGTCAAGGAGGTCACGTGGCCGGGCAAGGCGAGGTCACCATGATGTTCAGCCACCCGCGTGACGGGGCTGAGCGAAGCGAGGTGCAGGCGTGACCAAGCAGATCCGTCAACTGGACCGGGTGGTCATCCGGTTCGCCGGCGACTCCGGCGACGGCATGCAGTTGACCGGCGACCGGTTCACCTCGGAAACGGCGCAGTTGGGCAACGACATCTCCACCTTGCCCAACTTCCCGGCCGAGATCCGGGCGCCCGCCGGCACGCTGCCGGGCGTGTCGAGCTTCCAGGTGCACTTCGCCGACTACGACATCCTCACCCCCGGCGACGCCCCGAACGTCCTGGTGGCGATGAACCCGGCGGCGCTCAAGGCCAACCTCGCCGATTTGCCGCGCGGGGCCGACATCATCGTCAACACCGACGAGTTCACCCGGCGCAACCTGACCAAGGTGGGCTACGCCACCAGCCCCCTGGACGACGACACCCTCACCGGCTACGTCGTGCACCCGGTCGCGCTGACCTCGATGACCGTCGGCGCGCTGGCCGAGCACGCGGTGTCCAAGAAGGACGCCGAGCGGGCCAAGAACATGTTCGCCCTCGGCCTGCTCTCCTGGATGTACTCCCGGCCGTACGAGTCGACGCTGCGGTTCCTGGAACGCAAGTTCGCCGCCCGGCCCGAACTGGTCGCGGCGAACGTGGCCGCCTTCCGGGCCGGCTGGAACTTCGGCGAGACCACCGACTCGTTCTCGGTGCGGTACGAGGTGAAGCCGGCGAAGATGCAGCCGGGCACCTACCGGAACATCACCGGCAACGCCGCGCTCTCCCTCGGCCTGGTGGCCGCCGGGGTCCGCTCCGGGCTGCCGGTCTTCCTCGGCGCGTACCCGATCACCCCGGCCTCGGACATCCTCCACGAGCTGAGCAAGCACAAGCGGTTCGGTGTGGTCACCATGCAGGCCGAGGACGAGATCGCCGCGGTCGGCGCGGCGCTGGGCGCGTCGTACGGCGGCGCGCTCGGCGTCACCACCACCAGCGGCCCCGGCGTGGCCCTCAAGAGCGAGACGATCTCGCTGGCCGTCGCGCTGGAGCTGCCACTGGTCATCGTCGACGTGCAGCGCGCCGGACCGTCCACCGGCATGCCGACCAAGACCGAGCAGGCCGACCTCAACATGGCGCTGCACGGCCGGCACGGTGAGGCCCCGGTCGCGGTGATCGCGCCGAAGTCGCCTTCCGACTGCTTCCACGCGGCGCTGGAGGCGGCCCGCATCGCGCTGACCTACCGCACCCCGGTGATCCTGCTGTCGGACAACTACGTCGCCAACGGCTCCGAGCCGTGGCTGCTGCCCGACGTGGAGTCCCTGCCCGACCTGCGGGTCGAGTTCGCCACCGCGCCCAACGGCGAGGACGGCACCTTCCTGCCGTACCTACGCGACCCGGAGACCCTGGCCCGGCCCTGGGCCGTCCCGGGCATGCCGGGGCTGGAGCACCGCATCGGCGGCCTGGAGAAGGCCGACAAGACCGGCGACATCTCGTACGACCCGGCGAACCACGACTTCATGGTGCGCACCCGGGCGGCCCGGATCGAGACGATCCCGGTACCGGACGTCGAGGTGGAGGACCCGGACGGCGACGCCCGGGTGCTGGTGCTCGGTTGGGGCTCGACGTACGGCCCGATCGGCGCGGCCTGCCGGGGGCTGCGCCAGCGCGGGCTCTCCGTGGCCCAGGCACACCTGCGGCACGTGGCCCCGATGCCGGCCAACCTCGGCGAGGTGCTGCGCTCCTACGACCGGGTGGTCATCCCCGAGATGAACCTCGGCCAGCTCGCCCACGTGATCCGGGCCAAGTACCTGGTCGACGCGATCGGCTACAACCAGGTCCGCGGCTTGCCCTTCACCGCCGCCGAGCTGGAGACGATGCTGGAAGAGGTCCTGAAGAATGTCTGAGCCCGTCGCTCTCAAGCTCACCGCCAAGGACTTCAAGTCCGACCAGGAGGTGCGCTGGTGCCCCGGCTGCGGCGACTACGCCATCCTGGCGGCCGTCCAGGGCTTCATGCCGGAGCTGAACATCCCCCGGGAGAACATCGTCTTCGTCTCGGGCATCGGCTGCTCGTCCCGCTTCCCGTACTACATGAACACCTACGGGATGCACTCGATCCACGGCCGCGCCCCGGCGATCGCCACCGGCCTGTCGGTGTCCCGGCCGGACCTGTCGGTCTGGGTGGTCACCGGCGACGGCGACGCCCTCTCCATCGGCGGCAACCACCTGATCCACGCGCTGCGCCGCAACGTCAACCTCAAGATCCTGCTGTTCAACAACCGGATCTACGGCCTGACGAAGGGGCAGTACTCGCCCACCTCCGAGGTCGGCAAGATCACCAAGTCGACCCCGGCCGGCTCGGCGGACGCCCCGTTCAACCCACTGTCGCTGGCGCTCGGCGCGGAGGCCACCTTCGTCGCCCGTACCATCGACTCCGACCGCAAGCACCTCCAGTCGGTGCTGCGGGCCGCCGCGCAGCACGAGGGCTCGGCCTTCGTGGAGATCTACCAGAACTGCAACATCTTCAACGACGGGGCGTTCGACCAGCTCAAGGAGCCGGCCACCCGGGACGACCACCTGATCCGGCTCGAGCACGGGCAGCCGATCACGTTCGGTTCCGCCGGACAGTTCTGCGTGGTCCACCCGCCGGGCGGGTTCGGGCTGGAGGTCCGCGAGACCGCGGGCACCCCGGCCGACGAGATCGTGGTGCACGACGCCACGGTCACCGACCCGGCGTACGCGTTCGCCCTGTCCCGGCTGCCCGGACTGGACCTGCGCAACACCCCGATCGGTGTGTTCCGCGCCGTCGACCGCCCGTCCTACGACAGCGTCGTGCAGGAGCAGGTGGCCACCGCCAAGGCGAAGGTCACCGAGACCCCGGAGCAGCAGCTCGCCGGCCTGCTGGCCAGCGGCGACACCTGGACGATCCTCTGATCCGCCGACCGTGAGCGACGACGGCGGCCGTCCCGCACCCGGGACGGCCGCCGTCGTCGTACGTCAGGCGGTGGCGGTGCTGGCCGACGGACGGTCGTCGCGGACGTGCACCAGCATGTCGCCGGTCTCGATGACCGCGCCGGCCTTGTCGGCCAGGGTCACCACCTTGCCCCGGCGGACCAACGCGATCACCAGCGACTCCAGCTCCCGTGGCGACTTACCCACCTCGTGCCGCTCCGCCGAGCGCATCGCCAGCGCCATGCCCTGACCGGGGGTGAGCAGGTCCTCCACCACGTCGATCAGCGGCGGCGCCGAGGTGGACAGGCCCAGCAGCCGGCCGGCGGTGGCCGAGGAGACGATCACGTGGTGGGCGCCGCTCTGCCGCAGCAGCGGGGCGTTCTCCGCCTCCCGGACGGCGGCGATGATACGCACCTGGCCGGCGGTGAGCTGCCGGGCGGTGAGTGCGACCAGCACCGAGGCGTCATCGCTGTCGGTCGCGATGATGACCGATCGGGCGGTGCGGACGTGCGCCTCCTCCAGCACCGCCGAACGGGTGGCGGAGCCCTCGATGGCGACCAGCCCGGCCGAGGTGGCCTGCCGCAGGGCGGCCCCACTGCGCTCCACCACCACGATGCGGGACTTGTCCAGTCCGTTCTCGAGCAGGGCGGAGACAGCGCTGCGGCCCTTGGTGCCGTAGCCGCAGATGATGACGT
This sequence comes from Micromonospora sp. KC723, assembly GCF_004348595.1. Lineage (GTDB taxonomy): Bacteria > Actinomycetota > Actinomycetes > Mycobacteriales > Micromonosporaceae > Micromonospora. The sequence goes on from NZ_SMKD01000007.1 coordinate 32,668, forward strand.
GATCCTTCACGGTCCTCCTCCACCGCACCAGGCGACGGCCGGTCCGGTACTGCTCGGTCAGGACTTCCAGGGTGGTGCCGACCAGGATGATCAGGAAGAGCACCCGGGCCGGGGTGATGAACACCACGTTGACCAGCCGGGCCTCCTGGGAGACCGGGGTGATGTCGCCGTACCCGGTGGTGGAGAGCGACACCACCGCGTAGTAGAAGCAGTCAACCAGGGTGAGGCCGTCCTCGTTGACGTCGCGGTAGCCGTCCCGTTCGAGGTAGACCACGGCGACGACGGCGCACACCAGCCCGACGGCGGCGGCCACCCGGAGACTGAGCGCGCTGAGCGGCCCCCGCCGCTGCGCCGGAAAATGGATCACCGCGGGACCTGTCCCGATCTCGCCGTCGCCTGCACGAGCACAACATAGCCGTTGACGGTGGATCCGCACGCCGGGGTGGCGTACCGGGGCGGCCGACCGGGCCGGCAGCCGGCATGATGGTGGGTGTCCGGACGCCCCACGAGGAGGCCCCATGTCGTTGCTGCGGCGGGTGATCGGCAGCGTGCTACGCCGGGTGCGCCAGCGCCAGGGCCGTACGCTGCGCGAGGTGGCCGAGGCCGCGGGGGTCTCGCTGCCCTACCTGTCCGAGGTGGAGCGCGGGCGCAAGGAGGCCTCCTCCGAGGTGCTCGCCGCGATCTGCCGCGCCCTCGGGATCAACCTGTCGGACCTGCTCGAGGAGGCCCGCGACGACCTGCGCCGGGTCGAGCGGCGGGTGCCCGCCGCCCCCCGGGCGGCGCTGGCCCGGCTGGACCGGGCCCCGGCCGCCCGCACCGACACCGGCCCACGCCTGCGGATCGGTTTCCACGCCGACACCCTCGTGTCCGAGCCGCGCGCCGCCGGGCCCCTCACCGGGTCCGCGCCGGTGGCGACCGGACGGCTGCTCCGGCTGGGCGGGGCGACAGTGACGGCCGGCGACCGGCTGCCGCACGTCGGTGGGGCGAACTGCGTGGTCATGCCGCCGGTGGGCCTGACCACGTCGCGCCCCGGTACACCGGTCGGCGAGGCGGGGCTTCGGGTCCGGCTGCTCGCGCCCGCCGGTCCGCGTACCCCCAGGATGCTGGCCCGGCGGCGGGCCCGCGCGGGCCTGCGGCGACTGCTCACCGCCCGGTAGGTCCGGCGGGTTCTGCCGTCGGCGGATCTGCCGCTGGCAGAACCGCTGGGGCCACGACCACCACCCGGCGCACGCTGGAGGCGCCGGTTCCCGGGCGGACCCCTCGCCCGCCGGCACGCGGAAGGGTGGTCACGATGATCGGGAACGGCGTGCGGATGCTGGACGGGGGGCAGGCGTCCTTCGGTGACCAGGTCTTCGAGCGACTGCTGAGGGAACGGATCGTCTTTCTCGGCACGGAGGTCACCGACGCCTCGGCCAACCAGATCTGCGCCCAGATCCTGCTGCTCGCCGCCGAGGACAGCAGGCGCGACATCTACCTCTACATCAACTCGCCGGGCGGCTCGGTGAGCGCCGGCATGGCCGTTTACGACACCATGCGGTACGTGCCCAACGACGTGGCCACCCTGGCGCTGGGGTTCGCCGGTTCGATGGGGCAGTTTCTGCTCTGCGCCGGGACGGCCGGCAAGCGCTTCGCGCTGCCCCACTCGCGGATCATGATGCACCAGCCCTCCGGGGGGATGGGTGGCACGGCCGCCGACATCACCATCCAGGCCGAGAACATGCTGCACGTGAAGCAGACCATGCAGGAGCTGATCGCCCAGCACAGCGGGCGCACCCTCGACGAGATCCAGCGTGACTGGGACCGGGACCGTTGGTTCACCGCCGAACAGGCCCGCGAGTACGGCCTGATCGACCGGGTGATCAGCCACGCCGGTCAGCTCGGCGACTGACCGTTCCCGCGCCGCCCCATGGGGCAGGCACCTGCCGGGCGGGACGACCGGTGTCCGAGGTCGGTGAGGCGGCGGTGGTGCGGGCAGCACTGGACGGCTTGGCGCTGCGACTCGACGGACGGCCGGCGGAGCCGACGACGGTACGACGGAAGCGGTCGGTGTTCTACAACGTGCTTCGGTACGCCGTCGAGCTGGAGGCGTTGGCGTTCAACTCGGTCGACAAGATCCGGGTACGGGCGCAGCGAGCGAAGGTCGCCGAGTCGGTCGACCGGCGGGTGGCGGTCAACGGTCCTCAGGCGCGGGAACTGCTGACAGCAGTGTCGTACGTCGGCGAGCGGGGCCGGGTGGGCCGCGGTGAGCGCCTGGTCGCGTTCTTCGCCTGCCTGTACTTCGCGGCGCTGCGACCGAGTGAGGCGCTGGCGTTGCGCGAGCAGGACTGCCACCTTCCGGCGATCGGGTGGGGCCGGCTGACGCTGGTCGACAACCGGCCCCAGGCGGGTAAGCGGTGGACCGACAGCGGCGAGGTGCACGACCGGCGCGGGTTGAAGCACCGGGCGACGGCGGATTCCCGGGTCGTGCCGATCCCACCAGAGCTGGTGGGCATCCTGCGGCGGCACGTCGACCGGTTCGGCGTCGCCGACGAAGGTCGGCTCTTCCGCAGCGGCAAGGGCAACGTGGTGGCCGCATCGACGTACTCGCCGGGTGGGAGGCAGCGCGGGAGCTGGCGTTCCGGTGCAGGTGGCATCACCGCTGGCCGGGCGACCGTACGACCTGCGGAACGCGGCGGTATCGCTGTGGCTGAACTCTGGTGTTCCGGCAACCGACGTCGCCGCGCGTGCCGGGCACTCCGTCGACGTGCTGCTGAAGGTGTGCGCCAAGCGCATCGACGGCCAGGAGGCCACGGTCAACCAACGAATCGAGGCGGCGTTGGGCGGCCCGGGTGCGAGTCTCACCGGCAGCCACACCAGTCCGGATCTTGACCGGAACGGCCGGCGTGACCTGGCCAAACGTCACCAAGATCAATCCGTGGATAGTCCGTGAACAGCGACAAACGGCGGCTCAGGGTGGCACCGGGCCGACAGGTCAACCCATCGACGCAGAAACGTATCCGCTGCTCAGATGGTGTTTTTGCTGATCTTTGAGGTGCCCCCGGCAGGATTCGAACCTGCGACACACGGTTTAGGAAACCGATGCTCTATCCCCTGAGCTACGAGGGCGCGAGTGCCTAGTCTAGCGACCTGGGGGTTCACCTGGGGTGGCAGGGAGTGGCCCACGTTCACCCGCGTCACCCGTATCCCTGTTATCCCAGCCCAGGACCACACCCCGAGCACACGAACCCCCGTTTGCGACCGGCGGTCGCCCGGGGTGACCCGTGCTGGCACCGGCTGGAGAGCACACACCGCGCACATCAGCCCAAAATCAAGTGCTCGCTCGTGGGCATGAACTCAACTCGGCAACACCGCGTGCGGGGGCGGGGTCGCGCTTGCACCAGGTATGCGCGCTTCGCGGCTACCTACAACTCCTAACTTTTGGGCGTTGGAGTCGTCGCCAGCAGATGATGGCGCAGGCAAGGGTGAGGAAGGCTTCGTGGATGTCGTCGCGGATCTCCTAGCGGATGCGCAGGCGGCGGAACCAGTGCAGCAGGGCGATGGTTTGTTCGACGACCCACCGGCGGGCGCCCAGGCCGGAGCCGTGGCCGACTCCTCGTCGGGCGATGATCGGGTTGATGCTTTTGGCTCGTAGCTGTTTGCTGTAGCAGTCGTAGTCGTAGCCACGGTCGGCGTAGATCTCTGTTGGTCGCTGTCGTGGCCTGCTGCGGATGCCCCGGATACGGGGCCTTGTCGACCAGGGGCATGAGTTGGGTGACGTCGTGGCGGTTGCTGCCGGTCAGTGCCGTGGCGAGGGGGATGCCGCCTGCGTCGGTGATGACGTGGTGTTTCGAGCCCGGGCGGCAGCGGTCGACCGGGCTCGGACCGGTTTTGGGCCGCCCTTGAGCGTCCGCACATGACCAGACGCCGCCTCGCGTCAAGCTGATCAATGAACTCGAGGGGATCGACAAGAAGATCAAGGCCGCGCGGAGAAGGACCTCAAGGAGCTGGTGGTCGCCCGCGGCTGCACCCTGATGCAGCTGCACGGCATCGGCCCCTCAGGCGCGGCCCGCCTACTGGCAGACGTCGCAGACATCAGCTGCTTCGCCGACCGCGACCGGTTTGCCTCCTGGAACGGCACCGCGCCCCTGGACGCCTCATCCGGCGACCAGAAGCATCACCGTCTCTCCGCGCCGGCAACCGGCGGAACAGCAGCCCACCACTGACGGAGCAGTGGGCTAAGAATCGCTTCACCTAATCAAGAGCGCCCGGCTACGCCGGACGCACGCGCACGCGCTACAGCCGTTCCGGCCCCGCGGGCACGCGCCCACGCAACAAACCGCCCAGACCCGGCAGACGCAAGCAACACCAGACGGGGCGTGGCGGCCAAGCCGTCGCGCTCCGGCCAGATGCAGTCGCCGTTCGTGCTGCAATCCACCGAGGTGATGAAGACCAACAACCCCCTCGCCAGAGCTTCGCCCGTCGTTACGTCCGGGATCGACACCGCGATGCTGCGCGCCGCACCATCGGCACCTTTTGACCGCTGCCAGGATCAGGCCAGCAATGATCTATAGATTTGCATACGCGCGGAGAAAGTGACACCAACCGTGACAGCAACCCACAGGAACAGCAAGGGCCAATGGCGCACAAGGGAGTGGAGCCACTACCGACGGCAGTGGCTCCACTTTGTGATCAATGCGATGGGAAGAGCCGTCACCCAAGAGCCGCCGTAAGCACTATTTATGCCCGACTCTAATCGAACTCACCGGAGGCAGGGAGAGCGGCATCTCGTCCGTCACCCAAGCGAATTCGAGAGATGAGAGTCGTCCTCCTGAAAGCCAGACAAGCAGCTCGCCGACATAGTTCTCAGCCTCATCGTAGACGTGTGCATCGACCGGCAGCACTCCGTCCGCCACTTGTGCAGCAGGCAGATCGACTGATATGTCGAGATCGATACTCGGCGACCCGCTCGGCTGCCACCGAGCCGACACCTTCGCTGAGTCAAGCTGCGCCCTAAGTTCTGCCACACCAGGGACGCCGTCGACCAAGATCGCCCGGATGACCTGGTGCTCGAGGGCAGTCAGGGGGCGAGGGAGCTCCTCACCCCGACCGGTTTCTAGATGGATACTCACTACGACGCCCCAGGGAACTTCGATGGAATAAACGCGGTTCCTATTCGAGGCACACCATTGACCACTGCCCCTCGAATTGTCACCGTCTCGCCATAGATTTCACGCTGCACTTCGAAAGGGCCCTGCGCAGGAAGCCCACAGGTACAGCGCAGGCTATCGGTGATTGCACGCATCGCTTCGGACCTGCCTCCCGCAGCAGTTACAAGATCTCCGAATCCGTGCTTTGCGGGGTCAATTACGTGCTCCAATTTTTGTGGCGTGTTAGCAAGATCGAATGCCTCATCTAACGTCGACTGGCTCAGCGGAGTGCAGCCATTGGTGTTGTGGACCAACACCGGCGTGGTGCCGGCGAGCACATAGTACGTGGGGATGCCGTCAACGCTAAGGTTATACGCCAAGGCAATCTTGGTGGCTTTGGCGTCGAAGCTCTTTACCTTCGCTACACCGCTGGGAGTGCGCAGCAGGTCACCAGGATCAAGTTCCTCAGCACCCTGCCACGCCTGGTCGGACTCGTTCCAGAACGGGTGGTCCTCCGTGGTGACTACCGCGCCACGTTCGGTCACCAGCACATAGAGTTGATCCTCGTGTACCCATAGCTTCGTAACTTTCCGGTGCCCTGATTCGCCAGTCTCGGGATCGGCAGCGAGCACCTCGTCGCCGACCTCGATCTTGCTGATCGCCTTTCTGCTGCCGTCAGCCATCAGAACTTCGGTGTCACCACTGAAGCTACACGCAGCCTTAATGGACCGTCGGAGAAGAGATTTCCCAACGGGCCCCACTAGCTTGCCAGAGGGGACGAAGCCAACGGCGGTCCAGACGCACCCCGAGACCTTGCCTTTCGTGCAGTCCTGCACATCGGTGATCCCGAGCAGATCCAAGAGGGCTCGCTGCGTCTGCTTCGACCTTGCTTTCCGCAGTGCGGCACAGACTTCGGGGTTGTTGTAACAGAACACGAAGTTCTCGACGACCTCGCGCTGAAAAATATCGAGGTTCGTAATATGGGTGTAATACCGGAATTGCGCCCCCGTTTCAAGGGTCAAATAACCCGGACCCGGCATCGGACGACCGTCTTCATCGGACTTGCCCGTCCAGGTTCGGGGATCAGCGGAGTTCTCCTCCTTCTTTCCTCCGCAGGATGCTGGCCAACAAGGGTTGTTCTCCTTGTTCTTGTTGTTTCCTTTTTCGTCACCTGGGCGGTAGTTGTCGCAGACGTCGCCGTCCTCGACACACGGAGTCATTCCGCTTGGGTCGCTCAACGTCACCGGACTGTCGACGGAGTAGGCGTACGGGTTCCAGTGCCGAGGGTCCGAGAGGACCATGATCGGGTCGACCGCGACGAACTTGCCGATCGCAGGGTCGTACGGCCGGGCACCGATGTGGGTCAGGCCAGTAACGTTGGAGCCACCGTCGATCGTGCCGCCGACGAAGCCGAGCTGGTTGGACCAAGCCGGCGGTGGCGTGCCGCGGGAGCCACCGTACGGAGTCTGCCGCCGCTGGGTGATGGTTTGGTTTCCGGAGGCAATGCTGAGTTCCTGGGTGCCCTGGTGGTCGGTGATCAGCCAGGTGATCCCGGTCCCCGGCATCCGCATGCCGATCAGCTGACCGAGGTGGCTGTAGTACCGGGTCGCCGTCTTGGAGCCGTCGGTGGTCGTGTACCGGATCTCCATTCCCGGCAGGTACAGCGTCTTGCCGGTGGGATCGCGCGCTATAAGGCGGTTGCCCTCGGGGTCGTACAGGTAGGAGTGGTTCTTGCCACTGTCGGTCAGGCCTACCAGCTTGCTCTCGCTGTCCCAGGTCAGGACCTGGCTGCCCGTGCCGCCGGGGCAGGTGTTGTTCACCGCTGTTGCCGTCGGACGGCATGTCATGTTGCCGGCGGCGTCGTACTGGTAGTTGCGGGTGCCCGCGCCGGTCCCGGTGGTGGCCACCTGATGTACGCCGTGCGGCTGGGCCTTACCCAGGTCGGGGTACTTGTAGGTGGATTCGGTGCTCGCGGTGCCATGCTTGGTTTCCGTGACCCGGTTGCCGGACGACTTGCCGATCGGGTCATACGTCCATGAGTGCCAGTATGGTGCCGGACCGCCGAGTTCCGTCTCCGTCGGCGCCGCGTCGCACCTTCCCGAGGTCGGGGTCCATGCCTGCGTCAGGCGTCTGGCGTAGTCGTGGCCGAAGCACTGCACGTCGGCGGTGCCACCCACCGGAGTGTCCGCGATCCGGATGATATTGCCCGCGGGGTCGTACCCATAGTTGGCGTCAGCCACCATCTGCGGGGTGACCTGCCGACTCGTCACGACGTCAGCCAGCCGGCCCGTGCTGTCCTCGTAGCTCCAGGCGCGCTCAAGGAAGTTTTGCGCAGTCTGCTGGTACTGGATGAGACCGACCTGACCGAGCGCGTTGTAGCTGGTGTCGGTGACATATTGCCCCGCGTTGGGCCAGTTGGTCTTGACCTGCTCGGCCAGGCCGGTCGTCGAGTTGTAGGTGAAGGTGAGCTGCTCGGCGCCGAGACCACCGGCGTTCGGGTACGTCGCGGAGCCGAGCGTGACGCCGTCGGCCTTGTAACTACGGGTGAAGCTGTAGGTGCCGTTGAGCCCCGTCTCGGTCGCCGGAATGACGTAGTCCTCGCCCAAGGACCGGTACATTGGGCTGTAGCCTCGTACCCGCACCTTGTACTCGGTGGTGCCGTTGTTGGTCCACCGGCTGCTGGAGGCAGGCATTCCCTTCGCGCCCGTTGGGTCGTACGCCCAACTGGATCGCAGATTTTCCGGAGCGATGGACCCCTCGTATACGGCGTCCTTACGGCCCAGGCTGTCGTAGCGGTAGACCAGCTTCTGCTGGCGAGCGTCCAGCGTGTATTCGAGTTCACCGTTGTCGGCATACTGGGACTCCGTGCGCCCCTTGTCGGGATCGACAGCCAACCGCTGCCGGCCTCGGACGTCGTAACCGTAGGACCACTCGTTCCCGGCAGAGTCCTTGACCGAGGTCAACTGGTTCTTGCGGTTATAGGTGTAGATGCTGGCGTCGTAGGGACCGGTAAAGGATCGGTCCGCGTGCTGCCGGACCTCCACGGTGTTGCCCCGGGCGTCGGTGATCGAGGTGGTCGCGGTGCCGCCCTCCGGCGGGGTGACGTACACCCGGTCACCGCCGTAGGCCGTGGTGGTCCGCCACTTCTCCTGGCCGCTGGTGGTCTGGATGCTCGCGGTCGTCCGGCCGGCCCGGTCGTACTGGTTGACCGTCTGGATGTTCGCTTCCCACGCCGCGATCGACCTCAGGGTCGTGCCGGGCGCGACGTTGGGGTCGCGGTGGCTGGCGTTGGCGTTGGCGTAGGCAACCCGCCCGGCGGCGTCGTACACCGACTCGCTGAACACGGTCCCGCCGCCGGACGCTGCCGACGTCTGGGTCTGCCGCGGACGGAGCATCCCGTCATACAGCGCGTAGCTGGTGACGTAGCTGCCCTCGGGGTTCAACGCCCGCGTGGTGACCGCGTTGACGCCGCCACTGTTTCGAAGGGTGTACGTGTACTCGGTGGAGGGAGTGCTCGTCGGGTTGGCCGGATCCGGACCGATCGAGCGGTTCGGCAGCCAGACCTTCCGCAGCCGGCCGAGGCCGTCGTATCGCAGGTCGGTGGTCTTGCCGTTGGCATCGATGGTGCGCTTCGGCAGCCCCCAGGCCGGCTCCATTTCCTGAGTTGATTTCCAATCCAGGTGGTTAGTGGTCTCCACTTTGGTGACAGGGCCACCCGACGCCGGGGTGTACGTCGTGATAGTCCTGTTGTTGCGCACGTCCGTGGACTCGCGCACCCGGCCGTGATCGTCGTATACGGATGTCCCGGTCGTCAGCCAGTCGGTGCCCCCGGACTCCGACCACCCCTTCAAAGTTTCCGCCCTGGTGGGGTTGCCCTTTGTGGGCGGAACGCCGTACGCCTTACCGTCATACGAGGTCCGCACGTCGCTGATGACGTCATCCGCGCTTTTCGGAGCCGTGCCGCACGGCAGGGCGATGGTCTCCACCCGCACTGCGGTGGACAGGATGTTCAGGTCGGTGTTGCGGGCGTAAGTGGTGCGGATGCACTGCTCGTCACCGTCGGCTGCGACGTTACCCAGGTCGCTGGAGGTGGCCTCCATGCCGTACGAGTCGAAGGTGCTGGAACTCTTGACGACCCGCCAGCCGCGGCCGGCATCGAGCTTCACCGCGTCCCAGGACGTTTCCACGCCGGTGTAGCGGGCGTACGTGGTGGTGGTTCCCATGTCGCGCATCGCGGTGTGCGGCGACTGCCAGCCCTGGTTGACGGAGCGTGAAACGATGTCGGTGTCGACACCGTTGTAGGTGATTTGTTCCCGCACCTGCCCGGCCAGCGCATCATGATCGTTGACCTGGCCAGCGTCCGCGACGTCGACCACGTCGCCGTCCCCGTTCAGGTCCACCCCGCGTAGTGTGACGGTACGGGTGCCATCACTGGGTGCCGCCTTGTCGCCGTGCATGCCGCGGTAGTAGCGGGTCTCGGAAAGGGTTTCCTGGCCATCGGCGCCTTTACGGACCCGAATTCGACCGTAGCCGCGGTAGTCCGACCAGGTACGGAACTTGTCCTTGGTCATGCCGTCGTCGTCGGCGTGGTGCCAGGCCGCGCCATCGAGGTACTCGTATGCGGTGATGACGTCAGTCCCGCCGCCGGTCCAGTCGGACTCGAAGACCCGCTTAACGACGTACTTGTGGAAGTAGTCTCTCTCGATGGCCTTCGTAAAGGGGTTTTCCGTCAGCACCGGGTAGCAGCGGAGCGTGTTGCTCTGTGGAGAGGTGGGCATCGGACCGTCGGTGTCGCACTCCGGGTCGGAGTACTCGACGACGATCCTTCCGCCGGTCTCGGTCCAGATCGTGTTCAGCCGCATCCAATGCATCGGCGGCTTGCCGTCGTCGGTCTTGTCGACTCGGTTGGGGCGCTGCACCCAGTCGAAGTTGACCTCCGGTAGATCGACCCTCTCGCCGATGTGGCCGGTGTGCCGGATCGACTCCAGCCACATGCCGTCTCGCGAGCCGTCGCCGTTCTTGGGAAAGTTGTGGTCGAGGCTCCAGCTCTCCACGTCACCGGCGACCCCGGCGACCTTCGTCGTGATCTTCGTGAGCCGGCGGGTCGACCAGAACGTCGGCGAGTACTTGCCCTCGCAACTCGCGCCCGTGCACTCCTGGTCCCACGGAGTGTCGGGCCAGTGTGCCTCGTCGTGCGTGGCGCAGCCTGACCTGCACCGGTCTGAGGTGGTGAAGAAGACCTGCGCCGTCGGGGTGACTGACCGGTCGGTGGTACCTCGGTCCCAGGTGCCGTAGTCGATTCGGGTCAGGTGCGACGCCCGGACGTAAGAGACGTCGTTGCTGTCGGTGACGTTCGCCGCGTACTTGTTGGTCTCCTGGTCGTACCAGAACGACATGGTGCCACCGCGCGTATCGACGACGTAGTCGAGGTTCCATCGCCATGCCTGGTTGCAGTGGGCTGCGGCGAAGGAGGCGTTGTCGCAGGGCTCGTCCTTGTGGTTTCCGTAGACGCGGACGGTGTCGGTGGAGGCGGTGTCGATGGTCTGCCCCGGCAGGTCGTCACGGCCGAAGAAGTACTGGGTCCCGTCGGCGGCGGTGACCTTCCAGTACTCACCGTTGTCGTCGCCGTTCGAGCCGCCGGTCAGTTTCTCAACCTTGGACGCGTCGTCGCTCTTCGGGCGCCACTCACCGGTCTTTCCGTCCTTGACCAACTCGGTCGACCGGCCGTTGAGCGAGAGGACGGCGTTGTCGGTGCCCCAGCACTGGTCGCCGACCTGGTCGTTGTTGGTCGCGCCGTTGGCGGTGTCGTGAAAGCACGGCACGTAACGCCGTTCGATGAAGCCCGGGTGGTATTCGAAGCCTTCACCGATCCAGGAAGGCTGGTTGTTCGAGGCGTCGCTGCGTCCGTCGACCGCACTCGACGAGTAGGCGAGGCTCACCTTCGGCGCCGGACCGGTGGCCGGGGGGACCCGAATGGGATACGACCAGGAGAAGTCGCCGCTCGATCCGCCCGCAGTCCAACTGGAGGACGCCTGGAGTGGGGTCGCGGAGTAGTCGCCGGTCGAGCCGGAGGGGGCGGCGGCGAGGGCGACCAGAGTTGAACCGTTCGCCGGAAGAGTCGAGCCGTTGACAGCACCCGGCTGCACGTCGACATCCGCCGAAACCCGCCTCGCGGCAGGATCGTTGTGGGAGGGCAGCGGGCGGCCGCTGCACTGTGGCAGGTCCGGAGTGGTAAGCGCACACTCCGGCAGCGCCACCAGGCGCAGACGGGTCGACCAGTCCGCACCGAACGCCGACTCGAAGCCCGAGTAGTCGACACCGACTCTCAGCCGCCCGCCGTGCTCCACACCGTCGGCACGCGCGACTCGGACGACAAGCCCGTTGCGCCAGCCCGATGCCACCTTCGCCCGGTCGAGCACCTCTACCCTGGCCCTCCCCACGGCAGCGGTGGAGGCGGCGACCCGGGATTCGGCGCCGGACGCGGGACCGACCCAGACGGGAAGCTTGCCGACCCTGGTGCTCGCCACAGGCACCTTGGCGGCGGCGCCCGCCGTCCGAGCAGTGTTCGCTGGGACGGCCGCCTCCGCAGTGCCGGCGGTGGGCCAGGTCAACGTCGTGGCGGTGACGCTGTCCGCTCCCTGGGACATGTCAGCCGGTCGGGGCTTCGCCAGTACTTCCTTGCTCGTCACAGCCTTTGGCTGGCTGAGCGTCAGGCGGGTCGGTTCGGCGGCCCTGGCTGGCTGCGGCGTGGCGGCCAGCAGGGACGCCAGTACGACAGGTGTCAGGGCGGCCGACAGGCCGAGCCGCAGGCGACTGCCGGGGAGCCAGAATCGGGATCGCGAATCGTGCCGGGTCGAAGCGACCGGCGGCATACCTACGGACATCGACAACCTCCGCCGTCGAGGGGTGGGCGGGATGATGGAAGGAAGGGTGCAAGCCAGGGCTCGCGCCGCACGAGCTTTTGTTGGCTCATCGAGAGTCGCGGTAGAGCGCCGCTGCTTCGCGATCGTTCATCGCACCGGCGTAGATCTTGATCTGGTCGATGTCGCCCGAAAGGAAGCTGTTCACGCCGGAGACGCTTCCGACGAACAATGGGTGAGAAGATGCTTTGCCGACGGCGCCGACGCCCCGAACGAGTTGGCGTTGACCGTCGACGTACAGGCGAACCTCGCCCGTTCCGACGTCGAAGACCCCGGTGAGATGGACCCACTCCTTCGCCTGGACGGCATCTGCTGTCAGTGGGGTGTCCGACACGGCCGCCGCCCAACGGACACCACCCACACCATCCGGGGTGATCACTGCGAACCTCAGATTTCCGTTCTGTTCCATGTACAACTTGACGGCACCCTCTTGGGCATTGCCTGCGCCATGCTTGACGAAGACCTGTTCCTGCCCGTTGAGTTCACGGACGCGGACGGCGGCGGACACCGTCAATGACTGCCCGGTGTTGACCACCGGACCCGTGGTGGCGGCATACCCGGTTCTGGTCGACGCGCCTCCCCAGCCATCGGGCTGGGCAGTGTTGAACCACAGCGCCTCGCTGCCGTCGTAGCCGTCACCGGTGTACCCGACCGTCTGGCTATCGGAATAGGGATCGGTGCATCCGTGGAGGTCTAGGGACCGTCCCCAGTAGTCGTAACTCGTTGCCGAGCCACAGGCGGTGTTGAGCCCACCGCTGAAGTCCCAGTTCGCCACCTGGATCGGCTGGATGATGCCGGGCTCTGCTTCGGTGCCCATCTCCGGGTTCTCGTCGGTACCGGTCAGGTCGTCTTGGGTGAGCACCCGGTCCCAGAGCCGGACGTCGGTGATCTGACCGACCCAACGGTCGGGGCCCCTTGTGGGCATCGCGGGATTATCTGGCCACTGGGCGGCACCGACAACAATCGGACCGGTGGGATTCCAGCCAGCCCCGGTGCGGGTGGCGGAAGCGACCTGGGCGCCGTTAACGAAGAGCACCATCAGCCCGGTGACCGCCTCGTAGGACGCGGCGAGATGGGTCCACTTGCCAACGCTCTTGGTGGTGATGTTTGTCGGGGAGTCCGCGGCCGCGAATGTGTTGATGCCCTGGGCGGAGTCGGATCCGGGCATCATGAATCCCCACCGGGGCTGTCCATTCGACCAGCGGTAACCCAGGTAGAAAGAGCTGACCTGGGTGCCGAACTTGCTGACGGCGGTCCAGTTGCCGGATGCCAGATCGGGTTCCGGGGTGTCGCCGTTGGCATCACCCAGGTTGACCCAGGCTGCCACGCTGAACGACTTGCTGGTGTCTAAGGGGGCATTCGCGGAGAGATACGTGTTCCGGTTGAAGGAGGGCGTGGCGTCGCCGTAGATCCGGCTGTTCTCCGCCCACGCCTCGGTGCCGTTGACGTTGAGGCTGGGCCCGCCGGATGCCTCCTTGAGTTCGTGGAAGTCGACCTTGTCGAGCGGCCAGTGGGCGACTGGCGTAGACGGCGCGTCAACCAAGAATCTGTAACGAGTGGTATCGCTTAGCTTGTTGGCGCCGTCGATACTGTAAACCTCGAGGATGTTAAAGCCGAACCGCGGTGGCGTCAACGTCACCGTGTATCGCGCACCTGCGCTAACCGTGGTGAGGGGACTGACCTGGCCGCTCCATCCGTAGACGTACTTGACCACGTCGTTGGACCCGGCGAGGAAGGTGAACGTCCCGGCGATGCCGGGACCGCCGTGGGCGATCCCGTCGGCCGAATAGTCGGCGGAGGTGACGACCGGCGGCAGCGGCTTGTCCAAGTCAACCGTGAATCTACACCAACCGGACCAGTCGGAGTAGGAGCCGGCCTTGTCCCTGGTCTGCACCCGCCACTGGTAGGTCCTGCCGTCGGCCAGGGTCCCCAGACTGATGGTGCCCGAATCGCCGTAGCTGTTGCCCGGCTTGGTCTGCCCGGTCTTGGTACTGACGCCGTTAAATCCGATGAACATGTACTCGAAGTAGCCGGTCAGGCTGTCCCCGGTACCGTCCGCATCCCCGTAAAAGGCCTTGAACACGGGGGACGCGGTGCCGATTGTCGCGCCGCAGTCTTGGCTGGACGTGGTCAGCTTGCTCGGCACGTTCGGCTTCGAGTTGTACGTGACCTCAAGCCATGCCTTATCGGTGTAAAACTTTTTCCACCGGCTCTCGAGATCTTCGCCCTCCCCGGCGTCGTTGCAGGCGCACAGGCCGACGGTGTAGGTCGGCCACGCCTTGTTGACCGCGTACTGCAGGTCGTTCTTGAACGCGGTGCTGGCGAACTCGGCGTCCACGTCGGGCTGGATCCTGCCGCAGCCGCCCGCCTCGTTGGCGCTGCCCTCCCACGCATCCAGGTGGTTCGACGGCAGCGGGCGAGTGGTCCAGCCCATCCGGCCGCCGCTGGCAACCGTGATGGCACTGGTGCGGTACGCGTGCACCCAGGTCGGCTCGCAGGACCACGAGTGGTCAAGGGTGACCCTTACCGTACTGCCGAGGATCTGCTTGCCCTTGAGCCCGCCGATGGGAAAGTCGTAGAACGAGTGGTACCGCTCCCCGTTGCCGCCCTCGGGGTACGGCTGCCGCCCGACCCGAGCCACGGTGGTGTCGTTGTTCTCCCCGTTGCTGGTCGCGTACGCCCACTTCGACCGCTTCTTCTCGAACTCCGGGTCAATGAAGATCGGATATGTGAGGCCGGGATCGGCCATGAGCTTCGTGTCGGGAGTGACCGTCAAATCGGTGCCGGATGCCGCCACGCCGACCGGGGCGGTGCGGGAGGTGACCGCAGCCTCCTCGGCGGTAGCCCCCTCTCCGGCGGAACCGCCGAGGCTGCGCGCCTGCGCCGGGGCGACCGTGGCAAGCACTTCACCGGCCCGCGAAGGGTCGCTGGACGAATCCCACATCCGAGCCGGAGCGGAGGTGGCCACCGGGACGCCGGCCGCGGTGCTGAGGCGCAGCACCTCGGAGGCGTCCTGGGTGATCTTCATGTCGCCGCCGGTGCGGTAGCGCAGTGCCCGGATCGCCGGCTGCGCCGCCGCCTCCGGGGTAAGTACCTCCACCACATGGGTGTAGCCCTCGGTGGTCGCGGTGACGTGCAGGTTGACGTCCTTGAGGACGGACGGGTAAACGGCCGTGGCACCGTCGACCCGCGGCGCCGGCAGCGGGCCCAGCGGCCACTCCAAGGTGAAGGTGGAGCCCCTTTCCCGCCATGTCACCAGCGGTCCAGGACCGCCAGAGGAGAACGAGACGTCGGCGAGTGTCGCGACCGGGACCAGCCTGCCGTCCCGGGCCCGCAGGCTCGTATCGATGGCCGCCCACGTGCCGTTTGAGCGGCGCACCCGCTGCGGCGCGACGGAAGCGAGCAACGTACGAACGCCGTCCGAATCAACAGTCACTTGCGCATACTCGGTACGCTCGCTGAGCACCTCGACGGCGTGGCCGCACCGCGCGGCGAGCCTGGCCGCCGCCGCGTCGTCCGGCGCCTCCGTGACGCAGCCAGCCTGGTCGGCCGGCTTTGGGGCGGCACTAGCGGCGGGTACCTCGGCCACGAATCCGGTGCCGGAAACGATGACACTGATCGACGTCAGCCAAATGAAGGCACGACGTCTCCACGACACAGCCATGACGATCCCCCGTGTTCGCCCCATAGACAATCAGTGAACTGTAGAGATCGACAGGGCGGTGCGTAAAGGCTCGCACACAAACTGTCAGCACGTACGGGCATCGATCCGGACAAACGAACATCGCACGTTGCAGCGCGTCACCGCTCCCAACGCCCATCCGTGCACAGTCGTCGATCGGCAGGGCGCGCATCGTGCGCAGCGGCGAGCCGACCACGAACAGGGCGGCGCTCCACGTGCCCAGGGCGGTCACCACCAGCGCCGGACGCATCCCCCACGTGCTGCCGAGCACACCGCCGAAGAGCGCGCCGAGCGGCACCACCCCGAAACAGATCCACACGAACGCGGCGGTCACCCGACCGAGCAGCTCCGGCGGGGTGACCCGCTGCCGGTACGACACCAGGGCCACCTTGAACAGCACCCCGTTTGCGGAGTACGCGGCCAGCCCGACGGCGTACAGCAGCAGCCCCCAGCCCGGCCGGGCGGCCGGCATGAACAGATAGCGGCCCCGGGACAGCCATCGCCAACCAGATCAACCGGGCCGAGCCGACCCGGGCGGCGATCCGGTCGGCCAGCGCCCCGGCGAGCAGGCCGCCGACCGCCCCGGCGGAGACGACCACACCCACCACGGCCGGGGCGGCGTACAACTCCCGCAGCAGGTAGGGCACCTCCAGCGCGGTGGTGGCCACGCCGAAGAAGTTCGACGTGGTGGCGCAGAGCAGGGTCGCCAACAGGATGGGATGCCGGCGGACGAACCCGAGCCCTCGATGAGGGCGCTGTTCAGGGCCTGTAGCAGCGACCCGGGCTGCCCACCATGCTGGACCTTGGCGACGAACTGCTGCGCCTCACCCGAACGAACCGCCGAGCTCACCCAGGTCGCCGCCTGTCGACGGCGGCTGCGACCCCCTGTGCGCGCTCGGCCCGGTCATGGCTGGGGTCGGGCCACCGTTCGCCCGTCTCGCAGCGCCGCACCGTGTTGGCGTTGAGGCCGGTGTCGGTCTCTCCGGCATGGCTCATTCCCGCCCGAATACGCTCGGCGACCTCCTCGTACGACCAGCCCCGCTGAGGTCTCTCCCACGCTACAAATCTTGAATGGCCAGGTTTGTCCATTGGGTTGGCGTGTCGCTGGTTTGTCGGATGCGATGGGGTAGGTCCGGTGGGATGAGGTATTCCCGATGGGGGTGGGTTGTCCGCGCGGGGACGGGCGAGGCGTGAGGCGGTGCGGCGGCAGGCGTGGCCGGTCTTCGAAGACGAGGCCGGTCAGACGCTTCACTCGAAGCGGGTGGGCTCCCGCTCGCCGTCGTGGTCTTCCTGGCTCGCCCACCGCTCGGGCGTCGCCCCGTTCAACGTCAACTCGAAGACGTGCCGACGCTGGATCTCGAAGCGGAGCGGGCTGACGTCGTACTCGACCTCCCCCAGCATGCGCACGACGCTGAACCCCGTCAGTCCGGTCTCTTCGCGGGCCTCCCGTAGCGCCGGGTCCGCCGGATCCTCACCCGGGCGGACGCTGCCGCCCGGAACCTGGATGCCCACCTCCTCGTAGCTGAAGTCAATGTGCCGGAAGACGAGCAGGTGCCCCTCCCGCACGACATAACAGAGAACCTTGTTGGTGACCACCTTCTCGGGCATGGCGCCTTCCACCACTCGTTCCTGGTGCGTCTACCCAGGGTCTGGCAAGTGCGGATCGGGCAGGCCGAAGATTGCTTCCTGGGCCGCTCGGGCGAGATAAGGGCGCCCACAAGGGGCAGGGGTGGGTGTTCCGGGAATACACCGTCAAGAGGGGCAAGCAGTATACGACCGGTAGGATGATCCAGTGGCATCCCGGCGGTGGCCATCACGGGAAGCTCCCCTATTGGAAGGTCAAGCAGCCGAACAAGCCGGAGGCCAGGTTGCCTCAGCACCGGGAGAAGCTGCCGCAGTGGAAGCTCGACCAGCTGAAGTGACGCGTTCGCTCTGGAGAGGTGATCCGATGTCTCAGGCGGCGGGCTACGATCCGGATGATCTCCTTCATCCCGCCCGCGTGATCTCGGTACTGTGCGGGCTGACGCGGGTGGTTGCTCGTCTCGCGCTGGCGCCCGACGACCAGCGGGAGTACCTGCGCAGGGCCGGCGTCGGCGGCTCGGTGGACGAGTTGGCGCTCCAGCTCGAAGCGGTGGTCGCTCTCCTGGAACCGTTGGAGGAGGCCGAGCTGGTCGATCCGGCGCAGGCCGAGTTGGCCCGCCGCATCGACCAGATGCTCGACCTGATGAGCGGCGCGGACAAGGCCTACCTGTGGGAACCGGAGGCATTGTCGACGGCCCCGGAGTGGGTCGAGGTGCGTGCCCTCGCCAAGGAGTTCCTGTTCCTGCCCGATCCGTTCGGCGGGACGTAGCGGACGATCGGTGGTCCGGGGCGGGAGTTCGCTCGCCCCGGACCACTCGTCGTCGAGCGGCGATCGTCTTCCTACTCGGGGACGCGCCGGTACGCGCCGTCGCTGGCCGAGGTTGCCATCGAGGCGTACGCGCGCAGCGCGGCCGACACCGGCCGCTGCCGGTCCACCGGCGTGTACGGCCGGTCCCGCTTCTCCTGGGCGACCCGGCGGGCGTCCAGCACGTCGGCCGGCACGTCCAGCTCGATCGTCCGGCCCGGGATGTCGATGACGATCTCGTCGCCGTCGGCGACCAGGGCGATCAGCCCACCGGAGGCCGCCTCGGGGGAGACGTGGCCGATGGACAGGCCCGACGTGCCGCCGGAGAAACGCCCGTCGGTGAGCAGCGCGCAGGCCCGGCCCAGCCCCCGCCCCTTGAGGAACGAGGTGGGATAGAGCATCTCCTGCATCCCGGGGCCGCCCTTCGGCCCCTCGTACCGGATGACCACCACGTCCCCGGCGACGACCTCCTTGGCCAGGATGGCCGACACCGCGTCGTCCTGGGACTCGTAGACCTTGGCCGGGCCGCGGAAGGTCAGGCACTCCTCGGGCACCCCGGCGGTCTTCACCACGCAGCCGTGCGGGGCCAGGTTGCCGTGCAGGATGGCCAGCCCGCCGTCGGCGCTGTACGCGTGCTCCCGGTCCCGGATGCAGCCCTGCGCCGCGTCGGTGTCCAGCGACGACCAGCGGTTGGTGGTGGAGAACGGCCCACTGCTTGGCGCCCTCACCGCCGGTGCCGGCCCACATACCGAGCACGTCGCGTTCCCCGTCCAGGCTGATACCCACAGCCACGTAGACGGGCCGGTTCACGACCTGCCCCTGCCGGATCTTCATGACCAGTGCGTCGATGAACCACAACGACCCGCAGCTCATCGACACACCCACCTGCTGGGCG
Organism: Micromonospora sp. KC723; assembly: GCF_004348595.1. Lineage (GTDB taxonomy): Bacteria > Actinomycetota > Actinomycetes > Mycobacteriales > Micromonosporaceae > Micromonospora. The sequence continues at coordinate 51,677 of NZ_SMKD01000007.1, forward strand.
GCAGCCGCCCCGGACAGACCCATCCTGACCAACTCAAAGTAGCGACGCTTCACCGCCACCGGCATCTTGTTCGGCGCGTACCTCGGCACACGAATCCCTCCGTTCAGGATTCGCGACGTTCGCTGGAAACCGCCCCCTGTCCAGCGGCCGCTGCCGCCAGGCTTCCATCTCGTCCACGACGTTGTCGGTGACCCGGCTGATCAACTCCCGGGACACGTCGGCGTCATACACGTCCGCCAGATGCGCGCAGATCTCCCCGGTCGTCAACCCTTTGGCATACAGCGACAGGATCGCCTCGTTGAACCCGTCCAACCTTCGGGCGTGCCTTGGGACGATCCGCGGGGTGAACGACCCGGCCCGGTCCCGTGGAACCTGGATCCGCACCGGCCCCACCTCGGTCTGCACCGTCTTGGCCCCGTGACCGTTACGGATGTTGGTCCGCCGGCCAGTCGCTTCATCGACGCCTGCGTCATCAACGTGAGCGTCCAACTCGGCGTCGAGCGCTGATTCAAGGACAGTGCGCGTGATCCCCGCGAGGAGCCCACCCGGCCCGACCAACGACACCCCGTCAGCCTTCGCCCGCTCGATTAGTTGCTGAGCAAACTCCACCTCCGCCGCCGTCGCTTCCGGAAGCTGAGCGGCGTTCTTCTTGTCTGCCATGACGTGGTCCTTCCCGGACAGGATCAACGTCCTGTCCAACGGACCACACCCAGGTCAAACACGGAAATCTACGCAGTCCCCGTGGTGGGCGTGCCGGATTGCGGCCGAGGTTTGCCAGCACGCGAGGACCCCGTCCTCGGCACCCCCGCAAATCGAACACCGATGACCCGCAATTCGAACACGTCTTGCGCCGCAAATCAAACACATCCGCCCACGCAGACCGAAACCGTGTCAGTTATCATGACGCCGTGCCCACACCGCACCTGATCCCCCGCCGCGCCGCCGCGCAGGTCAACGACGCCCTGGCCGACACCCGCGTCGTGCTGATCAGCGGAGCACGTCAAGCAGGCAAGAGCACCCTGGTCCGCATCGTCGCCGGCGATCGTCTCGCCGAGCGCCGTGATCTCGACCGAGCGCAGGACCGGGCCGCGGCGCTCGCCGACCCGGTCGGCTTCGTGGACTCGCCCGAACTCCTGGTCATCGACGAGATTCAACGCGCTCCAGAACTGTTGCTGGCCATCAAGGCAGCCGTCGACGAGGATCCCCGTCCCGGTCGGCACCTGCTCACCGGCTCTTCTCGCCTGTTCGGCATGGTGGGCGCCCCGGACGCCCTGCCCGGCCGGATGGAAACCGTCGAGCTCTGGCCCTTCTCCCAAGGCGAACTCGAGGGAGCACCGGACGGATTCGTCGACGCCGTCTTCGCGCTCGGTCCGGACCTGCGACACGAGTCGAAGGTGACCCGCGCCGACTACGCGGCTCGGATCGTGTGCGGCGGCCTACCCGAGGCCACGACCCGCACCGACCCACGCCGCCGCCAACGGTTCCTCGACGCCTACGTCCACGCGCTCATCGAGCGCGATGTGCGGCAGCTGTCCGACATCCAGCACAAGGGCGAGCTACGCAAGCTGGTACGCCTCCTCGCGGCCAGGTCCGCGACCATCATCGCCGCCAACTCCCTCGAATCCGCCCTCGGACTGAGCCGGCCAACGATCGCCCGCTACCTCCAAGCCCTGGAAGAGATCTTCCTGATCAAGCGGATCCCCGGCTGGTCCCGCAACCTCGGCACCCGCGCCACCGCCGCGCCCAAAATGATCTTCGTCGACTCTGGCATCGCCGCCAACGAGACCGCGACCGACGCCCGGGCGCTGCTCCGGCCGGGCGCACCGTTCGGGCCACTACTCGAATCATTCGTCCTGTCCGAGCTGTCCCGCCAGCTCACCTGGTCCGAGCAGTCCGTCGACCTGTCCCACTACCGCGACCAGAGCAGGTACGAAGTCGACGCGGTGCTCGAGAACAGATCTGGGCACGTCGTCGGGATCGAAGTCAAAGCAGCCACCACCGTCGGACCCGATGACTTCCGCGGGCTCCGCCGACTCGCCGACCGCCTCGGCGACGACTTCATCGCCGGCATCGTCCTCTACACCGGCACCTCGACGCTGCCGTTCGGCGACAAACTCCGCGCCCTACCAGTCAGTGCCTTATGGCAGATTCCCGCCCCGCCAGCAGACTGACCTCGCTCCCTCCGCAGGTCGCTCCCAGTTGGTGAGGGCCCACCAATGACCGAACAAACTGGTCTGCTGATCTTCAGCAAGCGAGCACAGCAATCCGTTACTGCGACCGGCGAACAAAGAGGAAGCGAGAAATCCGCAGGCAAACGCCTGCATCGGCAGATAGAGCGTCGCCTTAGGAAACCGATGCTCTATCCCTGAGCTACGGGGGCGCGAGTGCCTAGTCTAGCGACCCGGGGTTCACCTGGGGTGGCAGGGAGTGGCCCAGGTTCGCCCACGTCGCCGGTACCCCTGTTCCCCCAGCCCAGGAGCACACCCGGAGCACACGAACCCCCGTTTGCGACCGGCGGCGGGCCACGGTGACCCGTGCTGGCACCGGTTGACCCACGGTGGCACCGGCTGGAGAGCACACACCGCGCACATCAGCCCAAGATCAAGTGCTCGCTCGGCGGCATACACTCGACTCGGCAAGCCGCGCGGGGGTGGCCGTCGCCTTGCGGCAGGCACCGCGACGCGCGGATCGTGGCAGCTCCGTGCGCCGTCGGGTTGCCCGGAGCCCTTCGCCCGCTGCTGGAGAAGCGTCGTAGCCCGCATTTAGGCTGGCGCCGTGAGCATGAACGGCAACTGGCTGCGCGTTTCCCCGGACGAACTGGAGCAGGCCAGGACCGATTTCGCCTGGGCCCACCACCTTGCCACGGAGCGGGACGACAACTCCGAACGCTGGACCACCACCGACAAAGCATGGAACGGGCTCGACTCTTGACCCCTCGGCGTCCGCAGGTCTGGCGGTGTTGCTCGACCTACATCGGGCGAAGGTCACGGTCGCCGAGATCCGCAAAGACGGTCGGCTGACGCTGACCTTCGCCGATGAAGCAGTCCTCGCCGTCGCGCCGGACCGTCAGTACGAGGCGTTCACTGTCACTGGCACGCCGCCGGTGTCACGGGAGTTCCGTCTCGTGGCCGTACCCGGTGGCGTCACCCGCTGGTAGTGCGACGCCGACGGCAGTGCGCACCCGCTCCACGGACGGCGGCATGTCTGGGCGATGGTAATCGAGCCAGCTGCGTCCTGGCGTGACTGGGCAAGGCGTCCGCGTAGTAGCGTCGCAGCCATGGTGCCGGACCTCGACGCATGGGAGCCGTGACATCCGAGGGTGCTCGGGGAGCGCCTAGCCGGCGTGCCGGTGCCCTGGTGCATCGCGGCCGGCTGGGCGCTCGACCTGTCCGGGGCCGGCAGACCCGTGACCACAATGACGTGGAGATTGCGGTTCCCCGGGCGCAGTTCGCCGAGGTCGCGCAGCGGTTCCCTGAGGTCGATTTCTACGTGCCCGTCGCGGGGGCGTTGGTACCGGCGTCCGCTGACACGCTCGCCGCAGGCCACCAGATGTGGGCTCTGGACCGGGCTGCCGGTCGCTGGCGCTTCGACGTGTTCCGCGAACCACACGACGGCGACGTGTGGATTTGCCGCCGCGACGCCCAGATCCGCCGCCGATACGCCGACCTGATACGGCACGACGCGCACGGACTGCCGTTCCTGGCACCGGAGGTGGCGCTCCTGTTCAAGGCAAAGGCTTCCCGGGACAAGGACCGCTTCGACTTCGCCGGCACACTGCCGCTCCTCGACGCCGACCAGCGCCGGTGGCTCGTCGACGCACTGGCTCTCGTGCACCCGAACCACCCGTGGCGAACCGCCGCCGCACGGGTCATCTGACGGGCCCCACGATCACCAGACCGTGAAGTCCGGGCCCAAGCGCTCCGTGCGCCCGACGGTCGTGCTGATCGCGGCAAGAGAGCAGTCGATCTTGGCTCGGGTCCGGGAAGGCCGAATCGGCAAGATGAAGAAGCGTCGGCCTCTCCAGGTCAGACGGACGGGTTCGACGTCGAACTCTGTCGCCATTTCCTGTCGGTCCCGTGACAATGCTCGCCGGAGGCGAGACGACGACTGGTCGAGGGGTTCTGCTGGAGTGGGTCAACGGTTGGGCGGACGCAGGTGGCCGGTGATGGTCAGCACCGTCCACCTCGGGTGCCATCAATACCGAGTCGTACGGCCGGCGGAAACGCCGAGGTTTGCCGGTCTCTATGAGGGCCGTTTCGGAGCCCAGTTCTGCCTCGACAAGGAAACAGCGGTGATGTTCGCCCATGCGTGGGGCCTGGCTGCCCGGTCGCCGCGCACGATCGTCTACCTCCCACTGCGCCGCGCGAAATCCCCACCCACCATGTCTGGGGACGCCCGCTCGACCTGGTGCTGCTGCACCACCGTCTCGCGTTCCCGCCGTCGCGGTGGAAGCAAGTCCGTTCCCGGTTGAGGACCGGCAGGCCACACACCATCGTCCTCCCCGGTGACGCGTGGCCGTCGCGGTCGATCGCCGACCACCAACGGACCTGGCATCAGGAGTTTCGCGATCATCTTCGATGGGACATAGCCGCCGACACGTTGGTGCTCACCGGCAGCCGCGAGGCGTTCGAACTGGAGGCCGACCAGGTCCGCGCCTTGGCCGAGGAGTGTCCGGCTCATCGCGCCCGCATGCCGGGGACGCACTGCTGCGCCGAGATCGGCATGGGCAGAACCAGGCGTCACCCTGACCAGCGTCGGCCGTACGCCGAACTGCACGCCGAATACTCACAGTAGTGCCCCACCCCAGGCGGAGGCAGTCGGGGCAGACGACGGCGAGCGCCTCGCGGCAGATCCGGGTGCAGCCACGGGCGCCGACAGGGTGCGGAATCTCGGTGGAGCAATCGAGTCCCGATCGGTGAAGATCGGGCTGTGTCCGTTCCCGCCCGTCAGATCCGTGCCCGCTACTCGGCGGACACCATCACCGTGTACCAGGCGTATCCCCCGCAGATTGCGTTGCCGGCGGTGGCAGCCGGCCGATTCGCGGCCCCCTTCAAGCGGGACCGGATGACGTGGATCAAGCCGTCTTTCCTGTGGATGATGTACCGCTGCGGCTGGGCTAGGAAGCCGGGGCAGGAGCGCGTGCTGTCCGTCGACATCACGCGGGAGGGATTTGAGTGGGCGCTGGCGCGAGCCTGCCTGAGTCACTACGAGCGAGACCTGCACAGCGACAAGACGACCTGGGCGCGGCAACTGAAGACCAGCCCCGTACGAGTCCTGCGGCAACACGGTCAGGGTGGAAGTTGAGCGTTATCCGCAGGGACGCGTCGAGCGGCGGCCCGGCCGACAGCGCGGCGACGTGGCGCAGGGCCTGCCGACAGGCGGGGTGCAGGTGGTCAGCGACGCCGGCTCGGGTTTTGGTCCGGGACCCTACCCGAACGTGACGGTTGGTCAGTCGGTCCCGACCGGTCCACGCCTGCGCCTCGCCGGGACGCTCGGGTATGTTCTCGCTTGCGTTCGACACATCCACCCGGTCAAACCCCGTTCCTATGGGTGTCGGGAAGGGCGACGGCGGTGCCGGTCACCGCGATCCCGGATCCGGGTCGGGCGGGGATCTCTACCGTGAGCAGGCTTGGACGGCCCATGTCTTGGCCCTGGTACACGGTGACGGTCGCTGGCGGCACCACCAGACGCAGGTCGCGCAGGAAGCCACCCAACGCCGCAGCCGCCGCACCGGTCGCGGCGTCCTCGACGACACCACCCGGGGGAAACGGGTTGCGCGCATGGAACACCAGTTCGGACTCGCGGTAGACCAGATTGATCGTTGTCCAGTCGCGCCGGGCCATCAGGCTGGCCAGCGCCGCCATGTCGTAGTCCAGGTTGGCCAGGCGTCGCCGGCTCGCGGCGGCCACGACGGGATGCCACGCCCCGGCGAAGGCGATCCGCGGCGGCAGCGTCGAGTCGAGGTCGCCCGGCGTCCAGTGCAGCGCTTCGAGCAGCAACGCCAGGTCGCCGGCGGAGATCGGCTTGCTTTGCGGTTCGACGCTGACCAGTGTGGCGGCGGTGATGCCGTCCGGCTGCACCTTGGTGGAGACCTCGACCAGGCCGGCACGGGTGTCCAGGTGCAGGACTCCTGGACCGTGCCGCTCGGCGTAGGCAACGGCCGACGCGATGGTCGCGTGGCCGCAGAAGGGGACCTCCGCCTTCGGGCTGAAGTAGCGCACCTCGAACTGCCCGTCTCCACCAGGCACGAGGAACGCCGTTTCGGAGTACCCGACCTCGGCAGCGACCCGCTGCATCTCCGCGTCCCCGAGCCCGGTGGCGTCCAATACGACACCGGCCGGGTTGCCGCCGGCAGGATCTGCGCTGAACGCGGTGTACCGAAGGACTTCCATGATCACGATCATAGGGGTGGCAACGCACCAGGTTCGAGTGCAATCCACCCTAGGAGGTTGCAGGCACCGCCGGCCACCAACATCCACACATGTCGCGCTCCGCGCCAAGGAGAGTGCCTGGTTGCACGCAGCGCCGGGGTTGGCCCGGACCGCTGTGCGACCAACGCCGTCCCTGACGTTCTCCGCGTCGCCTGGCGCCGCCTGCCGCGCAGAGTTCTCGCTGTGCCGACGGCTCGCAAGAAGTGGGCGAGCGTCGATTGACAGCCGCACCTCGTCGGGTGAGGCTAAGTGACAGACATGATCCGTGGAAGTCGAAGAGGTGCCACGGGAGGTCCACCGCATCCGTCGTGAACGACCTTCAACCGAGCGACGGGTTGGGTCCACAGCAAGGAGCTGCCACGAAAGCCATCCGGGCTCATTTGCTTAGATTCTAAACTAACTCCCTCCGAACCACATCCCCCTGCCGGGACGGAAAGCCCCAGGCGGTCTCGCTGACACAGGTTCGACACAGCGGGTTCGACGACGTGCCTGCGGGTCTCCACCCGGTGGTCCGCGATCTCCAGTGAGGAGTCAGCCGTGTTCACCTGTCGCGCACGAGCGGCGACCACCGCGTTGCTCGCCGCCGCATCCCTGCTCCTGACCGCCTGCGGAACGGACTCCGACGACGCCAGCGGAGGCAACGTACTCAAGTTGTGGCACTACGAGGGCGCCAACAGCGCCATGGGCGTTGCCTGGGCGGAGGCGATCAAGCAGTTCGAGGCCACGCACCCGGGGGTCACGGTGCAGTTCGAGGAGAAGGGCTTCGAGCAGATCCGCCAGAACGCCAGCATGATCCTGAACTCGGACGAGGCGCCCGACATCATGGAGTACAACAAGGGCAACGCGACCGCCGGGCTGCTCGCCAAACAGGGCCTGCTCACCGACCTCACGTCCGAGGCGACCACGCGCGGATGGGACAAGATCTCGCCGGCCATCCAGACCACCAGCAGGTACGACGCCCAGGGCATCATGGGCGGCGACAGGTGGTACGGCGTGCCGAACTACGCCGAGTACGTGATGGTCTACTACAACAAGGACCTCTTCGCGAAGCACAACGTGCGGGTGCCGACGTCCCTCGCCGAGTTCGAGGCGGTGATGGACACCTTCGCCAAGGCCGGCGTCCCCCCGCTGTCGGTCGGCGGCGCGGAGTACCCGGCCCAGCAGATCTTCTACGAGCTGGCGCTGGCCAAGGCGAACCGGTCCTGGGTCGACGCGTTCCAGTTGTACAGGGGCAAGGTCGACTTCCACGGGCCGGAGTTCACGTACGCGGCGACCACGTTCGCGGACTGGGTGAAGAAGGGATACATCCCGAAGGACTCGGCGGGCATCAAGGCCGACCCGATGGGTGTCGCGTTCACGCAGGGCAAGTACCCGATGGTCATCTCCGGCAGCTGGTGGTACGGGCGGTTCGTCAACGAGGCGAAGTTCCAGTGGGGCACGTTCCTCTTCCCCGGTAACAGCCTGCACCCGGGCTCGGGCGGCAACCTGTGGGTGGTCCCGGCGAAATCGAAGAACAAGAAGCTGGCGTACGACTTCATCGACATCACGCTCAAGCCGGAGATCCAGAACCTGCTCGGCAACTCCGGGGGCATACCGGTGCTGGGCGACCTGACGCAGGTGACGGACGCGAAGAGCAAGGAACTGATCGAGAACTTCAACGCGGTCAACTCCTCCGACGGGCTGGCGTTCTACCCGGACTGGCCGGCACCCGGCTACTACGACGTGCTGGTGGCCGGCACGCAGAACCTGATCAACGGCACCAAGACGCCGGACCAGGTGCTGGACGAGATCGCCAAGCCGTACCAGGACAACCTGACCGCCCTGGGCAAGTAGGTGGTCACGTCGACACAGGCGGGGCGGCGCCCGGAGGTCGGCGCCGTCCCGGCGGTGGCTCGACGCCGCGCGCGACCGCGGCCCGGCGGGAGTTACGCGCTCTATCTGCTGCCCGGCGCGCTGCTCTCGCTGCTGGTCATCGTCATGCCGCTGGCGATGAACGTCGGGATCAGCTTCACCCGGTGGTCCGGCGTGGGCTCCGCCGAGTGGATCGGCCTGGAGAACTACACCCGCCTGCTCGGTGACGAGAACTTCTGGGCCTCGTTCCGCAACATCCTCTTCCTGATCGTGGCGATGGCGGTGGTGCCGACGCTGCTCGGGCTGGTGCTCGCCGCCGTGCTGTTCGACTACGTGGCCAAGCAGATCGGCCCGCGTACCGCGAAGGTCCTGCGCTCCGGCTTCTACCTGCCGCAGGTGCTGCCGGTCGCGGTCACCGGCATCGTCTGGGGGTGGATTCTCAATCCCAGCTTCGGCGCGCTCAACGCGATCCTCACCAACGCCGGGCTCGACTCGCTCGCGAGGAACTGGCTCGGTGACCCGGCGTACGCGCTCTACAGCGTCATGGTGATGCTGGTGTGGTTCCAGCTCGGGTACCCCGTGGTGATGTTCATGTCGGGGCTGCAACGCGTCGACCCGTCGCTGTACGAGGCGGCGTCCATCGACGGCGCGGGCTGGTGGCAGCGGTTCTGGCGGATCGCCGTGCACCAGATCAAACCGGAGATCTACGTGGTGCTGGTGACCACCACGATCGCCGCGCTCAAGGTCTTCGGTCAGATCTTCGTGCTGACCCGGGGCGGGCCGGGCAACGCGACGCTCGTGCCGTCGTACTTCGCGTACCAGAACTTCTTCGAGCGGGCCCAGGTCGGGTACGGGTCGGCGATCGCCACCGTGCTCACCGTCATCATCGTCGTGCTGGCCGTGGTGTTCCTGCGGATCCAGGCCCGGGGCGAACGGAGGGACCTGCTGTGAGAGCGGCCACGCTCACCCGGTCCGCCGTGCTGGCGGTGCTCACGCTACTGGTGCTGGCGGTGCTGTCGCCCTTCGTGCTGGTGATGCTGAACGCGGTGAAGGCCCCCACCGACTACGCCTCGGACGGCCCGCTCGCGCTGCCGGACAGCCTGTACCTCAAGGGTCTCGCCGACTTCTGGATCCGGGTGGACTTCGGCGAGAAGCTGGTCAACAGCCTCGTCATCAGCGGCTCGGTGGCGGTCCTCGCGCTGGTCGTGTCCATCTTCAACGCGTACGCGTTGGGCATCGGCCGGGTACGCGGGCGCGGCGCCTTCCTGGTCTTCTTCCTGCTGGCCAACCTGCTGCCGCAGGAGGCCCTCGCGTACCCGCTCTACTACCTGTCCAAAGCGGTCGGGCTCTACAACACGCAGCTCGCCCTCATCATCATCTTCACCGCCATCCAGAGCGCGTTCGGCACGTACCTGCTGTCGTCGGTCTATGCCGCGTTCCCGCGCGAGATGCTGGAGGCAGCCGCGATCGACGGGGCGGGTAGCTGGCGCACGCTGTGGCGGGTGGTGGTACCGATCAGCTGGTCCAGCCTGTCGGTACTCTTCACGTTCTTCTTCATCTGGACGTGGAACGAGTTCTTCCTGCCGCTCATCTTCCTGATCTCCAACGACCGGCAGACCGTTCCGGTGGCGCTCGGCGTGCTACAGGGCGACCGGCTCATGGACGCCACCACCACCAGTGCGTCGGCCCTGCTCGGGATCCTGCCGGCAGTGATCTTCTTCCTCGTCTTCCAGAACACCCTCACCCGGGGCGTGATGGCGGGAGCAACGAAGTAGCACAAACGGCCGCCCGGGTCAGGGAGGAACTGCCATCCGGGAGGTGGCCGGCGGTGACGGCGGTTGCCGCGGTAGGCACGCCTCATCGCTCGCCGACGCCGTGCGGCAGGGTGTCGACGAGCCGGGTGGCGAGGCCGTCGGGACTGAACCTCCTCAGTGCCGTACGCGTCACCCGGGCCATGCTGCCCAGCCTGCTCGACCGGAGCGGCGTGGATCGTCGACATCTCCCTCCAGAAGTTCGTGCTGGACGCGACGCGGTTCGGCCCGGACGCCAGGGGCCAAGCGGACCGACCTCGGTGGCGTGCAGTATCTGATCAAGGTCGGACAGCGGTAGACCGGCCGCCAGCACCCGGGGGTCGTGGACCGCCGGGCCCACGACCCCTCACCGCGCCCACCGGCGTACGTTGCCGGGGTCGGCGCCACCCGCCCAGTCAGCGCAGTGCGACCCAGGTGGTGGCCACGACGTACCCCTCGGTGTGGGCGCGCAGCCGCACCGGGCCGGGTGGCGGGGCGTCCAGCGAGAAGAAGCCCACCTCGTCGACGGGTGCCTCGTCGTACGTGCCGGTGGCGGTCTGCGCGCTGACCCGCCCGCCCCCGGGCGGGAAGAGCTGGCCGACGATCCCGGCCTCGGTCACCTCGACCTCCAACACGACCGCGCCGCTGCGGAACGACAGCGTCCGCGCGGAGCCGGCCGACCGGGTCAACCCCGCCGGCTCCGCGTCGCACGCCGAGTCGAACATCAGCTCGGCGAGCGCCACCTCCGCGGCCACGTCCCGCCAGGCGAACGCGGCCCGCGCCGCGGTCAGGAACTCCTCCGGCACCGGCCCAACCTCCCGCAGCGCCGCGCCCAGCTCGGCGGTCAGGACGTCGTCATCGGCCGGCGGCCACGGCTCCACCACGGTCACCTCCGTTCGTGCGGGTCGCCGCCGCTCCGAGGAACGGGGCCAACGCCGGGCACTCGCGCAGCCGGCGCAGGCAGCGGGCCTGGGTGGGCCCGATGCTGCCGACCGGCATGCCCAGCCGTTCGGCGATCTCCCGGTAGCTCGGCGGCGGGTCGGCCGTCAGCAGCGACAGCAGCTCCTGACAACGCGGCGGTAGCTGCGCGAAGCCCTCCCGCAGCGCCTGCCGCCGCTCCGCGCGCAGCAGTTCCTCGTCCGGACCCGCCGCGTCCGGGGCGCGGGAGAAGCCATGGTACGCGTCGAGCGCGTCGTCGTACGGGTCGACGAGCTGGGTACGCCGGCCGAGGCGGGAGAGCCGGTAGCACTCGCGCCGGGTCGTGGTGGCCAGCCAGGCGGCGAGGGCCTGCGGATCCCGCACCCGGCCCAGGTGCTCGACGAGGCGTAGCCAGACGGTCTGGTTGACGTCGGACGCGTCGGCGCCGCTGAGGTCGTAGGAGCGGATCACCGAGTAGACCAGCGGGGTGTACCGGCGGACCAGCTCCGCCCACGCCGACTCGTCCCCGCCCACGGCGGCGCTCACCAGGCTGGTCGCGCTGCGCCCGGTCACGCCGCCACCGCCCGGCGGAACCGGTGGTCTGCTCGCCGACGCTCGCTCATGCGACGAACACGCCGTAGTCGGGGTGCCAGCGTGGCGCCGCGAGCAGCGCGAGCCGCGCCGCGTCGGCACTCAGGCCGCCGGCGGTCATCAGCGCGGCGAGCCGGCCGGAGACGTACGCCGTGGCGAACGAGGTGCCCGCCCAGGTGGCGAAGCCGTGGAACACCCGGGTCGGCCGCCCCGACAGCGGCAGTTGGCCCTCGACGTACGTGCTGTCGCGCTCACCGACTGCGCAGGCGTCGACCCACGGCCCGTAACCGCTGTAGGCGGCCGGCGCCACACCATCGGGCCCCTGGCTGACGGCCGCCACCGCCACGACCCGGGCGAGGGCGGCCGGCCACATGGGCCGGTTGGTGCCGGCGTTGCCCGCCGCCGCGACCACGGCGCTCGTCGAGGGCAGCGCGGCCACCGCGTTGGCCAGGGGCAGCGACGGCTGGTCGTCCTGGGTGAACCCGCCCAGGGACAGGTTGATGACGGACACCTCCGGCGCGAGCCGGCCCATCGCGGCAACCACCGACGCCTCGTCGCCGACGCCGGTGGCGGTCAGCGCCTGCTCAGGGTCTACGCGCACCCCCGGCGCGGCCTGCCGCACCACACCGGCGACGAAGGTGCCGTGCCCGCCCTGCGGGGCGAGCACGTCGGTGTGCACGTACAGCGGGTCCTCGTCGTCGGCCTGCGGCAGGTACGTCCCGCCGAGCCATTGCGGGTGGTGGCTGCCGGCCAGCCGGCAGATGCCGGTGTCGCAGATCCCGACAGTCACCCCCGCGCCCTCGTCGCGACGGCCGCCGTCCGGCGGCGGCAGCGCGGCGGCCGGTCCGGGTGGGCTGCCCGGGTTGCCCATGATGTTGCCCAGGCCCAGCATGACGTGGTGCGGTTGCACCTTCGGCACCGGCTGGCCGGGCCACTGCTGGGGGTCGCGCAGCTGCGTCACGACCGCGGGGATGTCGGTCTCCTTGCCGAACAGCAGCCGGGTGACGCCGGCGAAGGAGTCCCCAAGGGTCACCGAGTAGCCGGCGGCGCGCAGCCGGATGAGGACCCGCTGGGTGTCGGCGGCGGCGACGAGGAGCTGCCGGGGCCGGTAGAGGAACTGCCTTCCCGGCGCGATGTGGCGGCGGACGTTCTGGTCGGCGGCCAGCGCCTCGTAGAAGGCCCGCTGGTAGGCGGCGTCGTCCGCGTCGTCCCCGAGCGCTGGCGCCGGGCGCAGCCCCACGCCGAGCGGGGCCACCGCCGCGGCGAGCGCGGACGCCGCCAGCAGCCGTCGTCGGGACACCCGGCCGGCCGGGTGCGGCACATCAGGGTGCTCAGGCGGCATGGGTCCTCCATGCGGTCGACGACACGCCCGCCGGTGGCCGGCACGGCCGAATTCCCCGGGCACCGACAATTCTTACAAAGCATTGTTCAATGTCAATCGCATCAATGGCCTGTGCTGATTCCCGACATTTCCCTGCCGATGATCGGCATTGACGGCTCACCATTTCTGATGGACGCTGTCAGGCATGGCCGATCGCACCGCGCCCGGTGCCGAGGCGGCCCAGGCGGCGCTGGACGCCGTCCAGCGCTATCCCCACGAGGCGATCGCGATCGCCCACCGCGTCCTCGCCGCCGGCGCCGACGACGACGAGCGCTCCACCGCCGAACGAGCCACCGGCCTTGCCCTGCGGGAACTCAACGACCTGCCCGGAGCACTGCACCACCTGCGCCGGGCGGTCCGCGTCGCCGGCACGCCCCGGGTCCGGGCGCTGGCCCGGATGAGTCTGGGCTACGTGCTGGCCAACGCCGGCCGCACCGCCGCGGCGCTGCGCGCGGTGTCCGCCGCGCTGCCGCAGCTCACCGGCGCCGACGCGGGGCGGGCCCGGATGCAGCGGGGCGTGGTACTGCACTACCGAGGCCGCTACGACGAAGCCGTACGCGACTACGGCCTCGCCATCGACATCGCCCACCGCGAGGGTGACCTGCTGCTGGAAGCACGGGCCCGCAACAACCGGGGGCTGCTCAACGCCCACCGGGGCGCGGCCGGCGGCACGGACGACGACCTCGCCCGCGCCGCGGCCGCCTTCGACCAACTGGGGCTGGACCTCGCGGCGGCCGACGCCCGCTGGAACGGCGGGATCGCCGCCGGTCGGCGCGGCGACATCGCCGAGGCGCTGCGCCGCTTCGCCGCTGTCGACGAGGAGTACCGCCGCCTCGCCGTGCCCCGGCCGGCGCTGCTGCTGGACCGGTTCGAGCTGCTGCTGTCGGTGCCGTTGGTCGGTGAGGCGGTCGAGGTGGCCGCGGCGGCCGTACGGGAACTGCGCCGCCGGGGCATGGCCTCCGACCTCGCCGAGGCGCTGCTGGCACAGGCCCGGGCCGCCCTGCTCGCCGACGACCTCGACACCGCCGCCGGGGCCGCCGCCGCGGCCCGGGTCCGGTTCCGCCGCCAGGGCCGCCGCACCTGGGCCGCGTTCGCCCGGCACGTCGAGCTGCGCGCCGAGTACCGCCGGGGCACCCGCTCGGGGGCGCTGCTCACCGCGATGACACGTACCGCCAACCAACTCGATGCCACCGGGTGGCCCGGCCCGGCGCTGACCACCCGGATCGAGGCCGGCCTGCTGGCCGCCGCGCTGGGGCGCCCGGACCGCGCGAGGAACCTGCTGGCGGTGGCCGCCCGAGCCCGTCGCCGGGGCACGGCCGACCGGCGGGCACAGGGCTGGTACGCCCTGGCCCTGTCCCACCGGCTCAGCGGGGACGACTCCGGGGCGGCAAGGGCGCTGAGCCGGGGACTGGCCGTACTCGACCGGCACCGCACCTCGCTCGGCGCCACCGAACTGCGGGCCAACAGCGGGGCGTACGGGCAGGAGTTGGCGGCCGAGGGTCTGGACATCGCGGTCCGCGCGGGGGCGCCGGCGCAGGTCCTGGCATGGGCGGAGCGGTGGCGGGCCAACGCGCTGCGGACCCGGCCGGCGCTGCCCCCCGACGACCCCGAACTGGTGGCGGCGCTCGCCGAACTCCGGCTGGTCAGCGGACTGCTGGAGGACGAGGTGCTGGCCGGCCGACCCGCGCACGCCCTGCGCGGCCGGCAGGCCCGGCTGGAGCAGCGCATCCGGGACCTGGCCCGACGGGCGCCCGGCGGGGGTGCCGTGCTGATCCCGCCGGGAGTGGCGGCGCTGGCCGCGCGGCTGGGTGAGCGGGCGCTGGTCGAGCTGGTGGCCCACGGCGACCGGCTCCGGGCGGTGCTGGTCCGCGACGGCCGGGCCAGCCTGCACGACCTCGGCGCGCTCGCCGACGTGGTGGACCTGACCCGACGGCACCGGTTCGCCCTGCGCCGACTGGTCACCACCGGCGACACGACCGCCGCGCGGATGGGAGCCGCGCACGCCGCAGCCGCTCTGGACCGTCAGCTCTTCGACCCGCTCCGGCGGCGGCTGGCCGACCGGGACCTGGTGATCGTCCCGGTCGGGGCGCTGCACGCGGTGCCCTGGTCGGCGCTTCCGACGTGTGCGGGCCGTGCCCTGACGGTCGCTCCGTCGGCCACCGTCTGGCTCGCCGCGGACCGGCGGGAGCCGCCAGCCGGACCGCCGGTGCTGGCCGCCGGCCCGCGCCTGCCGGCCGCGCACGCCGAGGTACGCCGGCTCGCGCAGGTCCTGCCGGAGGCGCGGCTGTTCACCGGGGCCGAGGCCACCGCCGACGCGTTGACCGCGGCGCTGGACGGCGCCGGGCTGGTGCACATCGCCGCCCACGGCACGTTCCGCGCGGACAACCCGCAGTTCTCCACGCTGGAGCTGGCCGACGGGCCGTTGTTCGCGTACGAGTGGGAGCGGGTGGCCCGCCCACCCGGCCGCGTGGTGCTCTCCGCGTGCGACTCCGGCCTGACCGGAGTCCGCCCCGGCGACGAGATCATGGGGTTCACCGCGGTGCTGCTGGCGCTCGGCACCCGGTGCCTGATCGCGACCGTGTTGCCGGTGCCGGCCGAGCCCACCACCGCGCTGGTGCTGGACCTGCACCGCCGGATGCGCGCCGGTGCCCGCCCGGCGCGGGCCCTGGCCGACGCGCAGCAGGCGTTCGGCGCGACCGGCGACGGCCCGGCCCGGGCCACCGCGGCGGCGTTCGTCTGCTTCGGCGCCGGCTGACTCGAACTCTCGCAGTCCGACAGCTACACCGGACAACCGGTTCGTGGGACGGCACCCCGGACTGACCATCCGCCCCACTCACCGCGGGACCCCCGACAGCACGACGGCCAGGGCGACCAGCGGTGCCCGGGCCTGGGTGGCCAGCCGACATCACATGGACAGATGTCGATTGACAGGTGCTCGTCCCACAGGGACGATATGTGATACACGCGGCGGCGGGCGGACCGAAGCGAAACCGTCGGCTCGACGCGGTGACGAACTTGCCAGCCGATGGGCACCTCGGGTGCCGTCCTGCTTCCGGGCGGCAGGTCGGGCGCGGTGGCAACGGGTCATGAGTGGGCGGTGGCGGCGGCCAGCCGGGCGGATCCGGCCGACCACCTCCGATCTCGAAACCGGTTCGATTCACGTCCATTGGAGCGCAATGATGCTTTCACGTAGACAGCGCCTCGCGTTGCTCGCCGCCGGCACCGCGATCACGGTGGCCGGTGCGGGTGTCGCCACGGCGACGGGGGCCGCCGCGGCGGCGACCCGTTACGAGGCCGAGGCAGCACCGGCCACCTGCGACGGTGTCATCGAGTCCAACCACTCCGGCTTCTCCGGCAACGGATTCTGCAACGGCAACGGCGCGGTCGGGGCGGCGGCACAGTTCACGGTGACCGCCCCCGGCGCCGGCACCGCCACCGTCGGCATCCGGTACGCCAACGGCTCTTCTTCCTCGGCAACGGCATGAGCACGCCGCCGCAACCCAACATCCACGTCCGCTGACATCGTCACCGTCGGGCGCGCCGGCAGCCAGCCGGCGTGCCCGACGCCCGGTGGCGGGATGCCGCAGGCTGACGCAGGTGGTGTGCGCCGGCCGCCCGTCGGTGAACGACTGGCGGCCGGCACCGGCTACACCGGCCCGAGGACCGGGACGGGGTTGCCAGGGCCAGCCCCGACACCGGACACTCATCGGCATGTATCGATTCGTTTGCCAGCTCGCGGCCGGCCGTCGCGTCGCCCGCCGGCACCGAACGGCGGCCGCCCTGACCCTGGTGCTCGTCGCCGCCGCCGTGCTGGTGCCGTCGACGCCGGCGTCCGCCGCCACGACCGCGTCGTTCACCCCGATCAGCGAGTGGGGCAGCGGATACGTCGGCGAGGTGACCATCCGCAACGACACCGACAGCCAGCTCAACGGGTGGCGGGTGGAGTTCGACATACCCGCCGGCACCACCGTCGTCAACTACTGGAACGCCGCGCTGACCCGCTCCGGCAGCCGGCACATCTTCACCAACCTCGCCTGGAACGGCGTGCTGGCACCGGGCGCCCGCACCAGCTTCGGCTGGGTGGCCACCGGCAGGGGCACCCCGAGGGGCTGCACGGTCAACGGTTCCCCCTGCGCCGGCCCGCCAACCGGCCCCGACGTACGACCACCCAGCACGCCGACGAACATCCGCGTCGGTACCGCCGGGCAGCACACCGCCCTGTACTGGGATCCGGCCAGCGACGACCACGGCGTGGTGCGGTACGACATTCTCGCCAACGGCAACCCGTTCGCGTCGGTCACCGGGACCAGCCACACGTTCCCACCGCTGCCGCCGATGCTGTACACCTTCGGGATCAGCGCGGTGGACGCGGCCGGCAACCGTTCGCCGTACGCCATCCACTACTTCGGGCAGCCCCGCGACACCGCGGTACCGACCGCGCCCACCGGCCTCACCATCGGCGGTCTGCCCGGGGACCACCTCAGCGTGCGGTGGGAGGCGTCCCGTGACGACGTCTTCGTCGCCGGCTACCAGCTGTACCTGAACGACCAGCTGGTCAGCGCGGTCGGTGGCACCAGCGGATACGTCCCGTTCACCGGGTACGGCGTGTACCGGGTGGCCGTCCGCGCCTTCGACCACCTCGGCCAGTTCTCCCCGTTCACCCGGCTCAGTCTCGCCATCGACCCGCCCGCCCCGCCGATCTCGAAGCCCACCGGCTGACGGTCCGGCGTCCAGGCCGCGCCGACCCCCCGTCCTCCCGGCCCGGTGTGGCGACACCTCTTCGGTCAGCCGCGTGGGGCGGGGACACCGAAGAGATCGATGATGCCGCCCGGGAGTTGGGCGAGCAGGTCGCCGCGCTCGTCGTCGTCGAGCGCCTCGGCGACGGTGCGCAACACCGCCTGGGTGTGCTGGCGCACCTCATCCGCGTCCGCGCAGTGCTCCCGCTCGCCGACGACCCGCAGGAACTCGCCGACGTCCCACCGGCGTCCCTGCGGGTTACGGGTGATGGACAGGTCCAACCTCTCGGGTAGCTGCTCGGCCAGGCGGTCGGCCTCGCGTCCGGCGAGCCGTTCGGTGAGTGCCGACAGGACGGCCCGGACGGCCCGCTCGGCCGCCTCGTCGCCGAGGCCGGCGCGCTGTCGTACCGTGGCGATCAGCTGCTCGTACTCCATGACCCACTCCTTCCCGGCGTCCCGGCTCGGATGGCCGGAACCCCGGTGCCCGTCGTCGTCCCGGCGGAGTACCCGGTCCTCGGACGAGGGAACGGCCCCGGGCCGATCTCGGGTGCGGTGGAGGGCGAGTGGACGCGCCGCCGAGCGACCCGCGATGAGCGGGGTGTCCGTCGCCGTCACGTCCCGGCCCGTTCCGACCCTTCTGACGCCCGGGACGGCAGCGCGTCGCGGTGGCAGGACCACCGGGCGGCCGTCCGCTGTACGGTGACCGCCTTGAGGCGCCGGGCCAGCCGGGTGAACAGCAGGTCGGCGAGGGCGTGACGAGGCGCGAGCAGGGTTGTGCTGTTCATCGCGACTCCAGGGCTGCGAGGTGGGCGAGCCAACCGCCGTGGACGGTGATATCGGGAGCGTCTTCGGTGGCGGTGGCCTCGCAGAGAAAGCCGGTGACGGAGGTACCGTCGGCGAGCCGTACCTTCCCGAGGACCATGGGTTCTGGCAGCGCGGCGAGGAACGGGCCGAGCGCGGCGGGAGGCAGTTCCCACACCTCACCCTCGATGCCCGCACCACCGGCGCTGACCCGGACGAGGCCGGGCTTCGGCGGCTCGGTCGGCAGGGCGTACAGGCGGTACTCCGGGGCGGTGCGGACCCGGCCGACGAACCGGCCGCCGACCGCGGTGAGCTGCCCGTTGAGCGGCTGGCCGGTCAGGTGAGCGCCGACGACGAGCAGTCGCAGCCCGGTGGCGGCCGCAGCCGGCGCGGGCTCCCCGGTCAGCAGCGCGGCCACGCCGGCGGCGACCGCGTCGGCGAAGCCCCGGGCGATCACCTGAACGCCGAAGGGTCCGTCGCCGGTCTCGGCGGCGGGGACGGCGACGGCGGCCAGGCCGAAGAGGTTGCAGAAGTTCGTGTACGTGCCGACAAGCGCGTTGACGCCCACCGGATCCGCGGCGACCTCCGCGATCGTGGGGTGGATCGGGGCGGTGGGCAGCAGCAGCGCGTCGGCATCACCCCACTCCCCCATCGCCTCGGCGCGCAGCCGTTCGAGTCGCTCGGTGTCGGCGACGAGCACATGCGCGGGGATGTCCCGGGCCGCGGAGATGATGGCCCCCACGGTCCGGTCGACGCCGTCGGGATGCTCGTCGATGAACGCGCCGACGGCGGCGTACCGTTCGGCGACGAAGCCGCCGTTGTAGAGCAGTTTCGCGGCGTCGAGGAACGGCGCGAGCCGGATCGGCCGCAACCGGGCACCGGCGGTCTCCAGAGCCTTGGCTGCCTGGTCGAAGGCGTCGAGCCACTCCTCGGACATGCCGACGAGCTCGTCGCGTTCCGGCACCGCGACCACGGGCCGCGGCGGCGCCGCGAGGGGGGCGTCCACCGGCCACACCGGGTCGCTCATGATCGAGATCGCCTGCTGTGCCGCGTCGAGCTCGCGGGCGAGGACGGTCACGCAGTCGAGGCTGCGGCACGCGGGCACGACCCCCTCGACGGGAACGAGGCCACGGGTCGGTTTGATCCCGACGATGCCCTGGAACGCGGCCGGCACGCGCCCCGATCCGGCCGTGTCGGTGCCTAGCGCGAGGTCGGCGATGCCCAGCGCCACAACCACGGCGGACCCGGAACTGGACCCACCGGAGACCCGCTGCGGGTCGCGGGCGTCGCGCACCGCGCCGTACGGGCTCCGCGTCCCCACCAGCCCGGTCGCGAACTGGTCCAGGTTGGTCTTGCCGAGCACGATCGCCCCGGCGTCGACGAGTCGCTGGACGGCCGGGGCGCTGCGGGCCGGCCGGTAGGCGTACCCCGGGCAACCCGCTGTTGTCGGAAGCCCCGCCACGTCGATGTTGTCCTTGACCGCCACCAGCGACCCGGCCAGCGGCAGTCGCTCGCCCGCCGCCAGGCGGGCCTCGATCGCCGCCGCCTCGGCCAGCACCTCTCCCTGCTCGCGCAGCGCGATCCACGCTTCGGGTCGCTCGCCGAGGGCGAGCCGGGCGTACGCGTCGCGGACACGGTTCTGTGGGGTCATGCGATGGTCCTTCCGGCGAGTACGAGCAGTGGGCTTCCCGGCGCGACCTGGCTGCCGGGGGTGACGAGGATGTCGGCGACCTCGCCGTCCCGGGGCGCGGTGATGACCGTCTCGAGCTTCATGGCCTCCAGCGCGAGCAGCGGCTGCCCCGCGACGACCCGGTCGCCGGGGCGCACGTCGACGCGCCACACGCTGGACACGAACGGCGCCTCGACCAGCGCGCCTCCCTCGGGGACGGTGACCTCGCCGGCGGGCGGTGGCGCCTCGGGCTCGGGCCGCGGGTCGAACTCGCCGGCCGCCGCCCACGCGTCGCGTTCCCGTCCGAAGGCGGCCGCCTGGCGCCGCCGGAAGTCCGCGATGGAGGCGGCGTTCTCGGCGAGGAAGTCCTCGTGGTCGGCGAGCCGGAAGGTGCCGTCCTCGATCCGCAGCCGGTGTCGTCCGGCGGCCACGTCGGCGCGCAGGTCGAGCAGTTCCTCTGCGCCGACCGGGTACCAGGAGATCCGGTCGAAGTGGCGCAGCAGCCACGGCGAACCGGGTTCGAAGCCCCCGGCCTGCCGCCAGCGCGACCACACCTGCACCGTGCGGCCGACGAACTGGTAGCCGCCGGGCCCCTCCATGCCGTAGACGCACAGGTACGCGCCACCGATGCCGACCGCGTTCTCCGGCGTCCAGGTACGGGCCGGGTTGTACTTCGTGGTCACCAGGCGATGCCGCGGGTCGAGTGGTGTCGCGACCGGCGCGCCGAGGTAGACGTCACCGAGCCCGAGCACCAGGTAGCTGGCGTCGTAGACGGTACGGTGGACGTCGTCGACGCTGTCGAGGCCGTTGACCCGGCGGATGAACTCGATGTTCCACGGGCACCAGGGCGCGTCGTCACGGACGCCGGCCATGTAGCGAGCGATCGCCTCCCGGGTGGCGGGATCGTCCCAGGACAGCGGCAGGTGCACCACCCGGCTCGACACCGCCAGGTCGCGGGTGGCGGGCAGGTCGTCCTCGACCTCGCGGACGACATCGAGCAGGCGGCGTACGGGCAGGCGGTCGGGATCGACGTGGATCTGCACCGACCGGATACCGGGGGTGAGGTCGACGACACCGGTCAGGCCCTCGGCGCGGAGCCGGTCCATCAGCGCGTGCCCGCGCATCCGCAGACCGAGGTCGAGGGTCATCGGCCCGTACTCGACGAGCAGGTTGTCGTCGCCGCAGCGGCGGTACGTGACGGCCGGGGCGGCGTCGGTCGCCTCGCGGCGGGCGAGGACGCCGTCGTCGCCGGTGACCAACGGCGTGACCGGGGTGAGTGATCGGGCCCGCAGGGCCGCCGCGGTGTCGTCGGAGACGGGCACGAACCGTACGGTGTCGCCGGGGCTGAGCTGGCCGAGTTTCCAGCGTTCGGCGGTGACGACGGTGGCCGGACAGACGAACCCGCCCAGGCTGGGCCCGTCGGGTCCGAGCAGGATCGGCACGTCGCCGGTGAAGTCGACGGCACCGACCGAGTACGGGGTGTCGTGGATGTTCGACGGGTGCAGTCCGGCCTCGCCGCCGTCGGTACGCGCCCAGCGGGGTTTGGGGCCGACCAGGCGGACGCCGGTGCGGGCGGAGTTGAAGTGCACCTGCCACTGCGCGGCGTAGAAGGCGTCGATGTCCTCGCGCAGGAAGAACTCGGGAGCGGCGTGCGGCCCCTCGGTGACGGCGATCTGCCAGTCCCGCCGGATCGCCGGCCGCTCGCCCAGCGGCACCGGACCGGCGACCGGCCCGGTGGGCGAGCCCGGCCGCAGGACGTCGCCGACGCGCAGCGCCCGTCCCCCGTGGCCGCCGAACTGGCCGAGGGTGAAGGTGGCCGCGCTGCCCAGGTAGCGGGGCACGTCGATGCCGCCGGACACCAGGACGTAGCTGCGCAGCCCGCCGTCGGTCGCCCGGCCGACGTCCAGCACACTGCCGGCCGGGACCTGGACCGGCTCCCAGCGCGGCACGGGTACGCCGTCGACGGTGACCGGCGCGGCCGCCCCGGTCACGCAGACCGTGGCCGGGGCGGTGAAGCGAAGGGCCGGGCCGTCGACGGTGCACTCCAGGCCCGGCGCGCCCTCGGGGTTGCCCAGCGCCCGGTTGCCGAGACGGAACGAGAGATCGTCCATCGGTCCGGACGGCGGGACGCCGACCTCCCAGAGACCGGTGCGGCCGGGCCAGTCCTGCACCGTGGTCAGCGTGCCGGGCCGTTCGACGACGATGCGCGGCTCGTCATCGCGTACCCCGGCGAGGGTTGCCGTGGAATGCCGCGCGGCCAGGACCGTCGGGTCGGCGGCGGCGGCGCGCAGCAGGCCGAGGTTGGTCTCGATGCCGTCGACGCGGGTGCCGGCCAGGGCGTCGCGCAGCTTCGCGTACGCCTCCTCGCGGGTCGCGGCGCTGACGACCACCTTGGCGAGCATCGGGTCGTAAGAGGTCGTCACCTCGGTGCCGGCCGCCACCCAGCCGTCGACGCGGACACCGGCCGGGAAGCTCACGTCGGTGACCAGGCCGGCGCTGGGCCGGTGTCCCTGGGTCGGGTCCTCGGCGTAGAGGCGGGCTTCGACGGCGGCGCCGCCCGCCCGGCGGGGGGTGTCGAGGACGGTGTCGTCGCCCTGGGCGAGGCGCAGCATCCACTCCACCAGGTCGATGCCGAGGGTTTCCTCGGTCACCGGGTGCTCGACCTGGAGACGGGCGTTGACCTCGAGGAACGACGCCTGTTCGCGTTCGGCGTCGTAGACGAACTCGACGGTGCCGGCCGATCGGTAGCGCACCGACGCGCACAGCGCCGCCGCCGAGCGGTGCAGCTGTTCGCGGACCGCGTCCGGCAGCCCCGGCGCGGGCGCTTCCTCGATCACTTTCTGGTTCCGGCGCTGGAGGCTGCAGTCGCGGTCACCGAGCGCCACCACCCGGCCCCTGCCGTCGCCGAAGACCTGCACCTCGACGTGCCGGGCCCGCTGCACGAACCGTTCCAGGAAGACACCACCGCTGCCGAAGTTGGCCACGGCGAGGCGCTCGACCCGGTCGTACGCGGCGGTCAGCTCTTCCGGCGTGTGGCAGGCCTGCATGCCGATGCCGCCGCCCCCGCCGGTGGCCTTCACCATGACGGGGTAGCCGATGCGTTCGGCGGCGTCGAGGGCCTCGTCGAGGCCGGACAGCAGGCCGGTTCCCTCGATCATCGGCACTCCGGCGGCGCGGGCGAGGTCCCGGGCGGTGTGCTTGGCGCCGAAGGCGGTCAGTTGTGCGGGTGTCGGCCCGACGAAGGCGAGTCCGGCCTGTTCGACGGCGGTGGCGAATCCGGCGTCCTCGGAGAGGAATCCGTAGCCGGGGTGCACGGCGCCGGCGCCGGTGGACCGCGCCGCGTCGAGAACGCGGTCGATGCGCAGGTAGCTGTCGCGGGCGGGGGCCGGGCCGAGCCGTACGGCCAGGTCGGCCGCCCGCACGTGCGGGGCGGCCCGGTCGGGGTCGGAGAAGACGGCGACGGTCTTCAGGCCCATCCGGGCGGCGGTGCGGATGATCCGGCTGGCGATCTCGCCGCGGTTGGCCACGAGCAGGGTGTCGAACATGGGAATCGTCCTTCGCGTCAGGGGGCGGTGACGACCATGCGCACCGGCGTCGGGTCGAAGCCGTTGCACGGGTTGTTGATCTGGGGGCAGTTCGACACCAGGACCAGGACGTCCATCTCGGCGCGCAGGGCGACGCGCAGGCCGGGCGCGGAGATGCCGTCGACGATGCCGAGGCTGCCGTCCGGGTCGACGGGGACGTTCATGTACCAGTTGATGTTGCTGACCAGGTCCCGTTTGCCGAGTCCCCAGCGGGCCCCCTCGATCAGGAAGTTCTCGACGCAGGCGTGCTGGTGCTTGGTGTGGTGGCCGTACCGCAGGGTGTTGGACTCGCGGCTGCAGGCGCCGCCGACGGTGTCGTGCCGGCCCACCTCGTCGGCCACGACGGTCATCAGCGGCCGGCCCTCGCAGGAGCGCAGCACGCTGCCGGTGGTGAGGAAGATGCCGCCCTGCGCGGCGAGGGTGTCCGGTGCCGAGTACCGCTCGGCGGTGTCGTCGGCGTTGTAGAGCAGGCAGTCGACGGCCTGGTTGCCGTGCAGGTCGACGATGGTCAGCACCTGTCCGCGACGCACGATCGCCGACCAGGGCGCGCGGGCGGCGACGATCTCGTCGAGAACGGTCGTCCCCGGAACCAGAGCGGTCATGCGATCCCCCGGGCGGTGAGGTAGTCGGCGGTGTTGAGGAAGGCGCGCTCGCCCTCCGGCGAGCGGGACCAGAGTTGGTCGGTGGGCAGGGTGGGCGGTCCGCTCCAGGCCCTGATCTCGGCCGATGAGCAGGTGTACGCCTCGCGCGGGTCGAGTGGGTGCGGAACGTTGACGAGCAGCACCGTGACCGGCATCTCGGCGCGCAGTTCGACGCTGGCTCCGGGGCCGGCCGAACCGAGCCAGGTGAACGTGCCGTCGTCGCCGACCCGTACCCCCTTGAAGAAGGAGATGGTCGGTGGCAGGTCCCGGCGGGTCAGGCCGTGTTTCGCGGCGGCCAGGGTGAGCAGTTCCCGGCCGGCGGGCGACGGGCCGTGCGGGCTGCCGTCGCCGTACCGTTCGGTGTTGCCGAGCAGGGTGGAGGTGCCGCAGAAGGTGTCGGAGCGGTCCCGCGCCCCCGAGGTGACCGAGGCGAGCACCCGCCCCTGGTCGGAGAGGAGCAGGTGGCCCTCGCCGACGTACGCCTGCCAGAGCACCTTGACGGTGTCGGCGACGTTGAGCCGCTCCCACGGCTCGTCGGCGTTGAACAGCAGCACCGAGACGCAGGCGTCGCCGTGTGGGTCGGTCAGCCGCAGCGTGGTCCCGCGGGCGAGTCGCTTGCTCGCGTATCCGCCACCGGGGATCGTCTCGGCCCAGGTGAGGTTCTCGCCGAGCCGGGTGGCCGGCACGATCGGCATGCACTCGACGACGGTTCCGCCCTGGGCGCGGGCGTGCTCGCGCGCGCCGGCGGTGGTTGCGGTGGAGCCGGTCACGCGGTCTCTCCTTCCGCGACGGCGGTCGCGAACGGCAGCCGGGGCGGGTGCAGGGACAGGGCACGGGTGCGGTAGCGCAGGTAGGCCAGCCCACCCAGGAGCAGGGCGCCGCCGACGAACAACAGCGGGAAGTAGTGCAGGTACCAGTGGGTTCCCGCGGGGTCGTAGACCTCCTGCCGGGGCCAGCCGAGGTTGAGGATCATGCCGATGCCGTAGAGCACCGCCAGGACGTTGACGACGATCCCGAACCGGCCGAGGGCGAACAGACCGCCGCCGCGCTCGGTGCTCGCCGACTGCTCGCCGTTCGGCCAGCCCTTCAGCCGGCGTACCAGCAGCGGGATCGTGACCAGGGCGTAGGCGATGTAGAGCATGACGATGCAGACGCTGGTGATGGCGGTGAACAGGGCGGCCTGACCGATGTTGACCAGCAGCACCCCGATCGCGCCGGCACCGACGACGATGGCGGGCAACGCCGGGGTGCCGGTGCGGGGCGACACCTTGCTCAGCGCGGCGGAGAACGGCAGCACGCCGTCGCGGGCCATCGAGAAGACCATCCGGCTGCCGGCGGTCTGGATGGCCAGGGTGCAGACCGCGATGGCGATCGCCACGTCGATCAGCAGGATCCGGCCGCCGGTCTCGCCGAGCCGGCTGGTCAGCACGTACGGCAGACCCTCGGTGGCGAGCCGACCGTCGGTGAGGCTCGGCGCCGCCATCAGCGCGACCAGCAGCATCAGCCCGCCGCCGATGCCGGAGGCGGCGAGCGCACGCAGGATCGTCCGGGGCGCGGTGTGGCGCGGGTCGCGCGTCTCCTCGCTCAGCTCACCGGCGCTGTCGAAGCCCACCACCACGTACGCCGCCATCAGCGCCGAGACCAGGAACGGCCCGACGTACGCCAACCCCGTGCCGGTGCCGCCGGTGTCGAAGACGACGCCCGGGCCGCGTTCGACGTTGAACAGCAGGAGCACCACCACCGCGGCCACCCCGATGATCTCGAGCGTCACCCCGGTGCTGTTGACGATCGCCATCAGCCGTACGCCGATGACGTTCACCAGCGTGGTCAGCGCGATCAGGATCGAGCCGAGGACGACGGCGTTGGTGGCCCCACTCGTCGAGGTCAGCGACGGATCGCCGCCGACGAGCTGGAACCCGGACCAGATGGACGGGAGCACCACCTGAAGGGCGATCGCGGCAGCCGCGACGGTGGCGATCTGGGCGATGATCATGACCCAGCCCGCGAACCAGCCGACCGCGGCGTTGGAGAGCCGTCGCGACCACTGGTAGATGCAGCCGGAGAGCGGGTAGCGGGCCGCGAGTTCGGCGAAGTTGAGCGCCACCATGAACTGGCCGGCGAAGACCAGCGGCCAGGTCCAGAAGAAGGCCGGACCGCCGAACGAGAAGCCGAAGGCGAACAGCTGGAAGACCGTGGTGAGGATCGAGACGAACGAGAACCCGGCGGCGAACGACGCGTAGCTGCCGATGCTGCGGCGCAGTTCCGGCTCGTACCCGAAGCCGCGAAGGTCCGCCGCGTCGATGGTGGGGCCCGTCGAGCCGGACGGGGGCGGCGCCGGCGGAGCTGGGGTAAGGGACATGACCGCCTCCTCGGACCGGGCGGCGGTCAGCGCGCCGCCACTAATTCCTGTCGGTTGACAGATTCCGGGAGTGATCGCTGGCGGCGGTTTCTCGTTGGTAAAACCTGGGTTGCCGGATCCTGCGGTTCTGTTACCGGCAGAGGACGACGGGGCGACAAGCGGCCGGCGTGCGACGATTCGTACGTGACGTCGTCAACCTCCGCTCCCGTCGGACGCCCCCGCTCCGGCGCACGACGCCTCCCCACCGCCACCGCCCGCGAGGAGATCCTCGACGCCGCCGCCGAACTCTTCGCCCAGCGCGGCTACGCCGCCACCTCCACCCGGTTGATCGCCGAAACCGTCGGCATCCGCCAGGCGTCGCTCTACTACCACTTCGCCAACAAGGAACAGATCCTCGCCGAACTGCTCGAAGCCACCGTCCGCCCGTCGCTCGCCTACGCCGGGGAACTCGCCGTCAAGGAGCTGGAGCCCGTCGCCGCCCTGCACGACCTGGTGAAGTACGACGTCGGGGTCCTGCTCGGCGCGCGCTGGAACATCGGCATCCTCTACGCCCTGCCGGAGGTCGCCTCGGAGCCCTTCGCCCGCTTCCGCCGCGAACGCGAGCAGCTGCGCCTGGCCTACCGCAGGCTCGCGGCCGCGGCGACCGCCGATACGGTCGAAGACCCCGACACCACGGGCGACCTGGTCTTCGGCCTGGTGGAGAGCGTCATCGGAATGCGCCGCGACCTGCCCGTCCTCTCATCGCCCGCGAAGCTGCAACGCTCGGTCGCGGCCGCAGCGCTGCGCCTCGTCGGGGCCGGGAAACAGCCCGAGCTTCTCGGGTAGCTCACCAGACCGGCAGCGGTGCGGCGTCACCGGTCTTCGAGAAGGTCCCGCAGGGTCGACCGGTAGTACGCCAGCAAGGACGGCGAACCGCTCCAGGCCGGCTTGCGCGCCCCGTACGCCCGCTCGAGCGCCAGGAGGCCGTGGCAGGTCGCCCACACCCGGTGGGCCCGCTCCGCGCCGATCTGTTCCGCCGGCACCGCGACGACCCGGTCGATCGCCGCGATCCGGACGTCGTCGGAGACCTCGAACTGACCGAGTGGATAGTCGAATACGAGCCGGTACGGCTCGGGGTAGCGCATCGACCAGTCGCGCAGCGCCAGTGCCCAACCCTCAACGAGGGCGTCGGGCCGACTCCCGGCCGGAGGGGTGATCTCGGCGACGAGATCGTCGAGAACGGACTCGTACACGGCCTCGACCATGCCGCGCCGGTTTCCGAACTTGGTGTAGACGCACATCGTCGAACGGCCCGCTGCGGTCGCGACCTTGCGCACGGTCAGGTCGGCGATGCCCGCGCCCTGCAGGACGTCACGCGCCCCGGCGATCAGCCGGTCGCGCACGGTCGGCTCGTCCCGTGGGTCATCGACCTGCTGCCTGGCCATCCCGCGCTCCACCCCCGAGTTCCGTTGCCGATTCGTGTCTTGCGCTTCCCACCCGCCCGAGGCCAGCATAACAGCCGTTATAATAACACTCGTTATGGAGGAGATCCATGCTCACCGCACGGCTCTACCGGCTCACCGCCGTCGCCGGCCTGGCCAGCGCCGCGGTCCTGCTCGTCAACACCGCCAAGCGCGCCGAAGTCATCCCCACCACGGACGCCACCCAACTGATCGCCCCGCTCGCCCAGGTCTTCGCGCTGGCGCTGGTGACCGCGCTCTTCGTCGCGTACGGGCGGTCGAGCGGCCTGCTCAGCACGATCGGCTTCGCGCTGAACTTCGTCGCTCTCGCAGCCCTGGTCGGCGTCGAGTTCGTCATCAACCTGGTCTTCGCCCACCTGCCCAACCCGACCATCGCCGAGCTGCGCACCGGCCCTCTCGGCATCGCCCTGACCGTCGCCTCCGTGCTCTTCCTCGTCGGCACGTGGACATTCGTCGCAGCACTGTGGCGCGTCCCCGGCCCGCCCCGGCCCGCCCTGGCGCTGTACGCGGTCGGCTCCGTCCCGGTGGCACTGCGCGCCGCCGTACCCGAGGCCGCACTCCAGGTCGGACTGCTGCTCCTCACGATCTCGGTCACCTGGCTCGCGATCCATCTCTGGCGCAACGCCGATCGCGTGTCCAGCGCGCCGGCATGACCCAACCTGTTCCGCCGCCCCGACCCACACCGGCCGGGGCGGCGGGACAGCGCCGAGTCGAACGCCAGGAAGCGCGGGGTGAGAGCGACAGGTCATCGGATCCTCGTGGCGCGGCCCCGCACACAGAGGTGTGCCGGGCCGCGCGGCGGGCGTCACCTCAGGTAGCTGACCAGCGAGAGGTTACGTTCGCGGACGCCCTGCACCACCAGGTCGGCCATCCGCCCCGCGCCGTACTCGGAGAAGTGGGTGTTGTCGGTGACCCCGTCCGGCGACTGGCGCAGGAAGAGCTGGGCGGAGTTGGTCGGCCCCATCGACTCGACCAACGCCTCGCTCTTGGCGGTCAGGTCGATCACCGGCACGTTCAGCGAGGAGCCGAGGCGGCGCATCTCGGCCGGCAGGTTGACCCCGACGCCGTTGACGTGCAGCGCGGTGTCGGTGAGCTGGCTGCCGTTGAACAGTCGCCGCACCGGCGGGGTGACCAGAACCGGCACGCCCGTTACCTTTTTGATCGTCCCCAGCCGGGGACTGCTCGGTCGCCTGGCCCGGTATGACTTACTGCCCCTGTCGTGTGGATGATCCGGGGGGTGTTGTCGCCGGGTCGGGTGGCGTCGGCGGACCG
>NZ_SMKD01000080.1 GCF_004348595.1 Micromonospora sp. KC723
GTTCGTCCTGAGCCAGGATCAAACTCTCCAACAAAAAATTGGAAAACATGTCCCGACAACAAAAGTGTTGCCAAAGGAATCCCCACCAACCAGACCCACCAAAAAAGCAGACCCAGCCAGCACGGGGCATCAATCATAATTGGCACTGGCTTAACAAGCACCCTGTTGAGTTCTCAAAAAACAACCACACACCCACCAGAAACCCCACACCGTGAGGCCCCAGCAGGGGCAACCACACCCAACACTCACGCGCCGGGCACTCCTACTACTTTACCTTCCCATCTTCCCCGTGTCAACCGGTGTATCTCGGTCTGTTACGGTTCGTACGAGTTGGCCCCGCCGAAGGGACGCAGCGGCAACCGCTACGCTCGATCATCGGATTTGGCAGGCCGGCCGCTGCGGTGTCCCGCAGACTCGCCCGGTGCCCTGCCGGTCGTCAACCTTACCCGGTCGGCTCCGCTCCGCCAAATCCGCCTCGCGGCGAATCCAGGGGCACCACCCGGGTCCCGGCTACGAGAGACACAACCCCCGCAACCCCAGTTCCCTTCCCGCGCCCGGCCTACTGGCTTTCGCCTGTTTCGTCCGTTCCGCGCTGGCAGAGAGAAAGTTACGCGTCCGCGGGTTTGATCGTCAAATCGGCGCGGGGGCGTCCCGCGTCACACCCAGGCCGACGGGTCATCCCCGCAGGTGAGGTGCTGTCAGGGGCCCCTGGCGCCGCCCGGAGACGGGTCCCCTCGGCAGTCACCGTACGGGCGACGACTCGACGACCGACGGCACGAACGGCAGCGGTCAGACGGCCGGACCGCCACGGCGGGCGGCGCGCCAGCCGCGCACTCCCAGCAGGCCGACGGTGGTGCCGATGGCGAGCGATGCCGCGATGAGCAGGGCGTGGACCCAGAGGAAGCCGGTCGGGGCACCGTCGCCGACCGTGCCGGTGGACCAGGCGCGCGGATCGTTCCAGATGGCGACCGCGAACCTCGGCCAGATGACCCAGGTCCACACGCCGACAGCGACGAGGAAGACCGACCAGCCGCGGGACAACACCATGGTCAGCGAGTATGCCAGCGGGTTCGGCGGTCGGCACGGCCGGCGGGATCGGCACCTCCGGCCGAGATCCGCCGCGGACAGCCGTACGGAGGGCAGGTCGGGTGCGAGCGGTTCACGAGGGCCGTACGGGGCACCTCTGCAGGGGGCGACGAGAGCCGGACGAACCGGAGGTGTCCGACATGCAGCCGTTCAATCCGTGGGTGTGGCGCGACCCGGCCGCCTTCGCCGGCGGGTACCACCAGACCCGCCCCGCCGAGGAGCCGCGGGCCGGCTCGGAGCACGACGGTCCGGACGCTCCCGGCCCGGGTACCCCGGTCGACCTGGTCGGCTACCGGGTGGAGGCGACCGACGGGAGGATCGGATCCATCGACCAGGCGAGCGAGGACGCCGGCACCCGGTACCTGGTGGTAGACACCGGGCCGTGGAATCTGGGGAGGAAGGTGCTGCTGCCGGTGGGCACGGTCGACCGCGTCGACCACCTGGAGCGGGTGGTGCACGTCGACCGCAGCCGTGAGCAGGTCAGGGAGTCTCCGGCGTTCGACCCGGACGACTTCGGCCGACCGGAGTACCGGCAACGGGTCGCCGACCACTACGCGGAGAGCTACCGGCGTAGCTGACCCAGATCGGGGGCGTCGGGCTCTCGATGTACCCCGGGGCGCGGTGACGAGTTGTCCGCCACGCCCCGGGAAACTGCGGTGCCCCACCTCGGCGAATCCACTACGCTGCCGCCCATGACCAGCGCGCCCGCTCGGAGCACCGGCACGTCGTACGACGTCCAGGTCGGTGCGGAGCGACGCCGGCGATCCGTCGCCCGCCCGCGCTGACCTGTTCCCTGCGACCGGCGGATCGAGCCGCCGGGTCAGCGCCGGTCGCCCTCGGTCCGCCCGCATCTCTCCCTGTTCCGGAGACCCGCCCGACGGCGCGGGCCGAGCGAGATCGGCATACCCATGGATCTGGAAAGGCTGCTCACCGACCGGCTGGCGCCGGCGTTCGCGACCGTGGCCGGTGGCCCGGTCGACCCCCTGGTACGGCGGTCGCCGCGCGCGGACTTCCAGTCCGACGCGGCGCTGGCGCTGGCCCGGCGGCTCGGCCGCCCGCCCCGCGACATCGCCGCCGA
The DNA here is from genome assembly GCF_004348595.1 of Micromonospora sp. KC723. Classification (GTDB taxonomy): domain Bacteria; phylum Actinomycetota; class Actinomycetes; order Mycobacteriales; family Micromonosporaceae; genus Micromonospora. Next base: position 2,165 of record NZ_SMKD01000080.1, read on the forward strand.
GGTGCTGGCCCACGCGGCGCTGGACGACGTCTGCGCGATGGCGGAGGTCTCCGGTCCCGGCTTCCTCAACCTCACGGTGGCGGACCGGACGCTGACCGATCTGGTCTCCGAGCTGGCCCGCGACGACCGGCTCGGCGTTCCGCCGACGGCCGCCCCGGAGACGGTGGTGGTGGATTACTCGGGGCCGAACGTGGCCAAGGAGATGCACGTGGGGCACCTGCGCTCCACCGTCATCGGCGACGCGGCGGCACGGCTGCTGGAATGGCTCGGGCACCGGGTGGTGCGCGTCAACCACCTCGGCGACTGGGGCACCCCGTTCGGGATGCTCATCGAGCACCTGGTCGCCCTCGGCGAGGCCGAGGGCGCGGACGAGTTCTCGATGGGTGATCTCGGCTCCTTCTACCGGGAGGCTCGGGCGAAGTTCGACACCGATGAGGCGTTCCGGGAGCGGTCGCGGCGGCGGGTGGTCGCGTTGCAGGGCGGCGACGAACGCACCCGACGGCTGTGGCGGCTGCTGGTGGAGCAGTCCGAGCGGTACTTCCTGGCTGTGTACGACCTGCTGGACGTGACCCTGACCGGGGACGACTTCCAGGGTGAGAGCGTCTACCACGACCGGCTCGGCGCGGTGGTCGACGATCTGGACCGGCTCGGTCTGCTGGTGGACAGTGACGGGGCGGCCTGCGTCTTTCCGCCCGGATTCACCGGCCGCGACGGCGAGCCGCTGCCGTTGATCGTGCGCAAGCGGGACGGCGGTTACGGCTATCCGGCGACCGACCTGGCCGCGCTGCGGCACCGGATCGACGAGCTGGGCGCGACCCGCCTGCTCTACGTCGTCGGGCTGCCGCAGCGGCAGCACCTCGCGATGGTCTTCGCGACGGCGGCGACGGCCGGCTGGCTGTGCCCGCCGGCGCGGGCGGAACACCTCGGTTTCGGGTCGATTCTCGGCGCCGACGGACGGATGCTGCGCAGCCGGACCGGCGAGTCGGTGAAGCTGGTCGGGTTGCTGGAGGAGGCGGTCGCCCGGGCCACCGAGCTGGCCCGGACCAAGAATCCCGACTGGGACGACCGGACCACCGCCGAGACCGGCCGGGCCGTCGGCATCGGCGCGATCAAGTACGCCGACCTGGCCACCGACCGGGCCCAGGACTATGTCCTGGACTGGGAGCGGATGCTCTCCCTGGACGGCAACACCGCGCCCTACCTCCAGTACGCGTACTCGCGGATCCAGTCGGTGTTCCGGCGGGCCGGCGCGGCGGCCCGGCCGGACGCGCCGGTCATCCTCACCGGGCCGGCCGAACGGGCGCTGGCGATCGAGTTGCTCGGGTTCGCCGCCGTGGTCGCCGAGGTGGAGTGGAGCCTGGAGTTCCACCGCCTCGCCGGCTACCTGCACCGGCTGGCCACCAGCTTCAGCGCGTTCTACGAGCGGTGCCCCGTGCTGCGAGCCCCGGACGAACTGCGGCAGAGCCGGCTGCTGCTGGCCGAACTGACCGCCCGGACGTTGCGTCAAGGACTGCACCTGCTGGGCATCCGGACGGTGCGGCGGATGTGAGCCGACCGGTACGTCGGGGAGATCTGGCTCTGCGCCTGCCCGGCGGCCCGGACGCGGTCACCTGGCGGATGCGCTGCCGCGTCCTCGGTCCGGGCCGAGTGAGCCGACGACGGCCGCTCAGCGGCCGTCGCGGGCGCGGTGCCAGGCGGCGGTGCGCAGCAGGCGCAGCCCGTTGAGGCCCACGATGACGGTGGAGCCCTCGTGGCCGGCGACTCCGAGCGGCAACGGCAGGTGACCGAAGATGTCCCAGGTGACCAACACGGTGATGAACGTCCCCGCGATCACCAGGTTCGCCACCACGATCCGTCGGGCTCTGCGGGCGAGCGCGAGCACCGCCGGCAGGGCGGTGAGGTCGTCGCGGATCAGCACCGCGTCGGCGGTCTGCAACGCGAGGTCGGAACCGCGCCGGCCCATGGCGATGCCGGCGTCGGCGGCAGCGAGGGCCGGCGCGTCGTTGATCCCGTCGCCGACCAGCAGCACCCGCCGGCCGTCGCGTTGCAGGGCGCGGACGCGGTCGACCTTGTCGGCCGGCAGAAGCCCGGAGTGGACGGTGCGGATGCCGACGTCCTCGGCGAGACGCCCGGCGGCAGCGGCGTTGTCACCGGTGACCAGTTCCGGGGGGCGACCGGCCAGCGTGCCGAGGGTGGCGACGGTGCGCGCGGCGTCCGCGCGTACCCGGTCGGTGAGGGTGAGCACGCCGGCCGGCGCGTCGTCGACCACGACCACCACGGCGGTACGCCCGCCGGTCTGGGCTGCCTGGACGGCGGTGCGGACCCGCTCCCACTCCGGGGACGGGGGCAGTTCGTCGAGCAGGGTGGGGTTGCCGACCCGTACCTGGTGACCGTCGACGGTGGCCACGACGCCGACACCGGGGGTGGCGGTGAAGTCGTGCGGGGCGGGAAGGGGCAGTTCCCGGCGCCGGGCTTCGGCGGTCACCGCCGCGGCGAGTGGGTGCTCGCTGGGCAGTTCCGCCGCGGCGGCCAGACGCAGCAGCGCGTCCTCGTCGTGGGCCGGGCCCGTCGGGTGGACGGCCGTGACCACGGGGGTGCCTTCGGTGAGGGTGCCGGTCTTGTCGAAGGCGACGGCGTCGATGTCGGCGAGGCGCTCCATCACAACCGCGGACCTGACCAGTACGCCGTGGCGGCCGGCGAGGGCGATCGCGGACAGCAGCGGCGGCATGGTGGCCAGCACCACCGCGCAGGGGGACGCCACGATCATGAAGGTCATCGCCCGGAGCAGGGTGGGCTGTAGCGCGGCTCCGAGCATCAGCGGCACGGTGAACAGCGCCAGCGTGGCCACCACGACGCCCATCGAGTAGCGCTGCTCGACCTTCTCGACGAACAGCTGGGTGCGTGCCTTGGTGGCGGAGGCCTGCTCGACCTGGGCGACGATCCGGGCGAGCACCGTCTCCCCGGCGGGGCGGTGCACGCGGGCCACCAGCGCCCCGGTGCCGTTGACGGTTCCCGCGAAGATCTCGTCGCCGGTCTGCCGGTCCACCGGTAGCGGTTCGCCGGTGATGCTCGCCTGGTCGACCTCGCTCGCCCCGTCGACGACCACGGCGTCGGCGCCGATGCGTTCACCGGGGCGTACCAGGATCACGTCCCCGACGCGCAGCCGGCCCGTGTCCACCGTCTCCTCGCTGCCGTCCGGGCCGAGCCGGGTGGCCCGGTCAGGGTTCAGGTCGAGCAGCGCGCGGACGGACTCGGCGGTCCGTGCGGTCGCGAACGCCTCCAGCGCCCCGGAGGTGGCGAAGATGACGATCAGCAACGCCCCGTCGAAGACCTGCCCGATCCCGGCGGCACCGAGCGCCGCGACGATCATCAGCAGGTCCACGTCCAGGGTGCGTTCGCGCAGCGCCCGCAGGCCGGACAGCGCCGGCTCCCAGCCGCCCGCCACGTAACAGACGAGGTAGAGCGTCCACCACACCGGCGCAGGTGCGCCGGCCAGTTGCGCGGCACCACCGAGGGCGAACAGCACCAGGGCCGCGACGGCCCATCGCACCTCGGACAGGGCCCAGAGACGGTGGGCGAGGGGCTTGGCCGGCGGCGTGGCCGCTGCGGGCGCCTGCGTGGCTTCCCTGGTCATCGTCACAACCGGCAGCATACCTGCGCATCTTCGCAGGCAGTAGACCAGTCATGGAGTGGATGGTCGCTAGAGTGGGGGCGTGCACACGTCGTTGCCGGATTTCCGCATGCCGCACGACGAGCAGGTCCAGCTCGCCGCCGAAGGGTTCCGGCTGCTCGCCGACCCGACCCGTATCAAGATCCTTTGGGCTCTGCTGCAGGGCGAGTCCTCGGTCGCCTGCCTGGCCGAGCTGGTCGGCGCGGCGCCGACCGCGGTGAGCCAGCACCTGGCGAAGCTGCGCCTCGCCGGGCTGGTGCGCGGCCGGCGGGAGGGGACGTTCGTCTACTACTCGGCCGCCGACGTGCACGTACAGCGACTGCTGACCGAGGCGCTCTTCCACGCCGACCACCACGACGGCGGCCCGGTGGGCCACTCCCTCGGCCGCACCGGCGGCGAGGACGGCGGCGGCGGTCGCTGACCGCCAGCAGCGTCACTTCTCCCACCGGGCAACCGGCCGGCGTGGCGCCCCACGGATGCGGGAGCCACGCCGACCGGATCCGCCCACCCAGAGGCACCCCCACCTCGGCGGATTCTGGCAATGGTAACGGATTTCAACTAGCCGAGGGCCAGCCGGTCGAGCGTCGCCACCGGTCGACCCGGTGGTTCACCAGGACGCCTTGCGGATGCCGGGGAGCTCGCCACGCAGCGCCATCTCGCGAAACCGCACCCGGGACAGCCCGAAGCGGCTCAGCACCCCGCGTGGCCGCCCGTCGACCACGTCCCGGCTGCGCAGCCGCACCGGGTTGGAATCCCGTGGCAGGCGAGCCAGGCGACGGCCCGCGTCGTCCCGGACCGCCGGGTCCGTGTCCGGGTGGGCGATCACCCGTTTCAGTTCGGCGCGACGCTCGGCGTGCCGGGCGACGAGTTCGGCGCGGCGGGCCTGCCGATTACCGAGACTCTTGCGGGCCACGTCAGCGCGCCTCGCGGAACTCGACGTGCCGGCGCACGACCGGGTCGTACTTGCGCAGCACCAGCCGGTCGGGGTCGTTGCGGCGGTTCTTCCGGGTGACGTACGTGTAGCCGGTGCCGGCGGTGCTGCGCAGCCGCACGATCGGGCGGACATCGGTCTGCCGGGCCATCAGACCGTCACCCCCCGGGAGCGCAGCTCGGCCACGACCTTCTCGATGCCCTTGCGGTCCACCGTCTTCAGCGCCCTGGCGGTCAGCGCCAGCCGGACCCACCGCCGCTCCGAGGGCAGCCAGTAGCGGTGGCTCTGCAGGTTGGGGTTCCAGCGGCGGCGGGTGCGCCGGTGGGAGTGCGACACGGCGTTGCCGAAGCTCGGCTTCGCACCGGTGACGTCACAGCGTCGGGACACGGTTACTCCTTCACAACAAGGCTTGACGGTAACGATAATCGTTTTGTTTTACCTCGACCGACGGACGACCTCCTGGCCGGCCACGACCCACCGCCGCGCCTCAGGGTGACCAGCACCCGAAACCCGCCTGCCGCCCGTTGTCGACCACGTGCATATAATGACAATCGTTTTCAACTAAGTCGAGAGGACTGTGATGTCGACGTCACCGCTCGCACCGGCCGACGCCGGAGTCCCGTCGGCCGACACCCGCCCGTCGCTGACCGTGCTCAGTGGCTTCTGGCCGGCCGTCACGTACGCCGTCGCCCGTTCGCTCCTCGCCGCCGACCCGGCGCTGCTACTGGTCCGCCACGACCTCGCCGAGGTTCGCGAGGGCACCGTGCACCGGGTGGTCCGCGACAGCGCGGGTCTGGTGGAGGACGAGCGGATCACGCTGGCGCACGGCTGCGTCTCCTGCACGCTGCGGGAGGACGTGCTGCCCACCCTCGCCCGACTCGCCCGCGCCCACTCCGGCCGGGACCTGCTGCTGATGCTGCCCGAGGTGGTCGAGCCCGAGGCCGTCGCCGCCGCCTGCGCACACTGCCTCGTCGACGGCGCGCCGCTCGCCGACCTGCTCCGGATCGACTCATACGTCACCGTCGTGGCCGCCGAGCACCTGCTCGACGGCCTCTCCAGCACCGACGACCTCCGGGCCCTCGGCATCCAGGCCGCCGACAATGACGATCGGGCCCTCGCCGACGTCGTCGTCCGACAGATCGAGTACGCCGACACCCTGGTCCTCTGGGGAGACTCCCCCGACGGCGCGTACGACACCAGCCGTCTCGCGGTGCTGCTGCAACGGATGACGCCCTGGGCGACCCTGGTCCGCGTCCAGGGCGACCACGTCGACGCCGGGGAGCTGACCCGCCAACTGCGTGGCACCCGCCGGCACCGCCCCGAAACCCCCGGCGTGCTCGCCCGCGGCCTGGAGGGCTACTCCCTCGGGGTACACGAGCCGCACCCGGACTGCGGCGTGGTCTCGGTGGTCTTCCGCGCCCGCCGCCCCTTCCATCCCCGCCGGCTGCACACCGTCCTGGAAGAGGTCAACGCCGACGTCATCCGTTCCCGGGGACACCTGTGGCTGGCCAGCCAACCCGAGACGGTGGTCGCCTGGGAGTTCGCCGGCGGCGGCCTCGGCCTCGGCTCCCTGGGCCGCTGGCTGGCCACCCTGCCCGACGCCCACTGGGACGACGTCTCCGACCACCGGCGGCTCGCCGCCGCCCTCGACTGGGATCCCTACTACGGCGACCGGCACCAGCACCTCGCCTTCATCGGCCTGGAACTCGACCCCGCCGACCTGCGCCGCACCCTCAGCCGGTGCCTGCTCACCGACGCCGAACTCGCCGACGGCGAGGACACCTGGCGCACCTACCCCGACCCGTTCGCCGGCTGCTTCCCGCTCGCCGGCCCGGACCCGACCAACACCGAAGGAGAACCCGCGTGAAGCCCGGGATCCACCCCGCCTACCGGCCCGTCGTCTACCGCGACCGCGCCGCCGACTTCGCCATCCTCACCCGCTCCACCGCCACCAGCGACCAGACCGTCGAATGGACCGACGGCAACACCTACCCCGTCATCGACGTGCAGATCTCCTCGGCCAGCCACCCCTTCTGGACCGGCCGCCAGCGCCTGCTCGACACCGAGGGCCGGGTGGAGAAGTTCCGCGCCAAGTACGCCCGACGCGGGCCGCAGCAGCCGAGCTGACCAGCGTCGACGAGTCGCAACCCGTCGGTGGGGCAGCGCGTGCGCGACCCGGAGGACAGCAGTTGGCGGCGGGCCACCACCGGTGGCCCGCCCGGTCAGCGACGGATGCGCAGCACGACCAGCGCGACGACGTACGCGACCCCGGCTATCGCGCCGAGCGCGGCGTACGGCTGCCCGTCCTGCCCGCGCGCGACCTCGACGACGAAACCGACGAGCACGGCGGCGACCAGCGTCATCCCGGCGAAGGAGGTGGCATCGCCGTCGATGCGGTTGATCCGCTCGTCACGCCGGTCGAGCAGGCCGGCAACCGTCTCGCTCGTCCGGGCGAGAACGAGGAGCAGCACCGCGATGGCGAGCATCAGCCCCAACCCCACAAACGCGAACGTGTGGTCACCGCCCCGCAGGCCCGCCACGAGATAAGCAAGGCCGCACAGGACGGCGGCCCCCACCGTGGACCACCGCTTCCACGACCACGCCCCGCGGGTCGCGCCCTCACCTGTCGACATCGAAGACCTCCTCCACCGTCTTGCCGAAGAACCGGGCCAGCGCGATCGCCAGCGGCAGGGACGGCAGGTAGCGCCGCTCTTGACCATCCCGCCGTGCCGTACCGGCCGTGGGTGGTCTTCATGGCTGGTATCGGTAACCCATCCCGGGTTCGGTGATGAGGTGGCAGGGCCGGGCGGGGTCGGTTTCGAGCTTGCGGCGCAGTTGGGCCATGTACTGGCGTAGGTAGTTCGTCTCGTTCTGGTACTCGGGTCCCCAGACGGCACGCAGGAGCTGCCGCTGGGTGATCAGCTTGCCGGGGTTGCGCAGCAGTTGTTCCAGTACGCCCCACTGGGTGGGAGTCAGCTTGACGTCGCTGCCGTCGTCGCGGGTGACGGTGCGGGCGGCGAGGTCGACGGCGTGTCGGCCGACCCGCGCCGTCGGGCCGGAAGCCTCGCCGCCCTGGCCGTGGCGACGGGTGACGGCTCGGATGCGGGCGAGCAGTTCGTCGACGCCGAAGGGTTTGGTGACGTAGTCGTCGGCGCCGGCGTCGAGCGCGGTCACCTTGTCGTCGCTGCCGACGCGTCCCGACAGCACGATGATCGGAACGGTGGTCCAGCCACGGAGCCCCCGGATGACGTCGACGCCGTGGAGGTCCGGCAGGCCGAGGTCGAGCACGACCAGGTCGGGTGGGTGACTGGCGGCGGTCCTGAGGGCGGCGGTGCCGGTGGCGGCGAGGTCGACGTCATAGCCACGGGCGCGCAGGTTGATGCGCAGGGCCCGCAGGATCTGTGGTTCGTCGTCGACGACGAGGATCCGGGTCATTCCTGCGGGCCCTCCGTCGGCTGGGTCGGCGTCGCGGCGGGCAGCCGCAGGACCATGGTGAGTCCTCCACCGGGGGTGGTCTCGGGGGTGATGCTGCCGTGCATGGCCTCGACGAGTCCACGGGACAGGGCGAGGCCGAGACCGACCCCGGTGGTGTTGTCCCGGTCGCCGCGTCGCTGGAACGGCTGGAAGACGTGTTCCCACTGGTCTTCGGGGATGCCGGGACCCCGGTCGATGACGCGCAGCTCGACCTGGCCGGCGTGGGCGCTGGCGGTGATGGCCGGCGGCTGGCCGGGCGGGCTGTGGCGCAGGGCGTTGGCGACGACGTTGACCAGGACCCGGTCCAGCAGGCCGGGGTCGGCGCTGGCGGCGGGCAGGTCGGCGGGGATGTCGGTGGCCACGTCGGCCGCGGCCGGGCCCAGCTCGTCGAGCGCGCGGGGTACGACATCCTCCAGCCCGAGAGCCACCGGGTGGACGCCCAGGGCGCCGGCCTGCAGGCGGCTCATGTCGAGCAGGTTGGCGACGAGCCGGCCGAGCCGGTCGAGGGACTCGTCGGCGGTGGCGAGCAACTCGTGCTGGTCGGCGGTGTCGAACTCGACGTCGTGGCTGCGCAGGCTGGAGATGGCGGCCTTGGCGGAGGCGAGTGGTGTGCGCAGATCGTGGCTGACGGCGGCGAGCAGTGCGGTGCGCATGCGATCGGCTTCGGCGAGGGGTCGGGCGGTGGCGGCTTCCGCGGCGAGGCGTTCCTGGCGCAGCGCGAGGGCGGCCTGGGCGGCGAACGCCTCGACGATGCGCCGGTCGGAGGCGTGCAGTGGGCGGCCGGCGAGGACGACGGTGAGTCGATCGTCGACCGGCACCGCGGTCTCTCCCGCATCGGGGCTGTTGGGCGGTTGTTCCCCGACGGCGGCCACCACCTGCCACACGGTGTCGTCACGGCTGCGGTCGGGGCGTCCGGCGGCCTCGTCGGCGCTCTCCAGGACGCTCACCGCGCGCAGCCCGAACGTCTCCCGTAGCCGGTTCAGCAACGCGGGCAGGGGCCGCTCGCCCCGCAGCACGCTGCCGGCGACGGTGGCGAGGGTCTGGGCGTCGGCGGACGCGCGGGCCGCCTCGCGGGTACGCCGGGCGGCGACGTCGACGACACCGCTGACGGCGATGGCCACGCCGACGAAGACACCCAGGGCGAGCAGGTTGTCGGCCTCGGCGATGGTCAGGGTGTGGAAGGGCGGGGTGAAGAACCAGTTGAGCAGGAGTGACCCGCCGAGCGCGGCGAGCAGCGCCGGCCACAGCCCACCGGTCAGGGCGATTCCGACGACGGCGGCGAGGAAGATCAGGATGTCGTTGGTCAGGGTGAGGTCGGGCAGGGCCCTGAGCAACGCGGTCAGGGCGGGCATGCCCAGGAGGGTGAGCGCGAAGCCGAGCAGCCGGCGCCGCCGGGACAGCGCCGTCGGCACCGCTGTGCGCCGCCCCTGCCCGGCCCCCGGGTGGGTGACGAGGTGCACGTCGATGGCTCCGGACAGCGCGGTGGTGGTGACCCCGACGCCGCGGGACAGGAGCTGGGCGAACCGGCCGCGCCGGCTGGCGCCGAGGACGAGCTGGGTGGCGTTGACGCCACGGGCGAAGTCGAGCAGCGCGGCGGGAATGTCGGTGCCGAGGACCTGGTGGTAGGTGCCGCCGAGGCTCTCCACCAGCATCCGTTGCCGGGCGAGCTGGGCGGGGTCGGCGCCGGCCAGGCCGTCGCTGCGCGCGACGTGTACGGCCAGCAGGTCGGCGCCCTTGCTCCGGTCGGCGATACGGGCGGCGCGCCGGATCAGCGTGTCGCCCTCCGGGCCGCCGGTGAGCGCGACGACGACGCGTTCCCGAGCCTCCCAGGTGGCGGAGATGCCCTGCTGCGCGCGGTAGGCGTCGAGCTGGTCGTCGACCTTGTCGGCGAGCCAGAGCAGCGCCAGCTCGCGCAGGGCGGTGAGGTTGCCGACGCGGAAGTAGTTGCCCAGCGCCGCGTCGATCTTGTCGGGGCGGTAGATGTTGCCGTGGGCCATCCGCCGGCGCAGCGCCTCGGGCGTCATGTCGACGAGTTCGACCTGTCCGGCGGCGCGGACGACGGCGTCCGGAACGGTCTCCCGCTGGACGGTGCCGGTAATCTGGGCGACGACGTCGTTGAGGGACTCCAGATGCTGGATGTTGACGGTGGTGAGCACGGTGATGCCGGCGTCGAGCAACTCCTGGACGTCCTGCCAGCGCTTGCGGTGCCGGCAACCGGGCACGTTGGTGTGGGCCAACTCGTCGACGACGGCCACCTCGGGCCGTCGGGCGAGCAACGCGTCGAGGTCCATCTCGGTGAACCCGGCGCCCCGATAGGTCATCGCCTTCCGGGGCACCTGCTCCAGGTCGCCGACCATCGCGGCCGTGTGGGCGCGGCCGTGGGTCTCGACGAAGCCGATCACCACGTCGGTGCCGCGTTCGACCCGGCGATGGGCCTCCTCGAGCATCGCGTAGGTCTTGCCGACGCCGGGGGCGGCCCCGAGATAGATCCGCAGCTCTCCCCGCGCCACCCGGGGTCCTCTCTCTCGCCGAAGTGCCTCTGTCATCATCCGCCCAGGACGGGGGCCGCCTCAGCGAACGGGGAACCGCTCGTCGAGCGCCAGGTTGAGTTCCAGCACGTTCACCCCCGGCGAGCCCATGAAGCCGAGCACCCGGCCGGTGGTGTACTCCCGGACCAGGCGACGGACCGCCGCCGGGTCCGCGTCACGCTCGCGCGCCACACGGGTGACCTGGATCTCCGCGTAAGCCGGGGAGATGTGCGGGTCGAGGCCGCTGGCGCTGGCGGTGACGGCGTCGGCGGGGACGGCGGGCTCGGCCGGAGCGTCACCCCGGATCGGCGTGACCAGTCCACCGGCGGACACGTAGTCCTCACCGGGGCGGGCCAACTCGACCGGCACCCCCTGGTAACTCGCGAGGAACGGCACGGCCGGGGCGACCTGGTTGACGCTGACGACCCGGGTCACCGGACCGGTCAACCCGTCACGGCGGAACACGGCGAGCACCGCCCCCACCCCGTCGGCGGTACAGTACGGGCGCCGGCCGTCGACGCCGTCGAGTTCCCCCACCGCCTTGCTACGCGCGCACACCCGGGTGAGCAGGCTCGGCCTCGACTCCGCCGGTTCGGTGGCGATGGTGTCGACCACGCTCTCCGGGCCGAGGTTGCTGGCGCCGGTGGAGGTGGGGTCGTAGCCGTCGCCGGCCGCCGACGGGCGGGACTGGAAGTAGCGCGGTACGGGGTTGCCGCCGGCGTCGGTGAAGGACTGGCCGATCAGTGTGCTGCCGACGGCGCGGCCGTCGACCGTCACGAGCGACCCGCCGGTGTTGTCGGCGAGGCCGGGCATCCGGCCGACCGCGACCGTGGCCAGCGGGTACGCGAGCCCGAGCAGCACGGTGAGGACGAGCAGCGCGCGCAGGGCGGCCAGGTGTACGGCGAGCCAGGTGGGAAGGCGCATCAGGAGATCCCCGGGACGAACTGGATGAGCAGGTCGATGAGTTTGATGCCGACGAACGGCACCACGATGCCGCCGAGACCGTAGACCAGCAGGTTGCGGCTGAGCAGCTGCGAGGCGGAGGCCGGGCGGTACCGGACGCCGCGCAGGGCCAGCGGGATCAGCGCGACGATGACGAGCGCGTTGAAGATGACCGCCGAGAGGATCGCCGACTCCGGGGTGGACAGCCGCATGATGTTGAGGGTGTCCAGACTGGGGTAGATGCCGGCGAACACGGCCGGGATGATCGCGAAGTACTTCGCGATGTCGTTGGAGATCGAGAAGGTGGTCAGCGCACCACGGGTGATCAGCAACTGCTTGCCGATCTCCACGATCTCGATCAGTTTGGTCGGGTCGGAGTCGAGGTCGACCATGTTGCCGGCCTCCTTCGCGGCCGACGTGCCGGTGTTCATCGCGACGCCGACGTCGGCCTGGGCGAGCGCCGGCGCGTCGTTGGTGCCGTCGCCGGTCATCGCGACCAGCCGGCCGCCCTCCTGCTCCTTCCTGATCAGGGCGAGCTTGTCCTCCGGGGTGGCCTCGGCGAGGAAGTCGTCCACGCCGGCCTCGTCGGCGATGGCCCGGGCGGTACGCGGATTGTCACCGGTGATCATCACGGTGCGGATGCCCATCCGGCGCATCTCGTCGAAACGCTCCCGCATTCCGGCCTTGACGACGTCCTTGAGGTGGATGACGCCGAGAGCCCGCGCCGGCTGACCGTCGAGGTGCTCGGCGACCACCAGTGGGGTGCCGCCGACGCCGCTGATCTCGTCGACGATCTGGCCGACCTGCTCGGTGGGATGGCCGCCGTTCTCGCGTACCCACGTCATCACCGCGGCGGCGGCACCCTTGCGGATCCGCCGTGCCGGCCCGGCGTCCTCCGGAGTCAGGTCGACGCCACTCATCCGGGTCTGCGCGGTGAACGGCACGAACGTGGCGTGCGGGACGAGACCCGGCTCGCGCTCGCGTAGCCCGAACTCGTTCTTCGCCAGCACCACGACCGAGCGCCCCTCCGGGGTCTCGTCGGCGAGGCTGGACAACTGCGCCGCGTCGGCGACGGCCGCCCGCTCCACGCCCTCGACCGGCACGAACTCGGTGGCCTGCCGGTTGCCGAGAGTGATGGTGCCGGTCTTGTCCAGCAGCAGCGTGTTGACGTCGCCGGCGGCCTCCACGGCCCGGCCGCTCATCGCCAGCACGTTGCGCTGCACCAGACGGTCCATGCCGGCGATGCCGATCGCCGAGAGCAGCGCCCCGATGGTCGTCGGGATCAGGCAGACCAGCAGGGACACCAGCACGATCCCGGTGACGCCGGCGTCGGTGACCGCCTCGGTGTCCGGCGCCGCGCCCTGGTAGCCCTTGGAGAAGACGGCCAAGGGCTGGAGCGTGACGACCGCCAGCAGGAAGACGATCGTGAGCGCGGCGAGCAGGATGTTCAGCGCGATCTCGTTCGGGGTCTTCTGCCGGTTGGCCCCCTCGACCAGATTGATCATGCGGTCGACGAAGCTCTCACCGGGCTGCTGCGTGATCATCACGACGATCCGGTCGGAGAGCACCTTCGTGCCGCCGGTGACCGCGCTGCGGTCCCCGCCCGACTCCCGGATCACCGGGGCGGACTCTCCGGTGATGGCGGACTCGTCGACGCTGGCAATGCCCTCGACCACGTCCCCGTCACCGGGGATGACCTGGCCGGCCTCCACCACGACGACGTCGCCGCGCACCAGTTGCGCGGCCGGGACGTCCTCGGTGCGGTAGGAGTCGGGGGCGACGCCGGGCGTCCAGCCGAGCAGCCGGGTGGCGACGGTGTCCTGCTTCGCCTTCCGCAGCGTGGCGGCCTGCGCCTTGCCCCGGCCCTCGGCGACGGCCTCGGCGAGGTTGGCGAAGAGGACCGTCAGCCACAGCCAGGCGGTGATGGCGACCGCGAACACCGACGGGTCGGCCACCGCGAGCACGGTGGTGAACACCGCGCCGACCTCCACGATCAACATGACCGGGTTACGCCACAGGCTGCGCGGGTCGAGCTTGCCGAGGGCATCCGGGAGGGACCGGGTCAGCTGTCTGGGGTCGAGCAGGCCGCCGGCGCGGTCGCCGTGGGTGGCGGGCGTGCCGGCGGTCGCCGCGTCGGCGGTGCCGTGCGGCGCCGGTGTCGTGATGTCGTGTTGTCTCACGGTCGTCACAGCCCCTCGGCCAGCGGGCCGAGCGCGAGCGCCGGCAGGAAGGTCAGCGCCACGAGGATCACCGTGACGCCGACGACCATCCCGACGAAGAGCGGCCGGTCGGTCGGCAGGGTGCCCTCGGAGGCGGGGGTGGGCTGCTGCCGGGCCAACGAGCCGGCCAGGGCGAGCACGAAGACGATCGGCAGGAACCGGCCGAGCAACATGCAGACGCCCAGTGCGGTGTTCCACCACGGCGTACCGGCCACCAGGCCGGCGAACGCCGAACCGTTGTTGTTGCTCGCCGAGGTGAACGCGTAGAGCACCTCGGAAAGCGCGTGCGGGCCGACGTTGAGCGCGGTGGCGTCGTTGCCGGTGGCGAAGGCCGACGCCGTGCCGACCAGCGCGAGGGCCGGGGACACCAGGAAGAACAGCGACGCGAGCTTGATCTCCCGGGAGCCGATCTTCTTGCCGACGTACTCCGGGGTCCGGCCGACCATCAGCCCGGCGACGAACACGGTGACGACGGCCAGGACGAGCATGCCGTAGAGGCCCGCGCCGACACCGCCGGGCGCCACCTCGCCGAGCATCATGTTGCCCATGGTCATCATGCCGCCCAGCGCGGTGTACGAGTCGTGGGACGAGTTCACCGAGCCGGTGGAGGTGAGCGTGGTGGCGGCGGCGAAGGTGGCCGAGTCCGGTACGCCGAACCGGACCTCCTTGCCCTCCAGCGCGGCGCCCACCGCGTGCGGCACGGTGCCGTTACCGGCCAGCTCGAACGCGTTCGTCAGGGTGACGCTGGCGATGGCCAGGACCGCCATGACGGCGGCGACGGCGTAACCCTGACGGACCTGGCCGACCATCCGGCCGAAGACCCGGGGCAGGCTGAACGGGATCACCAGCAGCAGAAAGATCTGCAACCAGTTCGTCCAGGCCGTCGGGTTCTCGAACGGGTGGGCGCTGTTGGCGTTGTAGAAGCCGCCCCCGTTGGTGCCGAGGTCCTTGATCGCCTCCTGGCTGGCCACCGGCCCACCGGTGACGGTCTGACCGCCGCCGGTCAACGTGCTGACGTCGGTGCCGGCGGAGAGGTTCTGCACCACGCCACCGATCATCAGCACGATCGCGGCGAGCACCGACATGGGCAGCAGGATCCGCAGCGTGATCCGGGTCAGGTCGACCCAGAAGTTGCCCAGGTCGCCGGTGCGACGGCGGGCGAAGCCGCGGACCAACACGACGGCGACGGCGATGCCGACGGCGGCGGAGACGAAGTTCTGCACCGCCAGCCCGGCCATCTGCACCAGGTGGCCCATGGTCGACTCGCCCGGGTACCACTGCCAGTTGGTGTTGGTCACGAACGACACGGCGGTGTTCCACGCGCCGTGGGCGACCACCGGCCCGAACCCGAGCGAGAGCCACAGGTGGTTCTGCAGCCGCAGGAAGGCGTACAGGAACAGGACCGAGACGGCGGAGAAGGCGAGCAGGCTGCGCGCGTACACACCCCAGGACTGCTCGGCCGTCGGCTCGACCCCGACCAGCCGGTAGACGCCCCGCTCGACGCGGGTGTGCCGGGTGCCGGCGACGACCCGGTACAGGTAGTTGCCGAAGGGCCGGTGGACGGCGGCCAGCGCCACCGCGAGCGAGAGGGTGAACAGCGCGCCGGCTGCCGTCTCGGACATCAGAAGCGCTCCGGGAACAGCAGGGCGGCCACCAGGAACACGGCCAGGCCGACGGCCAGTACCAGGCCGACGGCGTTGACGGCGGTCACAGCTTCTCCACACCCCTCACCACGAGGGCGAGCACCGCGAACAGCCCCACCGTCACCAGCACGAACACCACGTCAGACACGGCTGACTCTCCCTCACCGGACTCGCTCGCGGCGGCCGCGTCCCGGCCCCGCCGGGCAATCTCAACGCCGCCCCAGGTCAAGGACAGGGCTCGTGACGCGGCCATGACGGCGAACACCCGATTTTTAACGCTGTTTTCACACTCACGCCGGACACCGCCCCGCCGTGGCAGGTGCCGCCGGACGTGCCGCCTCAGCTGATGCCGTGGGTCTGGAGCCAGAGTTCCAGCAGGCCGAGTTGCCACAGCTTGTTGCTGCCGGCCGCCGCCCGTGCCGCCTCCGGGTCGGCGAGCAACTCCTCCACGTACCCGGGCTGGAACAGTTCCCGTTCCCGCGCCGCCGGTGCCCGCAGCGCCTCGACGACAAGGTCCCGCACCGCCCCGTCCGCGTTGCGCAGGGCGGGCACCGGGAAGTACCCCTTGGGCCGGTCGATCACCTCGGCGGGCAGCACCTCTCGGGCCACCTCCTTGAGCACCCCCTTGCCGCCCTGGGCCGCCTTGTGCTCCGGCGGGCAGGCCGCCGCGAGCGTCACCAGGTCCTGGTCGAGGAACGGGGTGCGGACCTCCAGTCCCCAGGCCATGCTCATGCTGTCCACCCGCTTCACCGGGTCGTCCGGGAGCATCCGGTGGGTGTCCAGGCGCAGCACCGCGTCCAGCGCGGTCTCCGCGCCGGGCGCGGCCAGTTCCGCGACGAGCAGTTCGCGGCTGGCGTCCCGGTCGCAGGCGTACGCGGGGCTGACCACCCTGGTCAACTCGGCGTGGTCCCGGTCGAAGAACGCCGCCGCGAACGCGTCCGCCGCACGGTCGCGGGGCACCGAGGTGAGCGGCTGGTGATACCCGTACCCGGCGAACACCTCGTCGGCGCCCTGCCCGGACTGGGCGACCTTGACGTGCTTGGCGACCTGCTCGCTGAGCAGGTGGAAGGCCACCACGTCGTGGCTGCCCATCGGTTCGGTCATCGCGGCCACCGTCGCCCGTACCGCCGGGACGAGGTCGTCGTCCGCCAGCCGGATGCGCTGGTGGTCGGTGTCGTACCCGCGGGCGACCAGGTCGGAGTAGTCGAACTCGTCGCCGGCCTCGCCGCCACGGCTGTCGAATCCGATGCTGAACGTCCGCAGGTGCTGCTGGCCCGCCTCGGCGAGCAGCGCGACGATGAGGCTGGAGTCCAGCCCGCCGGAGAGCAGGACCCCGACGGGTACGTCCGCGACCAGCCGTCGTCGTACCGCCGTGCGCAGCGCGCCACCGACCGCCGCCTGCCAGTCCCGGGCGTCCATGCCGGTGTGGGCGGGCTGCCGGACGTACTCCGGCTGCCAGTAGACCCGCTCCCGGCTGCGCCCGTCCTCGTCGATCACCCGCAGCGTCGCCGGGGGCAGCTTGCGCACGCCACGCAGCACCGTCCGGGGCGCCGGCACGATCGAGTGCCACGACAGGTAGTGGTGCAGCGCCACCGGGTCGATGCCGGTGTCGACGTCCCCACCGCGCAGCAGCGCCGGCAGGGTCGAGGCGAACCGCAGTCGTCCCGGTGTCTCGGCCAGGTAGAGGGGCTTGATGCCGAGCCGGTCGCGGGCCAGCACGAGCCGCCGTCGCCGCCGGTCCACCAGGCCGATGGCGAACATGCCGACCAGGTGGTCGACGAACGCCTCGCCCCACTGCGCGTACGCCACCAGGATGACCTCGGTGTCGCTGGTGGAGCGGAAGGTGTGCCCGGCGGCGAGCAGTTCCTCGCGCAGTTCGGGATAGTTGTAGACGCAGCCGTTGAAGACCAGTGCCAGGCCCAGGTCCTCACGGACCATCGGCTGCGCGCCGGCGTCGGACAGGTCGATGATGGTGAGCCGGCGGTGCCCGAGGACGATCCACCCGTCGCTCCACGTACCCTCGCCGTCGGGTCCCCGCGAGCGCATCGCGTCGCTCATCCTGGCCACCGCGTCGGCGTCCGGCGGCGAACCGTCGAACCGCGCTTCCCCGCTGATGCCACACACCAGTGGCCACCCTTTCCCACCACCGACACGAACCGCCGCCGAGGGCTACCCGCTGGGGCGAGGCGCACACCTGAACTCCGCGGCGGTGTTCCCGCTCCGGGCGGCCCGGCCGTCACCGCGCGTTCACCGATCCGCCCCGTAGGCGGGGCTGAGGACCGTACGGTGAGGGCATGACGCCGTCGGGTGACGCCCCAGCCGTCGACGAGCAGGCGTGGTCGACGAGCCTCGCCCCGAGTGGCCGGCCCCCGGCCGGGAGACCGCCGGCATCACTGGCCGGGGCCAGCTCTGGAAGCAGGTGCCGATGACGTCCCACCCGCCGCGCGCCGCCACCACCACCGACGCCGCCTCGAAGCTGCTGACCCTGGGGGTGGAGGAGGAGTTCCTGCTGCTGCACCCGGTCACCGGGGAGAGCCTCCCGGCCGCCGACCGGGTCCGTGCCGCACTGTCCACCGCGACGCGTGAGCAGAGCCGGCAGGAGTTCCGGCACAGCATGGTCGAGATGGTCACCCCGGTCTGCGCCGACCTCGGTGCACTCCGGGCCCACCTGCTGGAGCTGCGCCGTCGTGCCGCCGACGCGGCCCGGACCGTCGGGGCCCGGCTGGTCGCGGTCGGGGCCACGCCCGTACACGAGCGGCACCGTTCGGTGCCGGACGAGCCGCGGTACCACGCGATGTCCCGCCGTTTCGGCCCGGTCGCCCACGACCCGGCGGTGTGCGGCTGC
Source organism: Micromonospora sp. KC723 (assembly GCF_004348595.1). Lineage (GTDB taxonomy): Bacteria > Actinomycetota > Actinomycetes > Mycobacteriales > Micromonosporaceae > Micromonospora. The sequence goes on from NZ_SMKD01000080.1 coordinate 20,417, forward strand.
CACGTGCACGTCGGCGTACCGGACCGGGAGCTGGCCGTGCAGATCTGCAACCACCTGCGCCCCTGGCTGCCCGTGGTGCAGGCCATCACCGCCAACTCGCCCCTGCACGACGGCCACGACACCGGGCACGCCAGTTGGCGGTCCATGCAGCTGGAACGCTGGCCCAGCATCGGACCCACTCCGCACTTCGAGTCCGCCACCGACTACGACGCCACCGTCGAAGAGTTGATCAAGGCCGGCATCCTGCTCGACGCCGCGATGGTCTACTGGTACGCGCGCCCGTCGGCCGCGTATCCCACCGTGGAGGTCCGGGTGGGCGACGTCTGCCCGACGGTGGACGACACCGTACTGGTCGCCGGGCTGGTCCGGGCTCTGGTGGCGACGCTCGCCGACGACGTACGTGCCGGGGTGCCGGCCCGCCGGATCAGAGACTGCCTGGTCTCCGCCGCGCACTGGCGGGCCGCCCACGACGGCCTCGCCGGCGATCTGATCGACCTGCGCTCCGGCCGCGCCCGACCCGCCTGGGACCTCGTCGACGAACTGCTCGCCACGGTCACCCCGGTCCTGGACCGCCACGGCGACCTCGACCAGGTACGCGAACAGCTCACCCGGTTGCGTCGCGACGGCAACGGCGCCCAGCGGCAGCGCCGCGTCCTGGCCCGCACCGACGGTGACGTACGCGCCGTCCTCGACTACCTCACCGCCCAGACGGTCGGCGGCTGAGTACCCTCCGGCTCCCGGCCTACGTCTCCTGCCGGTCCGGCCAGCCGAGGAGTCGGGCGCCGAGCACGGCGGCGTGCAGGGTGAAACGTTGGGTGGGTTCGTTGGGGTGGTAACCGGTCAGGCTGTGGATGCGGTCGAGACGGTAGGTGACCGCCCGGACGGACAGGTGCATCTGGCGCGCGGTGGCGGTGTGGTTGCCCTGGTTCTCGAAGAGCACAGCCAGGGTTTCCAGGTAGGGCTCGATGCCGCCGCGGGCGGTGGTGAGCGGGCCGAGGACGGTGGTGACCAGGTCGGTGATGGCCTCCCGGTCACGCAGCAGGACCGGAAACACCAGCAGGTCGGCGGCGTTGAGCACGGGCGCGGTGAAGCCCAGTTTGGCGGCGTGGTCGAGGGCGTTGCGAGCCTCTTCGAGAGAGGTGGCCAGGCCGTGCACCCCCGGGTGGGGACGACCGACGGCCACCTGCCAACCTTCGGCACCCAGCTCGGTGAGGAGCAGGTGGGCCAGCTCGGCACCGATGCCGCGGAGCCCGCCGGCGCTGATGCACACCAGGTCACCGTCGCGGAGGGTGGTGAGGATGTTGCCCTCGCCGAACCGGGCGGCGAGCGCCGCGTCGACGCGGTGCGTGATGTCGGCGGTGAGGTGGGCGGCACGGGCGACCAGCACGGTGTGCGTGGCGGACAGTCGGATGCCGTAGCGGTGGGCCCGCTCGACCAGGCTGCCGGGTTCGGCCCGACCGGTCAACAGTTCGGTGACGAACGCGGCACGCTCGGCGTCGTGGCGTACCAGCTCGGCGCGGCTCTGCCGGAGGTAGCCGTCGAGGACGGCCCGCAACACCCCGCGCGTGGCGTCCAGCAGCGTCGCCGCCCGACGGTGCACGGCGTCCGTGGTGTCGGCGGAGTCGAGGGGCGGCGTACGCCAGCAGACCGCGGCGGCGGCGAAAACGCCGTCGACGAGGTCGTGCAGGTGCAGGCCCTCGTCGGCGGCCCGCGCCCCCAGCCGGGCGGCGGTGCGCCCGTGCCACTCGCCGGCCGGAGCGCGGAGCAGCCCTTCGCAGTCGTCGGCCAGCCAACGGTGGTCGCTCATCGGTAGGTCCTTGTCCGCGTTCCGGTGGCCCCCGGGTGGAGGCGGGGACGACAGCCGGTTGCCGAACCTGGTGGCGCCGACCGTGTTCGACGACCACCAGGTTCCGCGTCAGACACCGACGTCGCGACGGTCGAACGCCCACACTCCGGCGAGGGCCGTCGCGGCACCGACGGCCACGAGGATGAGCAGTTCGACCGGGTGCCAACCGGTGTGCAGGGGATCGGTGCCGATGAAGTAGTGGAACGGCGACAGCCAGCGCACCCAGTGCCAGCCCTCGGACATGCCCGAGATGGCGTTGGCCATGTAGGCGGCGACGGCGAGCGCACCGGTGACCGCCAGGACGCTGCTCCTCCTTCCGGAGACGGCACCGGCCAGGAAGGCGATGCCGGTGAAGCACCAGACCAGGGCGATCAACCCGACACCGGCGGCGGCGACGTTGGACAGCGGGATGTCCATGCCCACCCGGGGGACGACGACGAACAGCAGGAGCAACGGGATGGCCGCGACCACGGTGACGGCGGTGCCGGTAGCCGCGAGACGCTGGCCGGCGAAAGCGGTACGGGAGAGCGGGTTGGCCAGCAGTAGTTCCATACCGCCGTCCTCTTCCGGCCGGGCGATCGTCCGGGCGGTCAGGGTGATCGCGCACATCAGGACCAGCAGCGGACCCACCAGGCTGAAGATCGTCGCCTGGAGGTAACCGGCCGGCGAGAACATGTCGGCGATGCCGAGGAAGTCCAGCATCCCCTGGGGCAGGGCCTCCTGCTTGAGTTCGGCCGCGCCCTGGAACTGGCGGTAGAAAGACGTGTAGATGGTGGTGAAAGCGGCGACGCCGACGGCCCAGCCGAGCACCGCGCGGCGGTCGTCGCGCCAGGTCTTACGCACCAGCGCGGGAAGCATCGCCGGCTCCTTCCGAGTGGTAGTAGAACGACAGGAACGTCTCTTCCAGGTCGGGCTCGGCCGACAGCATGTCCACGACCTCGTGCCGCGCCGCCATCTTGATCAACGGATCCAGGCGGCCACTCACCGTGCACCGGAGCACCGGCCCGGACACGGTCACCTCACTGACCCCGGGCAGGACGTCGAACTCCGCCGGGTCCACCGGATCATTGAAGTGGATCTCCACCGACCGGATGGCCCGTTTGCCGAGCGACTCCACGCGTTCGACGGCGGCCAGCCGGCCGTCCCGGATGATGGCCACCCGGTCGGCGGTGTGCTGCACCTCCGCCAGGACGTGCGAGGACATGAAGACCGTCTGCCCGGCATCGCGGGCGTCCCGGACCATAGCCAGGAACTCCTGCTGCATGAGCGGGTCCAAGCCACTGGTGGGCTCGTCCAGGATCAGCAGCGCCGGCCGGTGCATGAACGCCTGGACCAGACCGACCTTCTGCTTGTTGCCCTTGCTCATGGTGCGTACCGGGCGGGACAGGTCCAGATCGAGCCGCTCGGCCAGGGCGGTGACCTGGGACCAGGCCACGCCGCCGCGGGCCGCGCCGAAGAAGCGCAGCAGGTCCCCGGCTGTCTCCCGGCCGGGAAACGACAGCTCGCCGGGGAGATAGCCGATCTGTCGGTGCAGGGCGGCCTTGTCGCGGCGCGGGTCGAGTCCGAGGACGGTCGCGCTGCCGGAGGTCGGACGCAGGAAGTCCAGCAGCAGGCGGATGGTGGTGGTCTTCCCGGCACCGTTGGGGCCGAGGAAGCCCAGCACCTCACCGGCACCCACCCGGAGCGTGAGGCTCTCGATGCCGCGACGCTGGCCGTAGAACTTGGTCAAGTCCTCGGTGAGCACGGCATAGTCGCTTGTCATGCCCACATCGTGGCCTTCACCTCGGGCCGCCATCCAGGGCGGCATCCGGCCGACATCGCCCGACATTCTTGCCGACGTCCGGCAACCGGACGGCACGCCGCCGATCGGCACCACGGCGGGTGCGCCCTCCCCTCGGCAGGTGTATCCGGCGCAGCGGAAGGGTAGCCCCAGCGGTACGGCGATGCGAGGCGTGTGGCCGTCGGCGCTCTCCGAGGAGGTGGGATGCGCGCACCGCGCTCACCGCAGGTGTCCACCGCCGTGCTGGTCCAGCGGTGGCGCACGATGACCTTCCTCCACTGGCGGTACCCCGCACAGGTGGTCCAACGTCTGCTGCCCGCCAACCTGACCGTACACACCTTCGACGGTGCCGCCTGGGTCGGCTTGTTGCCCTTCCTCATGGAGGACGTGCGTCCACCCCGGCTACCCGCCGTGCCCTGGTTGTCCCGGTTCCCGGAGACGAACGTGCGCACCTATGTCCACGGGCCGGACGGCGCCGTCGGGCTCTACTTCTTCTCGCTCGACGCCGGGCGGCTGCCGGCCGTGGTCGCCGCGCGCGCCAGCCTGCGACTGCCCTACTTCTGGTCGGACCTGGCGGTGGAGGTCGACGGCGACACGGTGCGCTACCGGGGCCGGCGGCGCACGCCCGGACCGGACGGGGCCGGCTACGACCTGCGGGTACGCTTCGGCCAGGCATACCGGGACGCCGAACTCACGGCCTTCGACCACTTCCTGACCGCCCGCTACCGACTGTATTCCCAGGTAGCGGGACGCCTCGTCGCAGTGGACGTGGCGCATCCGCCGTGGCCGCTTCGCCGTGGCAACCTTGTCGACCTCCGGCAGGACGTCGTCCAGGCCGCCGGTCTGCCCGCCCCGGCGCAGCCACCCGCGCTGCACGCGTCGGACGGTGTGGACGTCCGGGTCGGTTTCCCGCACCTCGTCCGCGCCCGGACCTGACACCCCGACGGCGAGGGCGAGGGGCACGTCACGCCGACCTTCCCGTGGCTCGGCCCGCTGCCAGATCACCTGGCCGAAGTGCGGTGGTGGCCTTCCCGGTCGGAAGGCCACCACCCCCCGGCCTGCCGTCAGCGCTTCCCCTCGGACGGCTTGCGCACCGCGTCGCGGATCCGGTCGATGACCGCCAGCGCCGGGCCCATGGCCAGGTTCGCCGTGGCGGACTGGGCGCCGGGGTGGGGTCGGGTGG